>JAFZFX010000047.1 GCA_017555695.1 Alistipes sp.
GACATATCGACGGTAGCGGCAGCAGCCTTAACCTCGATTGATGCCCACTCAGCGGGAACCTCAACCTTCTCAACTGCGTTACCACCAGCATCAACAGCAGCGTAGTTCATATTCACGATATCCTCACCCTTCTTGCCATAAGACTTCAAGATAGCCTTCTTCATCTCCTCAACAGCCTTCTCGAAAGGAATTACATTAGCAATCTTGAAGAATGCAGACTGCATAATGGTGTTGGTACGGTTACCCAAGCCCAACTCGGCAGCAATCTTTGTTGCGTTGATTACATAGAAGTTGATATCGTTCTTTGCGAGGTAAACCTTCATATGGTCGGGCAGAGTCTCGCAAGTAGTGGCAGCATCGTGAACAGAGTTCAAGAGGAATGAGCCACCCTTCTTCAAGCCCTTCAATACATCGTACTTATCTACATACGAGGGAACATGGCAAGCCACGAAGTCGGGAGTAGTCACCAAGTAAGGTGAACGAATCGGGCTGTCGCCGAAACGCAAGTGTGACGATGTATAACCACCAGACTTCTTTGAGTCGTATGAGAAGTATGCCTGGCAATACTTGTCAGTAGAGCCACCGATAATCTTGATTGAGTTCTTGTTAGCACCTACAGTACCGTCAGCACCCAAACCGAAGAACAGAGCCTCGAAAGTACCCTCCTTTGCAAGAGCGATCTCCTCGCCTACGGGCAATGAGAGGTTTGTAACATCGTCGTTGATACCAACTGTAAAGTGGTTCTTAGGCTCTGCAGCAAACAGATTCTCAACAACTGCCATAATCTGTGCAGGAGTTGTATCCTTTGACGAAAGACCGTAGCGGCCGCCGATAACCAAAGGTTGGTTCTCCTTGCCGTAGAACATATCCTTAACATCCAGGAACAAAGGCTCGCCGTTGGCACCGGGCTCCTTTGTACGATCCAAAACGCATACGCGCTTAACTGAAGCGGGAACAGCCTGGAAGAAGTACTTCTCTGAGAAGGGACGGTAGAGGTGTACTGTGATAAGACCCACCTTCTTGCCCTGAGTTGCCAAGTAGTCGATAGTCTCCTTGATGGTCTCGGTGATAGAGCCCATAGCAACAATTACATTCTCAGCATCCTCGGCACCGTAGTATGTGAAAGGCTTGTAGCAACGGCCTGTAATCTCTGAAATCTTGGCCATTGTCTCTGCAACCATATCGGGAACAGCGTTGTAGAACTTGTTAGAAGCCTCGCGAGTCTGGAAGTAGATATCGGGGTTCTGTGCAGTACCACGAGTTACGGGGTGGTTGGGGTTCAAAGCTGCAGCGCGGAACGCCTTGAGAGCGTCACGGTCGAGCAATGAAGTGAGCGACGCGTCGTCGATAATCTCAACCTTCTGAATCTCGTGTGAAGTACGGAAACCATCGAAGAAGTGCAAGAAAGGCACGCGAGCCTTCAAGGCTACGATGTGAGCCACACCAGCAAGGTCCATAACCTCCTGAACAGACGATGTTGCCAACAGTGCGAAACCAGTCTGGCGTGTAGCCATTACATCCTGGTGGTCACCGAAGATTGACAATGACTGTGCTGCCAAAGCACGAGCCGACACATGGAATACGCCGGGGAGCAACTCACCAGCGATCTTGTACATATTGGGAACCATCAGCAACAGACCCTGAGAAGCGGTGAATGTTGAAGTCAAGGCACCACTCTGCAATGAGCCGTGAACGGCACCAGCGGCACCAGCCTCTGACTGCATCTCAACAACCTTAACAGTCTCACCAAACATATTCTTCTGACCCTGTGCTGCCCACTCATCAACATACTCGGCCATTGTCGATGAAGGTGTGATGGGATAGATAGCTGCTACCTCCGAAAATTTGTAGGCGATATGTGCAGCTGCGTAGTTACCATCACAAGTGATAAATTTCTTCTCTGACATAATGAAAGTAATTTTTATTGTTAATTTTTAGTTTTAGTCGGTAGTATAGGCGTTAAATCACACCAAATCTTGACAAAGTTACAAATTTATTGCAAGAATTCATACTTTTTTAGTGTTAATATTTTAACAAACAAAACTCTCTCACCAGCCCCTGCGAGAGCCCAAACAAGGACCTCCAAACAAGCCACCCGAGGCTCTGATTTCAATATTCCTTCACCGAAAACAGCGCGGTAAGAAAAAAATCAATATTTTTGCAGTTGCATCGGACTTAATTGTAGTCCGCAAAAACTTTGTTTATGATTACATATCACAAAAAAACGCTTTCAAACGGTCTTACGGTTATAGCCAACCACGACACCACATCGCGTATGGCTGCCGTAAACATCCTATATAAAGTTGGTGCTCGCAACGAGAACCCCAACCGCACGGGACTGGCGCATCTGTTCGAACATCTTATGTTCAGGGGCACTCACCAGATTCCCGACTTCGACACACCCATACAGATGGCTTGTGGCGAGAACAACGCATTTACCAACAACGATTATACCGATTTTTACATCACCCTGCCTTTGGCCAACATCGAGACTGCCCTGTGGCTTGAGAGCGACAGAATGAGAGGACTCAACCTTAGCGAGGAGGCGTGCAAAATCGAGAAGCGTGTAGTAATCGAGGAGTTCCGCCAGCGCTACCTCAACCAGCCCTACGGAGATGCAAATATGCTGCTCCGCGCTCTGGCCTACAAGGTACACCCCTACCGCTGGGCGACGATTGGCATCTCGCCAGAACATATCGAGCAGGCATCGATTGAGGAGATTCGTAACTTCTACGACCGCTTCTACCAGCCATCCAACGCCATACTCTCGTTCTCAGGAGATATGGAGGCCGAGGAGTTCTTCACACTGGCCGAAAAGTGGTTTGGCTCAATACCCAACACCTCGCACCCTGCAGCCGAGATTCCTGCAGAGCCCGCGCAGTGCGAGGCACGACGACAGGTTGTGGAGCGAGATGTGCCCGCCACAACAATATCGATAGCCTTTAAGATGGGTAACCGCCTCTCGGCTGACTTTTTCCTTGGCGACATCACATCCGACATCCTGGCGGGTGGTGACTCGGCACGATTGTACGAACACTTGATAAAGAACAAACGACTGTTTGCATCGGTTAATGCCTACATCACGGGCGATGTTGATTGCGGTCTATTTGTATTTACGGGTCAGCTACTACCAACCACAACCGAGGAGCAGGCCGAGCAGGCTTTCTGGGACGAGATTGAGGAGTTGCAGCACAACTTCGTTTCGGAGTACGAGTTGGAGAAGGTTAAAAACAAGTTCGAGGCAAACACTCTCTTCGGCGAGCTGAATGTGATGAACAAGGCGATGAATCTGGGATATTACGAGATGATTGGCGACCTGCCACTCATCAACCGCGAGGTGGAGACCTACCGCTCGCTCTCGGCCGCCGACATTGCATCATTCGCCGAGCGCATCTTCCGCAAAGAGAACTCTTCAACACTAATTTACCGCGCAAAATAATGAAACAGCCACCATTGACAATACCCTCGACAATAGATGTGCGTGCGGCCGAGAAACACTGCGCCAGCAACGGCACAAACATATATGTGATAAACTGCCCCGAGTATGAGGTGGTGCGACTTTCATTCGTATTCCACGCGGGCACAATCACCCAGCAACACCCCTTCACGGCATCGGCTACGGCCAATATGCTGGCCGAAGGAAGTGCCGCCCTCTCGTCGCAGCAGATAGCCGAGAGACTCGACTACTTCGGGTCGTATTTCGACATCAACATCGACCGCGACTACGCCTACATCACCTTCTGCTCACTCTCGAAGTTCTTTGAGCCCACAGCCGATGTGATTGAGGAGGTTATTCTGCACCCCACATTCCCCGCCGAGGAGGTTGCCACATACAGTGCAAAGCGCCGCCAGCAACTATCCATCGAGCGCCGCAAGGTGGAGACCATCGCACGCGAGAAGTTTGCCCACGCCATATTTGGAGCAAGCCACCCCTACGGAATATCATATAGCGAAGATATGTACGACTCTCTTTCGCGCGAACATATCGTCAAGCACTACCAGAGATGCTACACTGCACAGCGCTGTATAGTGGTTTGCAGTGGCAACATCAACAACAAGGTACTCGAGCGCATAACATCCATCGCCGAGCAACTGCCCACCGCAGAGGCCGACACCGACTTGGGCATACCCTCATTCGACACAACCCACACCATCCGCCACCAGCACGATGGTGCCGTGCAGTCGTCAGTGCGTATGGGCCGCCTGCTCTTCCCTCGCACACACGAAGATTTCATCCCGATGCAGGTGCTCTCTACCCTGCTGGGAGGATATTTCGGCTCACGACTGATGCAGAACCTGCGCGAGAGAAATGGATATACCTATGGTGCATTCTGCGCAATGGTGAACTTCCAGCATACAGGATACTTGGCACTGGCTACACAGGTCGGCAAAGAGGTTACGGACGATGCCCTGCAGGAGATAGCCTACGAGATTGAGCGCCTACGCACCGAGCCCATTCCGCAGGAGGAGCTGGATTTGGTGAAGAACATTATGGCGGGCGAACTGATGCGAATCCTCGACGGCCCCTTCGGCATAGCAGATGTAACAACGGAGAACATCCTCTGCGGATTCGACAACTCACACATACAGACCCACCTGCAACGCATCCGTCAAACCACACCCGAGCAACTGCAGGCTCTCGCAAAAAAATACCTACAACCACAAGACCTTGTCACCGTAGTCGTCGGCGACTTCAAATAACACAAAAGGCTGCTAAATTAGCAGCCTTTAATGTTTATATAAGTTGTATAAGAGCCTTATTATTACTAGAACATCAGAGCATAAGCAGAGAGGATATAGGCGGCGAGCCAGCCGACGATGAACAGAGCGATGCCTTTGAAGCCTTTGAGGTTGGTGGCGACAGAGAAGGCATTGTATGTCCAGACATAGTACCATATTGACATTACGGCTGTCACTACACTAATAGCCGAAATCACGCTGTTATATTGCATTGCAGTTTCAAAGCTACCCTCGACCATCAGAGCCATAACGCTACGCACCGAAGGGAACGCAAAGATAAGCATAGAGAGATCGAAAGGCAGGCGAGCGAAGAGGTTGAACGCCGCAACATCAACAAAGCGCACCTTCGACTTCGAGGCGACGATACCCAACAGATAGAGTATAACGCTGAGCAGCACCCACACAATCACCTGGCGCAGTGTGGCAGCCCAAAGTCTATCGCCGAGGTAGTTAGTCTGCGACAGCGATGTCAGGCGCAGTCCTATCTGCCAGCAATATATAGAACAAAGTATCAGCGTAGCAATACCCCAGCACCAAGCGGTACGGAGCGAGATAAACTTAAACGGATTAATAAACTTTTTCATAGTCAATATTTTTTCAGGTTTACTATAACATCATCTTATTGAGTTGTTCGATAATATCGTCCAGACGATTACGCACCGTAGGATAGCTCAGCCCCATTCGTGAGGCTATCTCCTTGAGCGAGCCACCGCAAAGGATGAAATTGTGAACAAACTGCAAATCCTCCTCCGCAAGTCGCATCAGAGGTGGCAACTTATAGTCGCCCTCTATTTTCGTGCCGCAACCAGTGCAGTGCATAGTATGCACACGCAAACCCTTGCCGCACGATGGGCAACTCTTGGGTAGGCGCTTTTCAGTCTCCATAGTATTACGATTTTAGGTTTTACACTCCGTTTTGTTGGCCTCGCCATTTGAAGCCATACAAATTTAAGTACAATTTTAATAAAATCAGACAATTATTTAATTTTATTAAACTTTAAGGTTATTTTATTGCGGTTTTCGACCTATTACCACTCCTTTTCGACCATTTTCGGCAAAAAAAGCCCGACAAACTGTGAGTCCGTCGGGCTGCGGGTAAAATATTCGCCGAGGCGACTATCTATGAGGCTCGGGATGGCGCTCGGGGTCACGGAAATCGTAGTAGTGAACACCAAGCTTATCCAAATACTTATACTCGTTCTCAAGGCGCTTCTTGAAACCAGCGAAATCGATATTCTCATCCATAGTCCACGCCTTCTCGGCCAAAGCGAGGATTCGGGGATAGAGCATATAGTCCACACGCTTAGGAGTAATCACGCGCTCTGACCAGAGGTTTGACTGAACGCCGATAACACGGGGGTTATCCTCGATTTTGTACTCATAAATCTCCTTCATATAGTTCACGGCCTTAATCCACACGAGGTGACCCTCCTTATCATCGGGATCCTGAACAAAGTCGAGATAGAAGGGACGGTCGGGGCATACCACCATATTGAAACCCTTATCAGCACCCTGACCGAGGAATTCGGGATGCTCGGTATGCCACCACAGCATAACCTTACCCTCGGGTGATGTACCGCTATCAATCAGGTCATCCCACGCTACAACATTCTTGCCCGTTGAGGTGATGATGTCGGCCAGACGACGGCAGAAGTACTCCTCAACCTCGTTGAGTGACTTCAAACCCTCCTTCTCCATCAGAGCCTTAACCTCGGGAAGATTATCCCAGCCATTCTTGTTTACCTCGTCACCACCGATATGGATGTAGCGGCCAGGGAAGAGTTTGGCAAGCTCAGAGTAGATGGTCTTTAGTGTAGCATAGGTCTCATCCTTACCAGGGTTCACCGTGCGGTCGTTACCCTTCAGGTGGGGCATAACTCGTGTAAAGGCAGAGGCGTGGCCAGGCATATCAATCTCGGGGATAACCTCGATATGGCGCTCGGCTGCGTAGACCAGAATCTCGCTAATCTCGGCCTGTGTGTAGTACTTGGCGGGAGCCTTTGAATCAGAGTAGCAGCCTACGCCACCTACGGTTGTGAGTTCGGGGAAAGCCTTGATCTCAACTCGCCAGCCCTGATCGTCAGAGAGGTGCCAGTGGAAGCGGTTGAGCTTATAGCGTGCCATCATATCGAGTACAGCCTTGACGCGCTCCATACCGAAGAAGTGGCGAGCCTCGTCCAACATAAAGCCTCTCCACTTGAAGCGGGGCTCATCCTTAATCACACCACAGTAGATGGTCTCCTCCTCGGCGAGTTGCTTCAGAGTCTGTAGGGCGTAGAATCGACCAGCATCGTCTGACGACTTGATTACAACACCACCCTTCTTGAGGTAGAGTTCATAGGCCTCGGCAGCAATGCTCTTATCCTTAACAAACTTAACCTTCTCTATCTTCGCCTTATCAAACACCTTGTCGGTCAGTTCAACCGACTGGGGATAGGGAATAATATTTACGGCGGCACAAGGCTCTACGCCGACAATAGCAAACAGCATCAACGATGCCAACAGATAAATAAATTTCAATCGCATATAGTTATTAATTTATAATGTTCTACTTTTTCTCGGCATACTGCAACAGGAGTGAACCGAGGGGGGTCTCGATGTTGAGCGTAAGACCTTCGGCAAGTTGCTGGCCCGTAGCCTCGCTGACTGTGCCGTCGTTATCGTTGCGGAGTGTATAGACAACATCGGGATTCAGACCCTTGAGTCGCACCGTAATAGAGTTCTGTGCAGCAGGGTTATTGCGACGACGGAATGCCATCACCAGACCCGAATTATCCGACGGGCGGTTGAGCTGGTAGGCCATCCAGACATCGTCACCCGTCAAATCCTTGACACCAGTGAGCGGATAGTAATCCTCCATATAGTATGGGCGCAACTCCTTGAATTTATCAATAGCGCGGTGCATATCGGCAAGTGAGCCGTAGCGCGAAGCAACCTCCCAGTTGGTAACCATTGCACTGCTCATACTTGAGCGGAAATTGTAGTGATCACCACCATAAACGCCCGTGCCGTGCAAAGGCAGGAAGAAGTTGAGGGCATAGGTGTGGCACTGATAGCCATTAACCTCGCCGTAGTTGTAGTCGGTACGCCATAGGGGCAGACTACGACTCATAGTCTCGAGGTCGAGACGGCGGCCACCCGAAGCGCAGTTGTCGATAATCATACCTGGGAAACGCTCCAGCAGATAGTCCCAATAGGCATAGAGTCCCTCGATGTGGCGAATCTCGCTCATACCTACTCTATCGGGTGCATCGTTGGCCTCCCAATAGCCATTGATTGCCATATTGAAATCCTGACGATAGTAGTCGATGCCATTCTGCTCGACCATATCGCCTATATATTTGCAGAGCCAATCAAGAGCCTCCTTGTTACCGAGATTGAAGAGCATATTGCTACCTCCGCTCGGCAGTTTGAGCATCCACTCAGGGTGTTCGTTGGCGAACTGCGTACCAGCATAGACGCGCTCGGGCTCGAACCACACCATAAACTTCGCTCCAATCTTATGTGCAGCATCCGACAGAGGCTTGAGTCCATTGGGGAAACGCTCCTTATCCACGGTCCAGTTACCCACCTGATTATACCACATACGACCTTCGAAGTTGGGACCACCACTACCGGTGTACCAACCAGCATCCAGCCAGAAGACCTCGGGCACGATACCAAACTGCTTGTGGCGATTGATAAGTGCCACGGCATAATCCTCGGTCAAACAGCCATACTCATTGCAAGGCGCAGGGTCACCCCAATCGAAGCCACCACACAATGGGGCGTGGGCGTAGGCATCATCCACTTTATGGGTGTGGTGAGCAAGCATAAAGCGACGGAAGGCGTTGTTACCCGCCATAAAGTCCTCATCCTGCCAGAAAAGCATAGCGATGCGTGGCGTACGAATGGTCTCACCCGGCAAAAGGTGCAAATCCATCTTTGCCATTCCAGAGGTTAGGGTCAGCTCCTTGTCGTCGCTCTTGAGCAGCGAAGCATACCAAGTACCAGTCCAACCAATGGCAACTACAACGCCCGTATTATCGGGAGAGATAACATTGAAGAACGGGAAAGCCGATGTATCTGACGAGCGACCGTAAGTAGGCTGCATCAATACGCTCTCCTCACCCTCTATCGAATCTATAGTAGCCAGAAAGTCGGCACGAACACCACAGCTACCCTTGCAACTCAATAGGCGGTAAGGCTCTGCGCTCTGAGCCTGCATAGTGTAATCTACGGCCTTTACACTCTTGATTTGAGGTGTATTGCCGTTAGAGGTATTGGTAAAATGTAGCACCCACTCCACAGCGTTGAACTGCGTAAAGCCGCTAATCTCACACTTTACCTCAAGACCCGTTACGGGGTCGGTGTATGTAGCGAGATACTTCACTACATTCACATCCTCACTCGGCTGCTCGTTGAGCGTATGCTTCCACTTACGGATAAAGCCAGAGGAGTGTTTATCGTCATAGACAAATGTGAACGGCGGCAACTTGCCACGACCAAACGAGGTGGAAATCCACTTCTTGACATCCTGCGGGACGACAATTTTCTGTGTAGCTTGCGCCGCTACGCGCTGAAGGCCAAATGTGGACACAACGGCAAACAACAAAAGGATAGATAGTAGCTTTTTCATTGTATTATGTTTTTATTATCTCTCAATTACTCGATTCTACCAGCGGCGGCATCGGGATTCTGCTTTAGCCAGCGACGATAGAGTTCGAAGAATGTGGGGGCATCCAGCAACTCAAGTTGCGGAGCATCCTGCTTGATGTGTTCGATAATCTCCTTGTGCCAAGTGGGCGACTTGAGAATATCGCGATACCAGCCGAAGGGGGTCGGGTTGCGGTAGAGCATATCCCACACGATAAAGTCGGCATTCTCTTCAGGCGAGCGCACCAAATCATCTCCCGAACGCAACACGGGCATATCGCCAAAGAGTCGTGTGCGGGGAGTCTTCTGCGGCACTATGCCGTTGGGGCTGAACGAGGCGTAACACTCCAAACCCTTATCGTTGAGTGCAGGGGCGTGGCCGTCGATGACAAAGCCCGTAATGGTTAGTCCCCACTTATCGTACATCGGCTTGCAGTGGTTAGCCCACGCCTGCAGACCATCGGGCAGTCCCGACTCGCGCGGCTCCTGCAACATACCAGGCATCAGATAACCAGCACCATTGTCAGCAGCAGCGAAGTAGTCGTTTGGCGAAGCGGTACGGCGCACATAATCCATAACCATAGGCGCACGGCGTGCCAACACAGGGCTGATGCACCACATCAGCGGATACTCTCCACGCACGGGGTCACTCCACAGATGGGGCAACACGCTGGTAATCCACGACGAGGCGTCGTAGTCACCGACATAGAATATATAGAATTTTCTGCCGTCAATCTTTACCTTACCATTCTCGTCGAGATAACCTCGCTGGCGGAGTTCATCCTCGGTGACCCACTTTTGGGGGTAGGTCTCATCAGTGGGGAAGTGCTGCCAGAACGAGGCGTTGGCCATTGCACCAAAGCCGATAGCATCGGCATCCTTGAAAGCGCTATATGCGCTGATGATGCGGCTGAACTCCCACTCCGTAGCGACATCTTCGTGCTGACCGTTGGCGTGTTTGGTGTATTTGTAGGCCCACGCGGGGAAGCCTCCGATGTGGCACAATTTCTCGCCCTTGTTGATGCGGTAGGCCTCACGCAACATCTCAATCAGAGTGTTGTAGTCTGAGCCTACGCTCTGCGTCGGGTCATCCGTAGCAGGCTCATCGGCCCACGGCGAAAGGTCGAAGAAGAAGGCACGCTTGCTGACAAAAAAGTCGTGGTTTGTCAGGCAGTGTGCATTCATCGGAGCAGAAGCAGCGCTCTCACGCCAATACTGGTCGAGGTAGTATGCGCCATACTCGCCACTACAGCGATTTGACTTCATATAGTTGTGAATAAACCAAATATAGGGGTCATTTTTGAGCGAGCCCGTAGAGGGGCGGTCGGTCTGGGGAATATAGCCTTTGCCCGTAAACAGCGACGAGCCATCCTCATTGACGAGCCACACCTTGACTTTCAGTTTGGGACCATTGTTTACCAGGCGGTCGTAGAGGCTACCCTTGCTGGCATCATAGCGGATGGCAACAAGATTTTCGATACCCGCCACGGCCGATGCCACAGACGATGTAGATGCCACATTGGGGTCATAAACCACAGCACCCTTGATACGGCCAGAGAACTTCTCAACCAACTCCACCACATCTTGATAGACCACCGTGTCGCGATTAGCCAACCAGCGACCCTCCTGACGGTAGTAGTTCCACCAGAAACGGTCGGCCTCCATCATCTCGTTGCGAACATAGTTGATATAGAGCGTGGGCTTGTGGCGATTGACAATACCTTGCAGTGTGGCTGTGGTGTGCAACACATCCCACATCTCTGTCACCTGCGCCTTGTTATCGGGTCGGTAGTTCCACATCGAAGAGAAGTCGATGTAGGCAATAGGTTCATTTCGTCGGCTACAGCTCGAAGCAAAAATAGCCGTAAAGAGAACTATAGTCAAAAATAGTCTGCGAATCATAACTCCAAATCATATTAATCCATTACAAATATACGAAAATTGTGATAAAAACATAAGCGTAACCAACGAAAAAGGGCCCGCCAAGAAAAATCTATGGCGGACCCTATATTGTTTAGCAAAGTTCACTACCCTATTCGGCGATACTCCTTGGGCGAAAGACCTGCTCGGCGTTTGAAATATTTACCAAAGAAGGTCTGCGACGGGAAATTCAGATAGTCACTAATCTGTTGGATGGTCATATTGGTACTCTTGAGCAGTGCGCGAGCCTCCAACACCACATAACGCTCAATCCAGTCGGCCGCTGACGAGCCCGTGCGCTCTTTGACAGCACGCGAAAGGTAGCGTGGTGTAATGCAGAGTTCATCGGCGTAGAACTTGAGTTGGCGCTCGCTACGGAAGTTAGCCTTCACCAATTCGAAGAACTTGCGCGAGAGGTGGTCGGCGCTGGAACTGACTGAGTCGGTATCGTTGATTCGGCGCAACTTGTCCGACGAGTAGAATATAGCCATTATGATGTGCTGCACGACCTGAATTCGGTAGGGATTGCGGTCATCGCGCATAATATGTTGCAGAGCCTTGACAAAATACTCAATCTCGTGTAACTGAGATGGTTCTATGCGCTCAATAATATCGAACTTCACGCCTGGCTGCAACGACACCGAGCCGTTGATAAAGACGGCCAGCGACTCAACAAAACGGGTGGACATCATCAAGATATGGGCATCGAAATCGTCGCTAATCTCATCAATCGAGACTATCTGTCCAGGCATAATGCGTATGGAGTTGCATGGCGACGAGAGTTTATAATCGACCATATCGACCTTGAACTTTATGCTGCCCGAGAACTGAAAAAGCATCAATATAAAATCCATCTTGTGTGGCGACTGCAGAGGCTTAAGATTTACCTTACCTTTCACCACATCGGAGTAGGAAAAGAGCGATATCTCACCAGGTATGGTAGCTACACCCTCCATTCGGTCCACATCCGACATCCAATCATAATAGTGTATCATCTTGTAATAGTTAAATTATACATTCAAAAAACTTATGTACCAGCAAAAGTAATAATATATGCCCGATTTACAATATTAAGTGTACTTTTAGACCAAAAGCCCCATACTTAATTCAAATTGCGATTCGGCGGGCGCGGTGCCGATATGCGACCCGAAGGCGGGGCAGTATATTTTGCTGGATGCTATGCTTTACGAAGTAAATAACGAGATTGGTTATATTTTTAGTATCTTTGCGGCACTTTTTAACGACTTTTAGCTAAGTATGAAATTCTGGTCACGATATAAGGATTATTACAAGGAGAATTTTCGACTCGCCCTGCCCGTTATTTTGTCACAAATTGGACAGATAACCGTACAGTTGGCCGACACGGCTATGGTAGGCCGATATGGAGGCGACGACCCCACACCTATGGCGGCGGTATCGTATGCATCGAGCCTATTTTTCATTGTATTCATCACCGTAATGGGAGTTACATTTGGTCTTACGCCTCTGGTTGGCGAACACTACGCCCGAGGTAACAAGGCTCACGCAACCAAACTGTTGAAGAACGGCGCCGTGCTGTTTACCACACTGAGCATCCTCACCACAATGCTGCTTATCGCCATACGACCGCTGTTTGGCCTGATGAGCAAATGGATGATTGCAACAGGTAGCGACTCCTCAATCAACGAGGTAGTGGATATGGCTCTGCCGTACTACGATATGATGACCTGGAGCCTTATCCCCGTGATGATTTGGGGTACGGTCAAGCAGTTCTTAGAAGGCATAGGCAACACACGCATTGCGATGGTTACAATCATTTCGTCCAACGCACTGAATATCTTTCTAAACTGGATATTCATCTTCGGCAAATTCGGCATCGAGCCGATGGGTGCCGTAGGTGCTGGACTGGCCACACTCATTGCGCGCATCGTGCAGTGCATAATGCTGGTGTCATACTTCGTATATGCTCCGAAATTCAAGGAGTACACAACAAAACTATTCGCCAAGTCGCGCATCAGCCTGAATGCTATGCGTGAGATTCTGAAGGTGGGCACACCCATTGCGTTCCAGATGTCGATGGAGGCGAGCGCCTTCGTAGTGGCGGGAATTATGGTTTTGGCCTTTGGTGCACACTCGGCGAGTGCATATCAGATTGGAGTGAACACGATGAATGTATCATTTATGATTGTCATCGCCATCGGCTCGGCCACTACCATCCTCTGCTCGCACATCTACGGACGACGCGACTTCGGCCGCCTGCGTAACACGATAAATGCCGCCTACCAGATGGGCTTGGCGTGGAATATTACGGTAGCAGTGCTTTATGTGATATTCCGATACGACATTCCAACGCTCTTTACATCGAATCAAGAGGTTATAAACATTACGGCCAATATGCTTATTTTCATCGCTTTGTTCCAGGTATCGGACTGCCTGCAGGCGATATCTATCAGCATTATGCGAGGCTTGCAGGATGTGAAGGCGCTGATGCCGATTGTCTTGATTTCGTACATAGTGCTGAATATACCCATCGGCTATCTGCTGGCCTTCAAGTGTGGGCTGGAGTCGATAGGTTTGATTATAGGTTTTATCGTGGGATTATCGTGCGCTGCACTGCTGACCATCCTTCGTGTACGCCGTGATGTAAAACAAATGGAGACACAGGGTATAAATTAAAAATTTTTTCTTACCTTTACAAAAATTTTGCATCAATGAGCGACAATAATAATTGTTCAAAAAAACATATAATTGAGCCCGGCCGTGGATTTGAGGTCTGCGATTGTGGCGAGGAATTAACCGTAACGCCCGTAGAGGGTTGTTACAAACTACACGAGACACCGTGGCTGGAGGAGTATCCTGAGAATATTCCGACCGACATATTCGAGGTGCGTTTCAAGAATACGCGCCGCTCGTACTACCGCAATGTAAACAATCTGCCGCTGAAGCGTGGCGACATCGTAGCCGTTGAGGCTTCGCCTGGTCACGATATCGGTATCATCTCGCTGACGGGCGATATGGTAGCCAAGCAGATTAAGAGAGTGGGGTTCACACCCTTCAATGGCGAGTACAAGAAGATTTACCGCAAAGCCAAACCCTACGACATCGAGCGTTGGCAGGAGGCCATTGCGTTGGAGCACGACACAATGATTCAGTCGCGCCAGATTGCAGCCGAGATGGGTCTGGATATGAAGATTGGCGATGTAGAGTATCAGGGCGACAAGATTAAGGCCATATTCTACTACATTGCCGAGGGTCGTGTGGACTTCCGTGAGCTTATCAAGGTATTTGCCGAGCGTTTCCATATCCGCATCGAGATGAAGCAGATTGGTGCGCGTCAGGAGGCGGGCCGCATCGGCGGCATTGGCGCTTGTGGCCGTGAGTTGTGCTGTGCGTCGTGGATTTCGAGCTTCTCGAGCGTGACGACAAACGCAGCCCGCGTGCAGGATATATCGCTTAACCCGTTGAAGTTGGCAGGCCAGTGTTCAAAACTCAAGTGCTGCTTGATGTACGAATACGATGTGTATGCCGATGCTCGACAGACTCTGCCTCGCGTGCGTGAGCCGCTGCAGGCAATGGATGGCGAGTACTTCCTCGTGAAGACCGACATTCTGGGTCGCACAATGTCATTCAGCAGTAGCAAAGATGCTATGGTGAATGTGGTGACTATACCCGTCGAGCGTGTACGCGAGATTCTGGCAATGAACCGTGCTGGCAAGAAGGTGGAGTCACTCATCGACAAGGATAGCATCGTAGAGATTGAGGAGCCGACATTCCGCACCGAAGAGGATAGCATCACACGCTTCGATAACCAGAACAAGCGTCGTCGCAACAACCGCAAGGGCAACAATAAGGATCAGCGCCCGCAAAAGGGTCAGAGAGGTCCCAAGCCTCAGGGTGGTGCAAAGCCCCAGGCTGAGGGTCAGGCAGAGAGTGTAGCACCTGCAAATGTGGCGGAGAAGCCCCAGCGCGAGCCGAGAGAGAATCGCGAGAATCGTGAGCCAAGAGAGGGTCGCGAGCAGCGTCGTGGCCGTCGTGACAACCGTGACCGCCGCAACAACCGCGACAATCGTGACCGCAGAGATAATGCCAATGGTGAGGGTCGCCACAACGCAAAGGATAACGCCCGTCCGCACAGAAACAACAATGCTGGCGGAGAGAAGGAGAGCAACAATTAAGTAAACAAAGGCCATCCCTCTTCAGGTTGAGTATGCTCCGAATTGCACAGAAATATACCACTAAAGTCGTGCGACTGATGCTTTGCGGCCTCGTCGCACTGCTTTGTGTGCAGTGCAGCAAGACTGAACTGATGGTGGCAATGACCGATGTGAATGTCCGTTCGTGGAGCGACGAGGCTACGATTGAGCACGAAAACAAGGATACATCGAACCAATACGACCTCGACATCGTGCTACACATCAACGACCGCTTTGCGGCAAACGAGGTAGAGTTGGAGATTACGATGCTTTCGCCCGACTCGTTGCGATGCACCGAGCAGGTTACAATCAGCGTGAACAGCCAGCGACCCGATGTGCCGACAGCACAAGCCGCAGACATCACACTACCCTACCGTCGCGACACAAAACTCTCGAGCAAGGGTAACTATATATTCCGCATCAAGCCCCTAAAGCCAATCGTTGGCGTAGAGGCTGCAGGAGTACATTTTCAAGCACAATAAACCAATTTACAGCAGTGGGAAAAGATAAACTTAAACGATTTGCCGAAAACCTTACTTTCAGATGTATGGTACAGCCTGAATTTGAGGATATTTTTCATAAGGACCACCCCTTGAAGGGGAATTGGCACCGCGACTTCTTCAAGAACGACAACCCCATCATCCTTGAGCTGGGATGCGGTAAGGGAGAGTACACCATAGCACTCGCCGAGCGTAACCCAGAGGCCAACTACATCGGTGTGGACATCAAGGGAGCGCGTATGTGGCGTGGAGCAAAGACTGCAACCGAGAATGGAATGACGAATGTAGGATTCCTGCGTACTCGCATCGAGTTTATCAACTCGTTCTTTGCAGAGGGCGAGGTGGCAGAGATTTGGATTACATTCCCCGACCCGCAGCTCAAGACTCGCCGTGCGAAGAAGCGCCTCACATCGCCCATCTTCCTGGAGTACTATGCGCAGTTCCTGGCGGCAGACGGATGGATTAACCTAAAGACCGACTCACAGCACCTCTATGGCTACACAAACGAGGTTGTAAAGCACTTCGACCTGCCCTGCGAGGCATCGAACAACGACATCTACGGTAGCGGATATGCTGACGCAGACCTCTCGGTAAAGACCGCCTACGAGACAAAGTTCCTGCAGCGTGGACTGCCCATCACTTACACCCGTTTCTCGCTCAACGGCGGACGCGTATTCCCGATGTTTGAGTGGGAAGAGGACGAGAAGTTGGAGAAGGACAACGAGGAGGCACGCATCGGCATCAGCAAGTGCTAAAGAGAGGCTAACCTGAGGACACGAAAGCAACAAAGACTACGGAGCGGAAGTAACACAGGCTACGGAAGTCCCAAATATAGAAGCCCATCATACTCAAAGTATGGTGGGCTTTATTTATGTCCAAAACCATATCCATCACCATACTGCACAGAACGGCACGGCACAAAAAAAACACCCGCCAGAGAATAATCTGGCGGGTGTTTCTATTATTTGGTTACGAGCCGAAGATTAGTTGTTACCCTTCAACTCCTGGTAAGCCTTGTTGTACTTCTCGTACTTGGGCATCATACCCTCCTCGTCACGGAGCTTGAAGGTAACCTCCTTAGCCAACTCAACATTACGCAAGTCCTTGGGGTTAAGCTCGTATGACTTCTCGAGGTAAGGAATAGCGGCGCGGTAAACACCCTTAACCTTCTCCTGATCCTCCTTGAACTCGGCGTTGCTCTTATAGTCCTTCTTGTTGATCTCGTCATTCATAGCATCAGCCTGAACGAGGTAAAAGTAACCAATAAAGAACTGAACCTGTGCATCCTTGGGATCGAGCTCTGCGACCTTCTTGAACGATACGATACTCTCCTCGTAGTTCTTAAGGCTGAAGAAGATACGGCCACGGCCATACCACATATCGCGGTTCTTGGGGTCACGCTGCAAAGCAGCATCAACCATATTGATCAACTCGCTGGGGTCACCCAATGAGCCGCTGTCAGCAGAAGTGTAGATGTTGATAAGACCCTCAACGATCTTGTCGTTCTTTGGGAACTTAGCCAAACCCTCCATCAAGAGCTGCTTTGCACGCTGGAGGTTAGCTACGCGTACTGAAGAGTCAGTCTGACCGTAGTAGCAGTGGTAGAGGTAGAAGTAGATATCACCAACCTCGTCAGCATAACCAGCAGCCAAAGCCTTGTTCAAAACCATAGCACCCTTAACATAAGAAGCCTGGTTGTTGTTAGTCTGTGCATCAACTACATAGAGGAAACCTGCGTAGTAGAGGTACTGGTAGTTCTGAATACCTGTGAAACCAGGAGCCTCCTGAACTGTGAAAGCCTTAGCGTAGCTATCAGCAGCCAAAGCGTTAAGACCAGCATCCATTGAAACACTTGCGTTCTGGTTGAGGTAGTTCTCCAACATAGTCAAACCCTGAGCAACGGGCTCCTGCATCTTCTTTGCATCCAACTCGAGAGCCTTGTTGTATGAGCTGATGATAACGGGAACCAAATCCTTGTCGCTAACCTGCTGTGTCATAACCCAAGTAGCAACCTTGTTATCAGCGCCAACATAGAGCTTCAACCAGGGGTAGATGTGCTCTGTGTAAGCCTTACCGTTGAGAACAACATTAGCAGCCGATGACTCGGGCTTACCGATGTTAATCATAGCCTCCTCGAAGGGCATACCTACGAAGATGTCCTTAGTAGGAGCCGACAATGCGTTGTAGGTCTCCTGTGCGTGCTTGAGCCAAGTTGCAGCCTTTGCAGCCTTCTTCGCATCAGCAATAGTAGCATCAGCCTTTGCCAACTTTGATGTGAGAGCGTCCTTGTTTACTCTCTGTGCATTTGCCATTGGTGCAGCCATAAACGATATAGCCAACACCGCGAAAATTAATCTTTTCATAGCCTTAATTTCATTAAATGAAAAATGTGTTTATTACTTGTATTTAATTGTTTCGTGTCTTTACACTATTCTGCCGACGGAGTAGTCTCTGCGCCACCCTCTACAACTGCAGCCTGTGCCACGGCCTCGGTCTGTGCGCCTGCCTCAGCATCCTGAGCCAAAGCCTCATCCTCGTTCTCGTTAGCAGGAACAGCCATCACTGAAGCGATAGCATCGCCCTCGCGGAGGTTGATGATACGCACACCCTGCGTAGCACGACCCGCCAGACGAATCTGACTAACCTCGGTACGGATGGTTACACCCGAACGGTTGATAATCATCAAATCGTTATCGTCGGTAACGGCCTGGATTGATACCAGATTACCTGTCTTATCGGTGATATTGATTGTCTTGACACCCTTACCGCCACGGTTGGTGATACGGTACTCATCGAGGTCGGTACGCTTACCGTAACCGTTCTCAGAGAGAACCAATACATCCTGAGTTGAGTCGGGCTCGATACAAATCATACCTACAACCTCGTCACCCTCATCGAGTGCGATACCGCGAACACCAGCACCTACACGACCGATAGGACGAACAGTCTCCTCGTTGAAGCGGATAGCCTTACCGCCACGAGCAGCAATCATCACCTCTGCCTTACCGCTGGTAATCTTAGCCTCGATAAGCTGGTCGCCCTCGCGGATAACGATAGCGTTCACACCATTCTGACGAGGACGAGAGTATGCCTCCAACTTAGTCTTCTTGATGACACCCTCGCGAGTACACATCACGATGTAGTTGTTGTTGATATAGTCGGCATCGTTCAGGTTCTTGGTGTTGATATATGCGCGTACCTTGTCGTCAGCCTCAATCTGGATGACATTCTGGATTGCACGACCCTTCGAAGTACGAGTACCCTCGGGAATCTGGTAAACCTTCAACCAGTAGCAACGGCCCTTCTCGGTGAAGAACATCATTGTGTTGTGCATTGAGGCTACATAGATATGCTCGATGAAGTCCTCGTCGCGTGTAGCGCTACCCTTAACGCCTACGCCGCCACGGTTCTGTGTGCGGTACTCGGCCAGAGGTGTACGCTTGATGTAGCCCATATGCGAGATGGTGATAACCATATCGTCGTCGGCGTAGAAGTCCTCGGGATTGAACTCCTCTGAAGAGTATACAATCTCGGTGCGGCGCTCGTCGCCATACTTGGCCTTGATCTCCTGCAACTCGTCCTTGATAATCTGCATCTGCATATCTTCGCTTGCCAATACCTCGTTGAAGTAGGCAATCTGACGCTCCAACTCTGCGTGCTCGTTCTCCAGCTTCTCGCGCTCGAGACCAGTAAGCTGACGCAGACGCATCTCGACAATAGCTGTAGACTGGATCTCGCTCAAGCCAAAACGCTCCTGCAAAGTCTTCTTCGCGATATCGGTGCTGCGTGACTGCTTGATGATCTGGATAATCTCGTCGATGTTATCCTGTGCGATAAGCAAGCCCTTAACGATGTGCATACGCTCCTGCGCCTTCTTCAAGTCGAAACGAGTACGACGCACAATCACATCGTGACGGTGAGCCACAAAGTTGGCAATCAAATCCTTCAAGTTAAGCAACATCGGACGGCCATTGACCAGAGCGATATTATTAACTGCAAACGAAGTCTGCAACTGTGTATTCTTGAAGAGCGTGTTCAGCACAACATTAGCCGATGCATCGCGCTTGATTTCGATGGCGATACGAGTACCCTGGCGGTCACTCTCATCGTTGATGTGAGAGATACCCTCCAACTTCTTCTCGTTTACCATCTCGCCGATGCGCTTAATCATATCGGCCTTATTGACCATATAGGGAATCTCGGTAACGACGATTGTCTCATGGCCAGTAGAGCTGGTCTCGATGTCGGCCTTAGCACGCATCATAATACGGCCACGACCAGTGAGCAACGCCTCCTTGACGCCCTCATATCCGTAGATAAGTGCACCTGTGGGGAAGTCGGGACCCTTGACATACTGCAACAACTCCTCGCACTCACACTCGGGGTTGTCGATATATGCACAACAGGCATCAACCACCTCACCCAAGTTGTGGGGTGCCATATTCGTAGCCATACCTACGGCGATACCGCTTGCGCCATTAACCAGCAACAACGGAATCTTGGTAGGCAACACGGTGGGCTCCTTCATTGTATCGTCGAAGTTGGTGGTCCAATCGATAGTCTCCTTCTCGATATCGGCCATCACCTCGTCGGTAATCTTCTGCATACGAGCCTCGGTATAACGCATAGCCGCAGCAGAGTCACCGTCCATAGAACCGAAGTTACCCTGACCCTCAACCAGCGGATAGCGCATAGCCCAATCCTGAGCCATACGAACCATAGCCTCGTAAACCGAGCTATCGCCGTGGGGGTGGAACTTACCCAACACATCACCCACGATACGGGCTGACTTACGGGTAGGTTTATCAGAATACAGATTCAGCTCGGCGCTCATATCGTACAGAATACGACGATGTACGGGTTTCAGACCATCGCGCACATCGGGCAACGCACGCGAGACGATAACCGACATCGAGTAGTCGATATATGCCGACTTCATCTTCTCTTCGATATTGACAGGAACAATCTTACCTGTCAACTCGACACTCTTTTCTTCTTCATTCAACATAGTCTCTATCTTTCAAAATCAGCGCTCTTTAGCGCACCTTTTTAACCAAACAAAAGTAATATTTTTTTCACAAATAAGCAATTTTGGAGGGCTCTTTTATGGCTTTTTTGATATTCAATGTGCAGAAAATCGTTTTTTCGGCCATTTTTAGCCGTTTTGAGGGCAAAAAATTTTTCACCCGACACCCCGTCGGGGTTTTAGCCGATATTTGGCCCTTAAAAACAGACCACCCCTGCCGAAACACGGAACAGGGGTGGCATAAATCTATGCTATCTGAAATCGATTATTTCGTAGTCGCGGTAGCGCGAGCGATCGAACTTTGCGGGAGAAGTTTTGCTCTTGGCGATGGAGCAGACCTTGACATTAAACCTATCGTCGTAGAGCCTATACTCGATGGCCAGAGGCTCGGCTGTGGACTCCTTTATCGTGAGGTAGATTTCACCCTCAACCGACTTATCCTTCGAAACGAGCTTGATGGTCGCTGCTCCCGAGTCGCGCCTCACCACCTCGGAGAGGTAGTCCGTACCCGCAAAATCGAAGCATCGAGTTGGGTTATCTAGCACATTACGACTCTTGGTATCCACCTCGTCGATATAGACCTCTTCGTGCTGGTTATCAACCTCATATCGCACCTTGCCGTCGGAGTAAACCTCGGCATCACCCACCGAGATATAGTAGAGATCGCCTGCGACACGGAAATAGCCGCGAGTAGAGTATTCGCCTGCGTTCATATCAAACTGCACCTCGTAATTGCCCAACTGCCCAACATACTTCGACAAGCGGCCGAGCAGGGCCACAGCATCAGAATTGTTGCTGGCCATCAGCGGCAAACTAAGTAGCAGCGAGAGTATGGTTAATATCTTTCTCATAGAGTGATTCGTTTTACATATAAACGGACAAACTGCCCAATGCAGTATGTCGCGCATCATATTTGCGCTAAAAAACGCCCAAATCCTGCAATTTAGCCTCCAGCGAGGGCAGGTCATAGAACTTGATTTCGCGCTGCTTTGAGCCCATCTGCGGGCCTACGATGCCAGCTCGCTCCAACTGCAACATAATGCGACCTGCGCGGTTGAAACCGACCTCATAGGTACGCTGGATGGCAGAAGTAGAGATTGAACCGTTGGTTACAGCCGCACGGGCAATTTCGCCAAAGAGCGAGTCGTACTTGATGGGGGCACCACTCTCGCCGTCCGACATCGAGCCTCCGCCATCGCCTGAATCGGGCACAAAATCGGGCAGAGGGTACGCCTCGGTATAACCCTGCTGCTTGGCGATGAAATCAACCAAACGGGTAACCTCAGGAGTATCTACAAGCGCACACTGGATACGCGTAAGTTCGCCATTGTTAGAGAAGAGCATATCGCCCTTACCGATAAGCTGGTTAGCACCTGGCTGGTCGAGGATAGTACGCGAATCGACAACCTGCTGAACACGGAACGCAATACGGGCCGGGAAGTTGGCCTTGATATTACCCGTAATAACCTTAACATCGGGTCGCTGCGTAGCCACGATAAGGTGAATACCTACGGCACGAGCCTTCTGCGCCAGACGCATAACGGGAACCTCTACCTCCTTGGCCGTCATAATAAGGTCGGCGTACTCGTCTATGATGACAACGATATAGGGCAAATAGCGGTGACCCTTGAGCGGGTTGAGCTGGCGAGAGGTGAACTTTGTGTTGTACTCCACAATATTTCTCACACCCGCCTGCTTACACAGCTCCAGACGGCGACCCATCTCATCAACCAACGAGTTGAGTACATAAACAGCCTTCTTCGAGTCGGTTACAATAGCCTCATCCTCCGACTCCATCTTGGCCAAGAAGTGGCGCTCGATCTTGCTATATATCGAGAACTCGACCATCTTGGGGTCAATCATAACGAACTTCAACTCTGACGGATGCTTGCGATAGAGCAACGAGGTAACGATGGCGTTAAGGCCCACCGACTTACCCATACCCGTAGCACCCGCAACGAGCAGGTGAGGCATCTTGGCAAGGTCGAAAGTGTAGTTCTCATTCTGGATAGTACGACCAATAACGATAGGCAACTCGGCCTTCGACGACTGGAACTCCTCCGAGAGGATTGACGAGTACATCGAAACAATCTGCTTATCGCGGTTGGGCACCTCGATACCGATAGTACCACGGCCAGGGATGGGGGCAATGATACGGATGCCGAGAGCCTTGAGGCTCTGTGCGATATCGCGCTCCAAACCCTGAATCTTGGCAATCTTAACACCCTGCGCCTGCACGATTTCATAGAGCGTAACCGTAGGGCCGACAGTGGCGTTGATGTCGATGATATCGATACCAAAATTCTTCAAAGTCTCCTGGATGCGACACTTGTTGTTATAAATCTCGGCATCGCTCACCTTGTTGTTCGATTTGTAATCCTCGAGCAACGACACATAGGGCTTCTTGTATGACTCCAGGTCGCGCATCGGATCATACAGCGTATTGTCTATTTCACTCTCGTCACGCTGCTGAGGTCTATTCTCTATAACATTGATTACCAGACCATCATTCTCAGTCTCGTCAGCACCAGCCACCGGCATACGCACCTCTGGCGCGGGGAAGTGATAATCGGTTGCGACAGGGGGCGGCAACTGCGCTCCGCCTACCATAGCACTCGGCTTTAGCTCTTCGCCACCCGACACCACGGCAAAGCCATCGTCATCGAATTGTGGCTCACTCGGCTTGGGAGCAACGGGCTGACTTGACGGCTGTGAAGGACGAGAGAGCAGAGCATTGACATCTATCTCGTTAAGGGGCACATCGGCACCAGGCAGAACCATAAAACCATCCTCATCGAATTGAGGCTCGGCGGGTTTGCTCTCCACGACGGGCTGTGGCTTATTGATGGGCTCAACGATGAATTCGTCCTCCTCTTCAGCAACTACTGAAGGGCGCGACACCATAACATCGCTACGGTATCTATCGTTGATTGTCAGCGGTTTCTGCGGCTCGGTGGCAGGAGTATACTCCACTGCACGGGGCTGCTCGACGGCTACCGTGCGAATCTCCTCACGCTCCTGTACAGGAACGGGGGTTGGCGCAGGTGCTGCAGCGGGCTCGCTTACCGAAGGTATATTCTGTTGTGCAGGCTCGGCCGTAGTATCATCAGCCTCCTCGGCCTCGGCCTCACTCTCCTCAGCTTCGGCCTTGGCGCTCTTGCTGACACTATCCTTAACGGCAGAAACTATCTTCTCGCTCTGATGTACCATATTGTCGCTGAAGTCATTAACGATATGGATAAAGTTACGATTGATAAATACTCCCGTAATAACCCAGCCAGCCAAAATCAGCATAGACATACCGAAGTTACCGATGATTGCGGCCAAATCGGTAGCGCAAGCGTGACCAAGACGACCACCGATATCATAGCTCACACCAAACTGCGAACCCAAGAAACCGAGGGTCAAGGCGCCCATAATAAGCATCAGCGCCGTACTCAACGCAAAATGGTTGAGGTGGAGCGACTTCTTGCGGAAGATGCGCCAGCCGATAACAACTATAAATATTGGTATGATTATACCGAATACTCCAAACGAACAATCGACAAACCAATTTGCAATGTGTGCGCCCAGACTACTGCATATATTCTCGAATGGTACCACCACACCCGTCAGCTCCTCGTCATTACGCAGGGCCGACAAATCTGATGACCAATGGAAGAAGTGCGACAAAACCGAAAAAAACGATATAACACCCACTATCAGCAACACAAAGCCCAACATCCACAACATATTGTCGTTGGATGATGCCGCCGCTGTGCTCTTGACAGACTTACTTTTAGTGGTGGTCTTTTTAACTTGCTGTGCCATATTATAGTAAACTCTATGCCCGCAGGCAAATCGTAAAAGTTGATTATCTCTATATTATTAATAATGTATAGCCCTACACTTTACATCATCCGAGGGGCCAACCTCTCGGCCAAAGGCCTTGCAACTTAAACGCTCGGCATAAGCCTCATCTGCGAATGTAAGGAACTCATATCGGGCATCGTTATCGTCCTCGGCTCTGATGTCGTACTTATCGAGCAGACTCTCCACTCGTTTTTCGACCGCCTCACCCGAATCGATGACTCGCACCGCTCTATCGCCTATGACCTTATCTATAACGCCACGCAGAAATGGATAGTGCGTACAACCCAAAACTATGGTATCGGCACCCGCCTCAATCACGGGCTCTATCACACGACGGACAACAACCTCGGTACTCTCCTCCGCCTCGGCATTGGCCTCGACAGCCTCGACAAAGCCACGACCCACCGCCTTGATGACCTCGACACCCTCTCCATATTTGGAAAGTGTTGTCAAGAACTTCTCAGCCTGAAGGCTACGCTCGGTAGCAACCACGCCCACCACCCCACTGCGGGTTGTAAGGCAAGCGGGCTTCACTGCCGGCTCAAGACCCACGAAGGGTATATCGGGGTACTTCTCGCGCAAGCACTTAATAGCGACAGCCGTTGCAGTATTACAAGCCACGACAATCATCTTGCAGCCGCGCTCGATAAGCACCTCAACAGAGCGTTGTGCCAACTCAAGTATCCTCTCGGGCGGCAATGCTCCGTAAGGGCAGTGCAAACCATCACCCAGATAGACAAGCGACTCATCGGGCAATGACCAGTAGAGTTCACGCCACACAGACAATCCGCCAAAGCCTGAATCGTATAGACCTATCGGCTTATTGTTCATCGGACTGCAGTTTTGAGAGTATATACTCGATGATTGCCTCGTCGCTCATCTCCGAACACTCGATAATGTGGCTCGCGCGGGCATAAAAAGGCTCTCGCTCGGCCATATTCACACGCATAAACTGCACCAACTCCTCGTCGTTTAGACCACGCAACTTGGGGCGTTTCTGTCGTCCGTGAGGACTCAGGCGCGAAGCTATCTGTTCGGGGGTGCGACGCAGATAGAAAGTGTAGCCAACGGCGGTCATACGCTCCATATTATCACGCCAGGTAGGAGCTCCTCCTCCCGCCGAGATAATCACATTGCCCTCCTTTCGGCCCAACTCCTCGATAAGATTACTCTCCAGCGTACGGAAATACTCCTCGCCCTCGTAGGCAAAGATATCGGGGATGGTAGCACCCTCGCGCTCCTCGATGATGTTATCCATATCGACAAACTCGTAGCCAGCTCTCTTGGCCAACTTACGGCCCAGCGAACTCTTGCCGCAACCCATATATCCTATCAAAAAGAGTTTCATTGTGCGTAGAAAAATAATCTATCTTAAAAAATATTTCGTTAGAACAGATTTAACTGTTCAGGATCGATAACCATAACTGTGGTCTCCTTATCTTCAGCTTGTGCCGACGGCTGGGGCTCCCACTCCTCGGCATCGGCAGTGGTATCAGCCACTACATCCATAGCATCGGCCAAATCTACAACCTCGGCATCCTCAACGCCCGCATCGTCGTAAGCCTCTTCGGCCGACTCGTCAATTTCGGTCTCGATGAATGTCAAGCTTTCAACATCGTATGTGGTGATGCGCTTACCCTTGGCTCGGTGGCTCTTCACGCCCACAAATGAGTCCACATCCATATCGTCGGCAGGACGAGTAGCCTGCGCTCCCTTGTAGGTGATATGCAGTGTGGCACCAGCCTTATCGGTGATGGTAACGAAGTCCATTGTGGCGTCATCCTCCAGGAACGAGAGCATCTTCTCGCTCATCTCCAACTGGAAGCGCTTCATATAGTAGTAGTTCTGCTCCTTATCGAAGTAGCAGAGGCTATAAACCTTACCTGCGACATATCGCTCGACGCGCACCGTCTCGTCGGGGAAGTGCTGATCAACGCTGAAGCCCGTGATGTAGTACTGCGACTTTGAAGTCCAGATAACGAGCTTATCCTCGCCCTTGAACTCACCCAACAGAATGCCTCGTCCATCAGTGTTCAGACGGCGTACATCCTCGTCGTACCATATATTCTGACCGCCCAAAGTAGATACTCCGCGCTCCTTCAAGACAATCTTGTTGATGCCATAACGCGAGAAGAGATTACCCTGGCTCTGACGGCCCTTGATGGCAACAGTCGAGAAGTCCAAATCGACAATCACCTTCTTTAGGCGCGGGCGGGGACGGAAGTAGATCTTCAGCACCTCGGCCTCGCCGTTGGGATTAACCGACATATAGAGAATCTCACTCTTGGGCGTACCCTTGGTAAGGTCATAAACCTTGTCGCGGGTGATGCTCTTGATGGCGCAACGCTTCATCATAATCGCTCCGCCTCGACCATCACGGTAGAGGACATTGTATATTGTGCGCTCGTCGTTGCGCTTGAAGACGCCGATGTAGTGGATATTCTTCTCAAAGAATACCTTGTCGAGAACCTTCTTAATCACATAGCGACCATCCTTGAGGATGACGATGATATCGTCAATATCGCTACAATCGCATACATACTCAGGATTCTGCATACCCTTGGCAGATGTTCCGAAGAAGCCCTCGGCACGGTCCACATAGAGTTTAGCGTTGGTGACAGCCACCTTTGTAGCCTCGATAACATCGAACTCACGAATCTCGGTCTTACGCTCGCGACCAGCGCCATAGCGCTCGCGGATACGTTCGTAGTAGGCAATAGTATATTCGGTGAGGTGCTCGATATCGTACTTCGTAGCCTCGATATCGGCCTCGATACGCTTAATCTCGTTATCGTTCTTATCCTTATCGAAACGAGAGATGCGGATAAACTTAAGCTCCGTAAGGCGCTTGATATCCTCCTGCGTAACCTCGCGGCGGAGCAACTTCTTGAATGGTTCCAGACCAGCATCAACAGCTGCGTATGCATCCTCAGGAGTACGGCAACCCTCGATGCGCTCGTAAATCTTATTCTCGATAAAGATACGCTCGAGTGAGGCAGCGTGCCAAGCCTCGTTAAGCTCGAAGAGACGAATCTCCAACTCGCGACCAAAGAGTGAGCGAGTGCGATTAGCCGAATGGCGAAGGATATCCTTGACACCCATAAAGCAGGGCTTGTCATCGACAATAACGCAAGAGTTGGGCGAGATAGACACCTCACACGCAGTAAATGCGTAGAGAGCATCGATAGTCTTGTCGCTCGACTCGTCGTTGGCCACATGGATAACAATCTCCACCTTGTCGGCCGTAAGGTCATCGACCTTCTTAATCTTAATCTTACCCTTCTCGTTAGCCTTGATGATTGACTCCTTGATAGACTCGGAAGTGGTAGAGTATGGAATCTCGGTAATAACAAGCGTGCGCTTATCCACCTTTGAGATGCGGGCACGCACCTTGACAGTACCGCCTCTAACACCGTCGTTGTAGCGGCTGGCATCCATTAAACCTCCCGTAGGGAAGTCGGGCAGAAGCTGGAAATCCTCACCCTTGAGGTAAGCGATACTTGCCGAGATAAGCTCGTTGAAGTTATGCGGCAAAATCTTTGAGGCCAAACCCACGGCAATACCCTCGGTACCCTGTGCCAACAACAACGGGAACTTAACAGGCAGAGTAACGGGCTCATCGTTACGGCCATCGTACGAGCGCATCCACTCGGTGGTCTTGTTATTATAGACCACATCCAAAGCAAACTTCGACAGACGGGCCTCGATATAACGACCCGCTGCGGCATCATCACCCGTGAGGATGTTACCCCAGTTACCCTGTGTATCAATCAGCAGACCTTTCTGTCCGAGCTGTACCAACGCATCCTTGATAGAGGCATCACCGTGAGGGTGGTACTTCATCACATCACCCACAATGCTCTGCACCTTGGTACGCACACCATCGGCACAGTGACGCTTCATCGTATGCAAGATACGACGCTGTACAGGTTTCAGACCATCGTCAATGTGCGGCACGGCACGCTCCAGAATAACATACGAGGCGTAGTCCAAAAACCAGTTCTGGTACATACCCGTAAGTTTGCGCATACTGCCTCCGTCGCTGAACAAGCGATTGAACTTATTGTTGCTGACTGCAGACTGCTCATCATAGTTGAGTTCGTCGTTCTCGGCGTCTGCGACGACATCCGACATCGACTCAATCTCCTGCGATTCCAATATATCTTTCTCTTCTGCCATCTATGGTAGATTTCTTATCTGTTGTGTAAACTTATGCTATATCATCCACAATATCCTCCTCGATACGAAGGTTATTGACAATAAAATTCTGGCGGTCGAAGGTATTGACACCCATATAGAACTCCAGCAAGTCGTTGATGGGGTCATCCTTGGTGAGGCGTACCTTGTCAAGACGCATATTCTCGCCGATAAGATCCTTAAACTCCTCGGGCGAGATCTCACCCAAACCCTTGAATCGTGTAATCTCGGCCGTTGCACCGCACTTCTTGATAGCCTTCTGGCGCTCCTCCTCGGTGTAGCAGTAGAAGTTTTCCTTCTTATTCTGCACACGGAACAGCGGAGTCTGCAAGATGTAGAGGTGTCCCGCACGAATCAGCTCGGGGTAGAACTGCAGGAAGAAGCTCGTCATCAAAAGGCGGATGTGCATACCATCGACATCGGCATCTGTTGCGATAATGACCTTGTTGAAACGCAGATTCTCCAGACCATCCTCGATGTTGAGCGCCGCCTGCAAGAGGTTGAACTCCTCGTTCTCGTAGATGAGTTTCTTGGTGAGTCCGTAGCAGTTCTTGGGCTTACCACGCAAACAGAATACGGCCTGCGTCATAGCGTCGCGCGTCTGCGTGATGGGACCCATAGCCGAAAGACCCTCGGTGATGAAGATCATTGTCTTCTCGGCCAGCGGGTTCTTGCTATCGGTGAGGTGTACCTTGCAGTCACGCAACTTACGGTTGTTCACCGCCACCTTCTTGGCTGTCTCGCGAGCCTTCTTCTGTATGCCAGAGATAGCCTTGCGAGCCTTCTCGTTCTCGTTAATCTTCTTCTGCAATACCTGCACAGTCTCGGGGTGCTTATGCAGATAGTTGTCGAGGTTCATTGTCAGGAAGTCACCCACAAACTGCTGCATCGACACACCTGGAGCAATCTCCTTTGAGCCGAGACGAATCTTGGTCTGCGACTCAAATACAGGGTCGTTCATTCTAACCGAAATGGCAGCAATGATTGATGTGCGAACATCCGACGGGTCATAGTCCTTCTTGAAGAACTCCTTCACAACCTTGGCTACCGAAGCACGGAAAGCCGCCTGATGCGTACCGCCCTGGGGTGTGTACTGACCATTGACGAATGAGTAGTAGCTCTCGCCATAGCCTGCGCCGTGAGTGATAACCACATCGATATCGTCACCCGAAAGGTAAATAGGCGGATAGAGGGGCTCCTCCGAGAGGTTGTCGTTCACCAAATCCAAAAGACCATTCTTCGACACATACTCCTGGCCGTTGAGGACAATCTTAAGGCCGAGATTAAGGTAGGTGTAGTTACGCACCAACTGCTCGACATAGTCCATATTGTAGGCGTACTTGCCGAAGATCTCCTCATCAACACGGAAGCTGATGAATGTACCGTTGCGCTCCTCGACACCACTCTCCCAGCGGTCAGACACCTCAAGACCCTTGGCGAATGTTACCGTGTGAGCCTCGCCGTCACGCACCGAGCGTGCTGTAAACTCGCTCGAGAGCATATTCACGGCCTTAACACCCACACCATTCAGACCTACGGTCTTCTGGAAGGCATCACCGTCGTACTTACCACCCGTATTCATCTGGCTGACGGCAGCCGACAGCGACTTCAACGGAATACCACGACCATAGTCGCGCACCGACACGACATTGTCCTCGATAGTAATCTCGACCTTGTCGCCAGCGCCCATAATAAACTCGTCGATAGAGTTATCTACGGTCTCCTTGATCAGCACATAGATACCATCGTCCGACTGTGAGCCATCGCCCAACTTACCGATGTACATACCCGGACGAAGACGCAAGTGCTCGCGAGGCGAGAGGGTCTTAATCGAGGCATCATCGTAAGCCACCGTGGCTTGATTATTTTTCGTATTATTTGCCATATCTGCTTAATTGCTCATCGTTAGCCGCAAAATTACTGCGGCAAAATGCCAATTTCTGTCACTTGTCAGAAAATGTGGCTATTTTTTCTCATTCTTTACCTGCTCACGCAAGTCGGCCAAAGCCTCAACCATACTCTCGCGTACGCTCTGCGCCATCTCCTTAACCTCGGTTGCGGCAACCTGCTCAACGCTGATGGGCTTCAACACACGGATGGCTACGCGGTTGCGCCAATTAACCATTCCACCCTTGCGGAACATTGTGTTGGTACCGGTCATTACAACGGGCAAAATCTCGACACCAGCCTCCTTTGCGAGGTTGAAGGCTCCCATCTTGAAGCGGTTAATCTCGCCTGTCTTTGAGCGTGTACCCTCGGGGAAGATTGCTACACTTGCGCCACGGCTGAGCCACAGCTTACCGAGCGAGAGCACCTTGGCCATAGCCTCTGACGGATTGCCACGCTCGATGGGGATATCACCGTGAATAGTGAGCAGCGGGCCCATAAACGGCACGCGGAAGACCTCACGCTTCGACACCCAACGGAAGTTCAACGGAATCTTGTAGGCTGCGAATATATCGATACCCGAGTTGTGGTTCATAACGATTACATAGGGCTTGTTCTGGTCGATATTCTCCAGACCCTCAATCGTGCGCTTGATGTGGGGCGGCACGCCAAAGAGCAGTCGGCATATCCAGCGAGAACATTCGTGCACCCAACGACGACTCTTATCGAAGGGGTAGGTTACAGCCAATACGATAATCGACAAAACAAAGAAAAACGACACCTGCAACAGGGTAAAGATGTAGTACAAAATTGATAGCATAATCTGGATTTTAATCAAAAAATATTCATCTCGCAAATTTACTCATTTTTGGCTACTCACCCAAAAATTTGGGCGGCTTTTTTCAAATTGTTTTTCACTATCGGCAGAATATCGTTGGGTGGCTTGAAAAACTCGATTTGTTTGCATATCTTTGTGTGAGGCAACGGGCAGCCACAGGCAAGTTCTTTCGGCTACCAACACAGCCTACAAGTTGAACCATAAAAACAGACTTACAATGTCACTTTTTTCGCTTTTCGGCGGCGGAAGCCGCACCCCCGACTACCCCACCGATGTGGTAACATACGGAGATGGTAACAGCGTGAAATTCACATTCTTCAAGCACGCCTCATTCAGCATATCGTATGGTGATGAATTCGAGCAGCACCACATCTATATCGACCCCGTCAGCCAGTATGCAAAATATGCACACCTGCCCAAAGCCGACGCGGTGTTGATTAGCCACTCGCACTATGACCATTTCGACCGCGCAGCCGTCGATGACATCACATCGCGCGACAGCGCCATCATCTGCGACAAGACCACTGCCGAGGCTTTCGACGGCGAAGCGATAGTTATGACTCCTGGTATGAAGGCGCAACTCGACGGCAACATCATCATCGAGGCCGTGGCCGCCTACAACACCTCGGAGGGTCACACCGATTTTCACCCCAAAGCTCGCGAGGATAATGGTTACATCGTCCGTTTTGAGGGGCTGAACATCTACATCGCTGGCGATACAGAGCCGACAGAGGAGATGCTCGCACTCGAAGGTATCGACATTGCATTCTTGCCTGTCAATCAACCCTATACAATGACCGTAGACCAGGCTGTAGAGGTTATAAAGACCATTCGTCCACGCATATTCTACCCCTACCACTACGGCGAGGTGGACGAAAAGACCGACATCGAGCGCCTGAAAAACGAACTAAAGGATATCACCGATGTAAGGGTATTCCCGATGGAGTAATGTCCAATATCAAATCAATAAAGCCGTTGCAAGGAACACCCCTACAACGGCTTTTACTCTGTAATAGTTCAGATTATAATTACTCTTTACTCCTCTTTCTTATACATTATGCGCTCGATAATAAAGGCCAAAACCAAGCCTAAACCACCACCTAAAATAATCCAAGCACCAATGATAAGTTCAAATAGATAATGAACATTGTAGATTCCTTCAAAATCTCGAAAATTGATATTACAGTTAAAAAAGACACCCATAAAGGCACCCAATCCTATACCGAGCATCAACATACCCCAACGCAACGCCTTTGCTTGCGGCTGTACGGGATGAATCTTCTCTGCGTATACAGCATCTGCGCCCAATGTATTACCACGCCCCAAGCCAATGGGTATTCGTTTGGCATATTCTATCAGCGATTCCCCCTCAAGGCGCTGAATTATATTCATACGCTCTTTTTTGAGAATCAACAACTCAAACCACTTGTAAACGAAGAATGCAACGCCAATAAAACCCGCTGCTACTGCAAAATCTCCAAACATAACACTAATAATTTATTAAGTTAAACATATTTATTCTTTTTAATTGCATTTTGTTCTGTCTCAAATTTGCGACCTTTGCCCTATTAGACGCAGAGTTTAGCAAAAGGTTACACGATTTTTTAGAAAAATATTTTTGCAACATTTTTTCGCCTACAAATGTAACCTTTCCCTTACTTTTGCGTCTAAAGGGTAACTATGCTAAACAACGAGAAGGAACTTTTAGATGAGATTTCGCGCGGCAATATGGCCGTATTCGGCACCTTGATGAAACACTATTCGCAAGGTGTCTATACGCTCGTTGTACGCATCGTGAGCGATGATTGCGACGCCGAGGAGTTGGCGCAGGATGTGTGGATGAAGGTATACAAACAGTTGCCTATGTTTTCAGGGCGCAGCGCCTTCTCGACGTGGCTCTACCGCATAGCCTACAACGCCGCCATATCGCACACACGCCGAAAACGACAAAACAACATCTCACTCGACGAGAGGAAGTTAGCTGCAGTCGGAGAACAAGAGTTGGAGCAGATGGAGGGCGACAACTCGGAGCATAATATCGAAGCCCTGACCGCCGCCATCGAACAGTTAGAGCCACAAGAGAGGGCATTGGTAACACTGCACTACTACGAAGGGCGTTCATTAGCCGAGTGCGCCGAAATTACGGGACAGAGCGAGGGCACAACAAAGGTCAGAATGTACAGAATAAGAAAGAAATTATACCTATTGATAACCAATAACGATTATGAGCAACAATCAAGATAACGCCATACGCCAAGCCGCACAACGGTTGGAGCAGAAGCCTCTGCCTGCGGGATTCGAGGCACGAATGATGGCCCGATTGGAGAAGCAACAACGACGCGAAGAGTTGCAGGAGAGTGCGCTCTTTGTTTCGGGCATTGTAGCGACCATCGCCCTACTTGTATGGGCGGGGATGCATTATGCCCCTACGCTCGACTTTTCGATTTTTGACTTTACGAAGGAGAGTGCGCCACTGAATGATTCTTCGTTGAGTCCTAAAATTGATTGGCATTGGCCCAAGGTGTCGTTTATCGAAAATCTGTCAAATTACAGAATGTGGTACATAATGGGAGCGGCCACTATGGGATTACTCCTTGCTGATACATACATACGTCAACGCATACGACTCAAGTCGCAAGCAAAGGAGAAGTAAAAACAGAAGGGGTTGTCCAACAAGTGTGAGTCGGACAACCCCATTCGTTATATTATGTACAACTACTTAAAACTCCACGTCGATATACAAAGGCAGGTGGTCAGAGGCCATAGGCTCGTCGATGACCTCGTAGTTCAAGACCTTGTATTTGTAGCCCTCGCGACCCCAAATGTAGTCAATAGTGCACGAAGCTCCATCGGCGGGGAATGTAAAGCGAGTAGTATCCGAGAGGGGCATCCACATCTCGTCCATCTTGTGGTACTCCTCCGAAGTGGGATACATATTGAAATCGCCGGTAATGATAGCGGGTTTATTGTACTCGGCAATCACTCGGCGAATAATCTCCACAGACTCCTTACGCGACTCTGCAACGAGCGAGAAGTGAGTATTACACAACAAGTAATCCTCATACTCCAGCACAAGGAATGTACGCAACTCCTCCTTGCCTGGCAAGCCGATATTGCGGTATGAAATGGGCTTCTCCTTAACCAGCGCCGCAATACCATAGAGTCCCTTTGAACGCTCCAGAGCGGGTGCAAAGATATAGTGCATACCCGTCATCTCGCCCAACGCCTTGGCCTGATCTACCCAATATGAGCGCTCAGCAATGCTATCCACCTCCTGCAGACCCACAAAGTCGGGCTTGACGCGATTGATAACATCGGCAGCACGCTGCAAGTCAGTCTTATTATCCATACCGATACCGATGCGAATATTATAACTCATAATACGCAAACGGTTGGGCTGGCACGAAACAGCAGTCAGAGCCAACACACAAAGCAGGAACAGGTTGAATATTCTCTTCATATTTTCAAGTTGTTAGTTTTCAAAAAAAATGAGGGGCTACGGCGCTATGCCCGCCCCTCGGATAATATTTAGCCTTCGGCCATTACTTCTTCTTGGGAGCAACCTCAGCCTTTACCTTAACCTTCTGGAATGCCTTGAGCAGAGCAGCATCGTTGGTCTTTGAGCTGTCGTAAGTTACGGTTACCAACTTTGTAGGGACATCCACCTTAACATCCTTTACACCCTTCTGAAAGGGAATGCTATTAGTAATCTTCTTAGCGCAACCCTCACAGTCGATATCGGTCAAGAATACGGTGGTCTTAACCGCTGCAGCCTGCTTCTGTGCAGAGGCCTCGTTGATGCCAAAGCCGAGAACGGCCAAAAGGCAGAACAAAACAATCTTTTTCATAATATTTTATAGTTTTAAGTTTTTAATTTTCATTCACTTCCTCGCCTCGGGGCACTACCCCACCGAGCAAGATCAATAGAGGTTATAGCGCAAACCAATGTAGAACTTGCGTCCCATCAGCGGGCCCCACACGCTCGACGAGTTGAAGGCGGGCGAGAAGGGATTAGCGGTATTCAGAATAGGATCCTGCTGCATATAGTCGGCGATATTCTCGCAACCGACATAGATCTCCAAGTCACGAATCTTGTGACTCACCTGCGCATAGAACATCGGATAGGCGGGCGAAAGCTCGGAACGAGTAATGTCACCATCGAGCGACGGGCGACGCATCGGGCCATTATATTGTGCCGTAACATCGAACACCCAACGGCGGAACGCAGTAGCATACTGGATGTTGAGCAGCGTCTTATAGCGGCTGGTGAGCGGACGCTCGACAAGATGGCTGATACCATCACGCAACAAACTCACCTTGGCGTTTGTATAGCGATAAGTGGCGAAGATATCGAGACCCTTGACTGCCGTCCACTGGAAATCGACCTGATAGGTGTCGGTGAACGAGCGGCCGTTGGTATTATAAATCAATATTTTATTAGACATCTCACCACCAAACTCCTGGTCAGCCAAAACGGTGTTATAGAGTTGTGTACGGAAGTAATCGAAGCTCAAAGTGGCATCCTCATAACCACCCAACTTGATATATTGTGTAATGCTACCGCCTGCGGTGAGTGCCTTCTCTACATCGTCGTTGAGATTGTCAGTGGCGATAGTACGACCTGTAGCCAGCATCCAAACATTGTCGGTAAGGATACTTGCACGGCGGTAACCCAAACCAGCCGAGGCACGCAACACGGTAGAGGGCGTCACATCCCAGCGGATGTGTGAGCGAGGAGTGAGTGCGAAGTACTCCTTGGGCTGATAGTGTGCCGAGATGGCATCGTCAGCAACAACGGCCGAGTTTTTAGCACCCAGCCAATCACCACGCAGACCCAACACCAACGAGAACTTATCCTTGGCGGCATAGGTATACTCTGCATATACGCCTGGCTCGACATAGCGCATACGATTGTCGGTCTGATAGTCAAAGCGTCGATAAACGCCACCATCGATAAGGCTACCTCCCACCACGCTATTGAGCAGACTCTCGTTACTATTGGTAAGCGACGCCGACGCTCCGATGATCATCGACGAGCGAGGCGTGAAGTAGTGAGCATACATAAAATTGAACCACCAAGCGTGGTCGTAAGCATCCAATCTGTTAAGACCGAAGTAAGCGTCCTCCTTGAAGTGGCTGTAATCGGCTACAAAAGCGATATTCGAGCGCAACTCGCTATCCTCCTCTTCATCATAAACAGCAGCACCAACGGGTGTACCAACCTTCAAATAGGCGTTCACATTGCTATTGTCCATATGCGAACCGTAGAGCGATAGGCTTTGCTCCATATCGTCACGCATAGACTCCTTATAGCCTTTCTGACCACCCAAACGATTCTCGTCCACATACTTCCAGCCCCAGCGTATCTGCGCACCGCCAACAGTCTGCCACAACCACTTGTTGGCAATGTTAATCTGGTTGCTCTCGGGCAAATCGCGAAAGCCGTCACCATTGCGGTCGTGCGACTGCGTATCCATCGAGCCGTGAGCAAGGATAACCGTAGAGAGGCGCTTGTCAGCAGTCAATGGAATAGCCGACGAAAGGTTTATCTCGGGACGCATCTCGCTGTCGAAGTAGAGGTTCACGAACAAGCGTTCCTCGTCAGTAGGCTTACGATGCTCGAGATTAATCTGACCCGTAATAGCCTCGTGGCCAGCCGTTACCGACGACACACCCTTCGACACCTGGATAGAGTTGAGCCACATACCAGGCGTATAGTTAAGGCCATAGGGAGAACTCAAGCCTCGCATCACAGGGCGATTCTCGTCCAAAATCTGAGTGTAAGTACCCGTCAGACCCAACATCTTGATTTGGCGCGCACCAGAGATAGCATCGCTATAACCCACGGTCACCGATGCCGAATTCTCGAAACTCTCGGCCAGGTTACAACAAGCCATCTTGCAGAGACCCGCAAACGAGATAGTCTCGCCTTTAAGCACTCCGTCGCGCTTGACATAGTTGCCAAGGCCACCCTCAACCACGACCTCCTCCAACTCGGTGTCGGGTTTGAGTGTAAAGTCAATCTTGCTGACGCCCTCGGCCACCTTAATCGTGTCGGCGCGATAGCCTACATAGGTGGCTACCAGCGTATCATAACCCTTAACACGATGCAGCGAGTATGCGCCATCGACATTACTGCTTGCGCCCACGGTGGTATTAAGCCAATAGATGGCTGCACCAATCAGGGGCTCGTTGTTGTCAGATGCAACGACAACACCGCTAACATTCTGAGCAAACGCACTGCGGCCCAGAACGATAAATAAAACTGCTAATAAAATATTCTTGATTTTCATCTCTCTTTTTCAAACATTGATACAATTAACTCTCGGGGCTAATCCTCCACCCCACAACAGCAACTATACCAATGAGGGCGGGGCTCGAAGGCCTATGCCCACCTTATGCGCCGCCAAGAGTGGAGGCAGAAGATATCCATTAAACGAAGGCGATGAATCACCCTCGATATTTATTTCGTAAGTGTCAGATAGCGGCACCGCCTGCACCAACGACAGAGCATAGCGCATCAAGGCATCATCCTCGGCACCACGCGGCTGGGTGTAGAGCAGGATATCGGTAGAGTGGCTATGGTTACAGCAACAACCTTGGCAGTTGAACTGCGGGGCGCAACCCTGACACGACATAGCAACGCTCTCGTGTTCGCATCCGCCGCCACAATCGCAGTGGTTATGCGAAGGAGTATGCTCCAAGGAGTGGACACAGAGCGAGTGATGGCAGTCGCAGGTGAGCGACACCACATCCGACACCAGCGACACTACAGCGTAGAGCGCAAGCATCATAACGGCCATCAAAAATCTGTATCCTCTATTCATTTTTTCGTTAAAATTTCATTTTCGAGTAGCGACATTAGCGCCAAATCGGCATAAACTACCCCACGGCTAACTACTCCACCAAGTTGCACTCCTGCAGACGCGCAACCCAACTCTTCACATCGCCCAAAGCCACACCAGGCTCGACATCGTAGTTGGCACACAGCACATACACCGCATCCTCGATGGTGAAATCGATACCCTGCAGGCTGTTCCACAGCAGCAGCGCACTATCGTTGAGGGTAATAATCTGCGTCATATCGGCACCAGCAATACCCTGCATAATCACCACATTCTCGTCCGCTATTTGGCGGACTTTATAGTCAGATTTTATCCTCATATCGCTTTGAATAATAACATTTAGCGTACAAATATACGAAAAAAATTACAAATGAGTGGTTTTTTACCTATTTTTGCAGAGATGAACACTCCAAGCAACATAAACCAAACCGACCCGACAACGGCCGTTCTGCGCAAATACTGGGGCTATAGCGATTTTCGCCCCGGGCAGAGACCTATTATCGATTCGGTGATGGCACGCCGTGACACTTTGGCTCTGATGCCTACGGGCGGAGGCAAGTCGCTGACCTATCAGGTACCGGCACTCGCCTCCGACGGATTGTGTATTGTCATCACGCCACTTATTGCGCTGATGAAGGACCAGGTGGACCGTCTGAGGAGTATGGGCATCGCCGCCACGGCCATACATTCGGGATTGTCATATTCGCAAATTGACATTGCGTTAGACAACTGCGTCTATGGCGATATGAAATTCCTCTATATCGCACCCGAGCGTCTGGCAACCGAGGCCTTCCGACTGAGAGTTCAGCGTATGAATGTCAGCCTGTTAGCAGTCGATGAGGCACACTGCATCTCGCAGTGGGGCTACGACTTCCGACCCGCCTATCTGCGCATCAAGGAGGTGAGAAAACTCCTCCCCGATGTACCCATTCTGGCGCTCACGGCATCGGCCACACAGCTCGTTGCCGATGACATAATGCGACAGCTCGCCTTCGAGCAACCTAACATCATACGCAGTAGTTTTGCCCGCGAAAACCTCTCGTTGGCCGTCAGACACACCGACGACAAAAACGAGCAGTTGCTGCGCATTATAAACAATGTCGAGGGGTCAGGAATCGTCTATATGCGTTCACGCGAAGGTTGCGAACAGCTGGCCGAATCGCTACACGAAATTGGCATTTCGGCATCGTACTACCACGCAGGACTACCCTACACCGAGCGCACGATGCGTCAAGAGGAGTGGACATCGGGCAAGAAGCGTATAATGGTGGCTACCAACGCATTCGGAATGGGTATCGACAAAGCCGATGTAAGGTTTGTGGTACACTACTCGATGTGTGATTCACTCGAGAGTTACTACCAGGAGGCGGGACGCGCAGGCCGTGACGGCAAGCGTAGCTACGCCGTATTGTTGGTGGCATCAGATGACAAATCGAGAATCGAAAGACACTTCGAGCAGGAGTTCCCGCCAATAGAGGATATAAAGAGTATCTACGAGAAGATTTGTAGTTATCTACAAGTCCCCATTGGTGATGCGTTATACTCGTCGTTCATATTCAATATTCACGAATTTTGCACTCGCGAACATATCTACATCGGCAAGGTAAAGTCGGCACTCAAGCTACTACAACAGAATGGTTATATGACACTTACCGAGGAGTTGGAGAACCCCGCAAAGTTGATGTTCTGTGTGAGCCGTGACGACCTCTACAAGATACGCATCGACCGCCGCGATTTGGACCATATCATCCGCACCATACTGCGAATGTACAACGGTGTTTTCACGGAGTTCAAGTCGATAAACGAGCGCGACATAGCCGCCTCGAGTGGCTACACAGTCGAGCGCGTAAAGGAGTCGCTGAAGCGTATGTGGCAGATGAGGATAATCCGCTATATACCATCCAACCGCTCGCCTATGATTTTCTTTGACGAGGAGCGACTGCCGACCAAGGATGTATACATCTCGCCCGAGACATATCTGCACCGCAAACAGCTTATGGCCGAGCGATTTGAGAATATGATACACTACGCCGCAAACGAAGAGGAGTGCCGTAGCGTAATCATCCAGCACTACTTCGGCGACGAGCAGGCCAAGCCGTGCGGAGTGTGTGATGTATGTCTGGCCCGCCGCCGTCGCGCGAAAGGCGACACCGAGCAACTCTGCGACACCATCATCAAGGCACTGAAAGAGGCACCTCTCACAGCCCGCGAAGTGTGCCGCGAGGTGAAAGCCGACCCACAAATGGTGGCATCGGCAATAGACAAGTTGAAAGAAGAGGGTAAAATATCTGCCGAGAGTGGTGGGAAACTGATAATAATTGAGTAACTTTGCGTCCTCAATTAATTTAGGGTATGGAGTTTCAAGCAACAATAAGCAATGAGCAGACGGCAGAGCTTGCATCGGCCCGCTTCGATGGCGAGATTATCGTCGTGGAGCGTGACGAGCAGGTGAAGGATATGTGCCGTGACCTGTCAACTCAGCGCATCATTGGATTCGACACCGAAACCCGACCCTCGTTCAAGGCTGGCGTAACAAACAAAGTGGCTCTGCTACAGCTATCTACACACAAGCGATGCTATCTGATACGACTCTGTCGCACACGACTGCACAACGCAATACTGAAGATACTGAGCAACCCCGCCATAATAAAGATTGGCGCCGATGTGGCTGGCGACATCCGCTCACTGCACGCCTTGAGACACTTTACAGAGCGCGGTTTTCTGGACCTCCAACACATAGCCATCAACTGGGGCATCGAGGAGAAGAGCCTGCGTAAACTCTCGGCGATAGTGTTGGGACAGCGAGTCTCGAAGGCACAGCGTCTGAGCAACTGGGAGGCAGGAAAGCTGACTCCGCAACAGCAGATGTATGCGGCTACAGATGCTTGGGTCTGCATAAAGATTTACGAGAAGTTAATCGAGACCGAGCCTTTAACAAAGCTACAGCCACTGGAGCAGATGGTTGTGCAGCCCGCAAAGCCAACACCGAAGCGCACACAAAAACCGACTGCCAAGCCAATGGCAAAACAGCCGGCAAAGCAACCCGCAGCGGAAACAGCAACAGAGACAAAACCGAAGGCCAAGGCCCGAGTAAGAAGAAAAAGAAAAATCAAAAAAGAGATATGACACAGACACAGATATATCTTCGACGAGGCAAGGAGGAGTCACTCCTGCGCCGTCACCCGTGGATTTTCTCGGGAGCAATAGAGCGCATCAAGTGCAATGCAAAGGAGATTAAGGAGGGCGAGTTGGTTGATGTATTCACCAAACAGGGTGATTTCATCGCACGCGGCCACTACCAGATAGGCTCCATTGCGGTCAGAGTCCTCACCTTCGAGGATGAGCCTATCGACCAGCAGTGGTGGAACCACAAGGTTGCCGTTGCTTACGATGTACGCCGCACACTGGACCTCACAGACAACGCCGACACAACCTGCTACCGCCTCATTCACGGCGAGGGCGACTCACTGCCTGGCTTGGTGGTGGATATCTATGGCACAACAGCCGTAGTACAGTGCCACTCTGTGGGTATGTACCTCTCGCGTATGGCTATTGCCGAGGCTCTGCGCACGGTGTATGGCGACAAGCTGACATCAATCTACGACAAGAGCTCACAGACCGTACCCTTCAAGGCAGGACTAAATGCCGTTGATGGCTACATCTGGGGACACTCTGACCACAAGACACACATCGTTAAGGAGAACGGCCAGCAGTTCCTCGTAAATTGGGAGGAGGGCCAGAAGACAGGTTTCTTCCTCGACCAGCGCTACAACCGCGAGTTGGTTAAGCACTACTCGAAGGGACGCACCGTACTCAATACATTCTGCTACACGGGAGGTTTCTCTGTTTACGCCGCAGCAGGTGGCGCCGTAGAGGTATGCTCGGTGGACGCTTCAGAGCGTGCCGTGAAGTTGGCCGACGAAAATATGCGCCTCAACTTCGGCGACACCATTCCCCACAAGGCCGTAGCTGCCGACGCCGTAGAGTATATCAAGCAGATTGGCAACAAGTACGACTTGATAATCCTCGACCCGCCCGCATTCGCCAAGCACCACAAAGTGTTGGGCAACGCAATGCAGGGATATAAGCGAATCAACGCCCGCGCACTCTCTCAAATCAAGAGTGGCGGTATCCTGTTCACCTTCTCTTGCTCGCAGGCTGTAAGCAAGGAGCTGTTCCGCACCACCGTATTCTCGGCTGCCGCCATCGCCGGCCGCAAGGTACGCATCCTGCACCAGCTCACCCAGCCCGCCGACCACCCCATCAACATCTACCACCCCGAAGGCGAATACCTCAAAGGCTTGGTATTGTATGTAGAGTAAAACAAAATATCTACCCCTCACAAACGAGAATCATAACAAAAAAAACAGAGCAGAACTCTTCAGTTCTGCTCTGTTTGCATCTGTCGGGATAACAGGATTCGAACCTGTGACCTCCAACTCCCGAAGCTGGCGCGCTAACCGGACTGCGCTACATCCCGATGCCCAATAAAAAAGTGAGCCGAGGCGGCTCATTGTCGGGATACCAGGATTCGAACCTGGGACCCCCTGCTCCCAAAGCAGGTGCGCTAACCGGACTGCGCTACATCCCGAGTTTTGCGTAGCCTCCTGACAACTGCATTGCAACTGCTCACAACCAGTGCGGAGGGCGCATATCGTACAATTTTACGATTTCGTGCGGCAAAGATATGTAACTTTTTCGTCTTATACAAGTTTTTGAGATGCTTTTTACCAAAAGCAGCCCGATATGCTGGTATGTCATATCGGACTGCGTATCCTTTTGAATCAACCGATTAATCTGTTACAACTCCACATCCACATAGACTGCATAGTGGTCAGATGCCTTTTTTACATTGCCAGAGTAAACCTCCTTTACAACATCGGAGCCTACGACTTTGGCAGGTACGGCTGCGTTGTTAAGCTGTAGGATGTAGTCGATGCAGAGCTTATTGGGTGACTTTACCGAGGTGCCCTTAGCTGTGAGAGAAATTACAGTCCACTCCTTGCGAAACTCATCCATCATAGGGCTTTCGGGAAAAGCATTCATATCTCCTCCCAAGAATACTGGCTTTGTTGAGTTGCCATACAACCTCTTGATTTGGGCATTAAGATACTCAACCTGTGCAGGTTGTCCACCATTTAGGTGGGTGCAGGCCACGACATAGTCCTTATATTCAACTATAGTCAATACGCGCGGTTCGCTCTTCTCATTGACGGGAATGGGAATATAAAGCGTCTTGAGAACTTTCTTATTTCTGCTCACTACGCCCGTTCCATATTTTCCGCCCTTATACTCAATTGCTGGGCCATAGAAATAGCTCCACTTGGGGTTGCACAACTCTGCGATTGCCTGCAATTGGAAGTAATCATTACGAGTATTACAACTGTCGAGCTCCTGGATAGCTACTGCGTCGGGCTGCAACTCCTTAATTATGTTAGCCAATAGCTCTACATTATCCTTAGCCGTAAAATCTTTGTCGTGAAACTTACATATTGCCCCTACATTGTAGGTCATAAGGCGTACAACACCCTTAGGTTTGGGCGCAATAGATGCCTGGCCGCCGTTACGATTTCCGCCAGCCATCAGTGTTACGACGCACAATGTTGCAAAGATTGAGTATATGGCCTTCATAAATCGGTCTTGTTACTAATTAATCTTTACCTCAGCTACGATAGGACGGTGGTCTGACTCTATGGGCGCATCGGTAATCGAGTGCTCTAATACCTCGAACTTAGCCACCTTGTCGCTCTTGAGCAGGCAGATGTAGTCAATCTCAATCTCAGGCTTATCGGCAGGGAAGGTGTACGAAGGTGTTACATCCTTTTTGAATATAACAAAATCCTCTGCCATAACCTTCATTGACTCCTCTTCTGGCTCGGCGTTGAAGTCGCCTGCAATCATTACGGGCTTGTCGAGCTTCGACAACTCGTCAGCAATGATGCCTACAGATGTCAAACGATCCTCGGCATGCAACGAGAGGTGAGTACAGCAGTAGTAGTAATCCTCCAACTCAACAATCAGCAATGAGCGAGGTTCCGAACGACAAGGCAACGCCACACGGCGGAAAGACAACGGCTTCTCCTTAGTAAGCATACCTATACCATACTTACCACCCATATAATCAATCGAGCCAGCGAATGTGGGATACATGCCAGTAAGGTCTGCCAAATTCTTCAGCATATCCTGACCCTCAAAACGAGCTGTCATACTATCCAACTCCTGAATGGCTATAGCCTCGCAGTCGGCAGACTTGATGACATTAGCTATACGATCATAGTCGAGTTTGTTGTCCAAACCCTTGCAGTTGCGGACATTGTAACTCATCACGCGAACATGTGTAGGTTCGCTGCACGATGCCATACAGAATAGCAGTGCTGTAAATAGTAGTGTAGAGATCTTTTTCATAGTTAAAATGTTTTGTTGCGTAAAATTACCGCTTTTCAGCCGAAAAATAACTTTTTAGACGAAAAATGTAAAAAAAAGTTTTGCGAATGTTGCAGGTTTGGAATTTTTATGTATATCTTTGTGATATCAAAATAATATCAGATTAAAAGCCGAAAAATAACTAATGTAAAACTTAATACTATTTACCTTATGGAAAACAAGAATTTTGAGTACTCAGGTTGGAAAGTCAATGGTTTTGTAGCATTGATTCTCATTATTGCCCTCGTGGCAGCATCTGTTGTGATGATCGTAAAGGGCGTTAATATGCTTGACGCAGGAACTACTACCGTAGGCACCGTAATGCTTGTTGGCGGCATCGTATTGCTGATTCTGTCGCTTATCGCTTGCAAGGGCTTTATGCTGCTGGAGCCTAACGAGGCTCGCGTACTGACATTCTTCGGTAAGTACTGCGGTTCGTTCTATAACACTGGTTTCTGGTGGGTGAACTTCTTGATGTCAGCAAAGAACATCTCACTGCGTGCGCGCAACCTCAATGCCGAGCCTATCAAGGTAAATGACAAGAGCGGTAACCCCATTATGATTGGTCTGGTATTGGTATGGAAACTCAAGCGTGACGAGATCTACCGCTCGGTATTCGATATCGACGCCACTGCCGACAGCACAGGAATGGTTACACAGAGCAGTCGTATGCGTATGTTGGAGAACTTCGTGTCTGTTCAGAGCGACGCCGCTCTGCGTCAGGTGGCAGGATGCTACGCTTATGACAATAACACTTCAAACGACGAGGAGGAGACTACATTGCGTAGCAGTAGCGACGAGGTGAACAATGTTTTGGAGGAGCGTCTGGCCGAGCGCCTGGCTATTGCAGGTATCGAGGTTGTTGAGGCTCGTATCAACTACCTTGCTTATGCACCCGAGATTGCAGCCGTGATGTTGCGTCGCCAGCAGGCCGATGCTATCATTGCTGCCCGCGAGAAGATTGTTGAGGGTGCTGTTTCTATGGTTAAGATGGCTCTGGATAAGCTCTCTACAGACGAGGTTGTTGAGCTTGACGACGAGCGCAAGGCGGCAATGGTTACAAATATGCTGGTAGTGTTGTGCGCTGACGAGTCAGCACAGCCCGTAGTTAATGCAGGTACAATGCACCATTAATATTGCATAATGGCAAAGAAAAACGAAAATAAAAGTTTTGTTCTGCGCGTGGACGCCGCAACGATGGATGCATTGGAGCGGTGGGCCGAGGATGAGTTCCGCAGCATCAATGGGCAACTGCAATGGATTATTGCAGATGCCCTGCGACGCAGTGGCCGTCTGAAGAAGGTCAAGAGCGAAGCAGTACACAGCGAGGAGACAACTGAGGGAAAGGAGTGATGTATGATAAGCGTAATCGTAATGTTTGCAGCAAGCGCTGCAATGTGGGTTTGCAAATTAATCAGAATGTAGAACCATGGGAGAGTTTAAGAAAAAGTGGTTTCAGACCGTGTGGCTGATTCTGATGGCCGCACAGCTACTTATAGATAGAATTCAGCGAAGCTCCGATGCTTTGTGGGCTCAGGGCCCTGGCCTCACTATGCTCAACAAAGTGTTGATGTGGATAATCTTCCCGATGACCCTGTTATTGTTTATCTTGCACAACATCGAGTCTTGGCGCAAGGGCGAACGCCACTTCTGGAGAATGTGGCAAAAGGGTTCATTGGCTCTGCTCGTAGGAGGTGCATTGGGTTCTCTGCTGGTCGTGGTTGTAAAGAAATGCAAGGGAGAAGCACTGGAGATAGACAATGGAACTCGCTTGATCATATTGGCCGTATTCTCGGTGATAGGTCTTGTCTGCGCCTTCGCGCGATATAAATTCAAGACCTGGCGAGAGAAATAATCAATTAGAAAAATCTGTTAGATGTTAGTTTTATGGGATTTAGAGTCGTAAGAATAGGTAAAACGGTATGGAACCCACGCATCATCAAGCGCTATCCGTTGGTTAGCTTCCTTGTTGTAATGGCTGTCTATATATTGATTGCAAAACTATTTATCAAGGATGATCCAATGTGGTATAAGGTCATTTTCTTTATCATATCGGGATGGACCTACAGCGCAATCGACAACCAGTTGCCTCGCAAACGATATAGAGATTTGGCCATAATTCTCGGCGGATTCACTCTGCTGTTTTCAAGCATTGTGTTCAAGGAGTTGGTTATAAATAAAAACAGACCCAATCTCGACACCGCCGATTTTGCGATAATGGCGGCACTGACAATCTTGCCTTTGATCTATTGTATCTATTCTGTGTGGCGTCTGCGTCGAGAAATTATGATGTATAAAGAGATTAAACTCCAACGAGAGTTGCGAGCCAAGCGTAAAAGAAGTTTAGGTTATTAGTCTATGACAAAGATAGTTGTATTCACTGGCGCAGGCGTTAGTGCCGACAGCGGCATCTCCACATTCCGCGATGCCGACGGATTGTGGGCAAATTATCGTATCGAGGATGTATGCACGCCCGAAGCGTTGGCTCGCAACCGTGAGTTGGTGATAGAGTTCTATAATATCCGCCGCCGCGAGTTGCTATCTGTTGAACCCAATGCGGCACATCGCGCCATTGCAGAGTTGGAGCAACACTTCGATGTGGAGGTGGTAACGCAAAATGTCGATAACCTGCACGAACGAGCGGGTTCGACACGCGTAACACATCTGCACGGCGAACTGATGAAACTGCGTAGCGAGCGTAACCCCGAACTGATTGTCCCCATCGAGGAGTGGGAGCAACCGTTGGATGCACGAGCTGAAGATGGCGCTTTGTTGCGCCCACATATCGTGTTTTTTGGCGAGTCGGTGCCGATGTTCGATGCCGCGACACACATCGCAGCTACGGCCGATGTGATGATTGTGGTGGGCACATCGCTGGCAGTCTATCCCGCCGCTATGTTGGTGCGCTATGCCCGCCCTGAGATACCCATATATCTCGTAGATCCAGGCAACCCCGACACGGCAATGATACGCAACCCGCTGACACACATCAAATCTCGCGCCGCCGAAGGTATGCCCGCACTGGCCGAAAAACTCATTAGCGAACTGAAGTAATGAAGATAGAGCGTTTCCGCCAACACGCCGCACTGTTGCAAGATTATTGCCGCAAGCACGGCTACAATCAGAAGATTGGAGTGCTGTGGGACCTGTCACTGCACTCGGGTCGCAGACGCTTTGTCGTGTGGAACTTCGAGCAAGATAGAGCCGAATATGCCTTTGTCGCCTCACACGGCAGTGGTAGCAAGCGCAGTCTAAAACGAAGCGCCTACGCCACCGTATCAAATGAGCCCGATTCACACCTTTCATCCGTGGGCCACGCACTCATCGCCGAGCGCTACGTAGGCCGCTACGGTATAGCCTATAGGCTCGACGGCCTCGATACCACCAACTCTGCATTGCGACCGAGATGCGTCGTACTCCACGGCTGGGAACACACCCCTATGCACCCCCTCTGGCCACTACCCACCGCTGGCAGCTGGGGCTGCCCCGTACTCTCCACCCACGCAATGCACATCATCGACACCATCCTCCAACAAGAGCACTCCATCATCCTCTGGGCGTATAAATAAACAAGAGTATGGATAATTTGGGTATCTAAAATATGGGCGAGAAAACTAAGTTTCTCGCCCATATTTTTTGTTGCTTTTACTTGATTACTTTACAGTTTTCTGAATTCAAAATATCTTTTAAGATGCCTATGGAAGTTTATTTTCTTCTGTATCTGCAACGATGCAATTTACATAATCTTTCCATCCATCAGCACTCATATATAAATGGACATATTCTGCGGGAACATAAATCTTATTTAATGAAGTATTCTTAAATGCATCCCATATATCCCAAACTTCGTTACTACCTTTATGTACTGCCGGTGGTGTTATGGCTTTACAATAGACACTAGTTATATTTTTACATAGTTAAAGGTAGCCATAGATTTAGTCTATTTACTCTGCATTTACTCTTATATTTACTCTATTTTACTCGGTGGGGTGACAAAAAGTGCGTATAAAATGGGAAAGTCGATTTACTCTACAACTGCACTTTTGAGCATATCGCGAGCTATAAATAATAGACATAGCATCCTGATACGAAGGGATATATAAAACAAAAAAGGAAGAGATTTTTCTCTTCCTTAATTTGAGCTGTTGATGAGGCTTGAACTCACGACCTCTTCCTTACCAAGGAAGTGCTCTACCACTGAGCTACAACAGCAAACATCTCTTTGAGCGGTGCAAATGTAGAAAACAAAATCGAATCGACCAAAAATATACAGTTATTTTTATCTTTTTTGCTCATTTTTATCTCGCCAAGCGCGCACCAAAACACCCGATAAGAGGGGCACAACAACCGCATCGGCCAGCAGATTTATGGGCGGAGCAAGAGGGCAAACACGCCAACTTTTTTTGAAATTTTCATAATATTTTAGGGTTGTTTTTAATTCGTTTGAATAAAATCCGCTCGTTCATAAAAATTTCCACGCGATTTATTTTGCAAAACGCATAACTTTTCTTAACTTTGAGACGGGTAATTGTACAGTGTAAGTACGCCGATACAATCATCTAAAAAATCAGCAACTTAAAAACCTTATTGCTTATGAAAACAACTAATTTCAACCTTTTGAAGTGGCTCTGTTCCATAGTGATGGTTGCTATGGGATTTTCATCATGCAAAGACGCCGAGCCCGACGATATCTATTTTGCATACGGCACTCCGACTTGTGACTACAAGATTTCTGGAGTTGTAAAGAATGAAAAGTACAAACCCATACCTGGTATAAATGTCGTTTTCCAAGCAAGAAAAGGTGGCATTATGCAGGATGTATTGGTAATGGAGACCGACAAAGACGGCAAGTTCGAGACTGATTACTTCGACTCCGAAGATATTTATATCACCGAAATCAAATTCATTGATATTGATGGCGAAGAGAACTATGGCGACTTCGAGGAGAAGAGCATAAGAGCCTGGGGTATGACTCGCAATCAAGTAGAAGAGGGTGATGGAGACTGGTACAGCGGCAAATTTGATTTGTACGACGAGATTAGATTGAAGAAAAAGCCCGTCGAGGATACAACAGAGCCCGAAGCACCCGCCGAGGAGGAGGGAAACGAAGAGACCGAAGAGTAGTAGCCAATGAGTAGCCATTCACTATCACTGCGCCGACGCATTGCGTTGGAGGCTTGGCGACAACTGAGAATAAAGAATCGCAAAGAGCACAAACTCTCGCAGTTGATGTGGGAGTGCACATTGCGTTGCAACCTAAATTGTCGTCACTGCGGAAGCGACTGCCACACCGACTCGTGCAAGGCAGATATGCCGTTGGAGGATTTCCTGCGCGTACTCGAGAATATCAAGGCTAACACCAATCCAAACAAGGTTTTTGTAATCATCACGGGCGGAGAGCCTTTGATGCGCCGTGACCTGGAGAAGTGCGGCCGTGCCATATACGAAATGGGGTTCCCGTGGGGAATGGTGACCAACGGTCTGGCTATGACACCGCAACGATTCCGCTCGCTATTAGCGGCGGGACTGCACACCGCAACGGTGAGTCTTGACGGCATAGGCGACGATCACAACTATATGCGTGGCAACGCGCACAGCTTCGATAATGCCGTAGGAGCCATCAAGTTGATGGGCCAGCAGCCAGACTTTGTCTTCGATGTGGTGACCTGCGTAAACAAGCGCAACCTGAAACAGTTGGAAGAGTTGAAGGAGTTGCTGATAAGCCTCGGCGTGAAGCAGTGGCGTCTGTTCCCCATCTTCCCCGTTGGTCGTGCCGCCGAAGACCCAATGCTGCAACTCTCGCGCGAGGAGTATCGCGAGTTGCTCGACTTCATCAAGCGTAACCGCAAGGAGGAGACGCGCATCACATTGGACCACGCCTGCGAGGGATTCCTCGGCAACTACGAGGGAGAAGTAAGAAAATCATTCTTCACCTGCAATGCGGGCATAAATGTAGCGTCAGTATTGATTGACGGCACGATATCGGCCTGCACAAGCGTGCGTAGCGACTACCATCAGGGCAACATCTACGAAGACGACTTTTGGGATGTGTGGAACAACCGTTTCGAGAAGTTCCGCAACCGCGAATGGATGCGTACGGGCAAGTGTGCCGACTGCGATATGTTCCGCTACTGCGAGGGAAATGGTATGCACCTGCGCGACAATGACGGCAACCTGCTGATGTGCAATCTGGAGCGTATAGAGTAACGCAAACAACCTAACAAGACAACGATAGAGAGGGTCTGGGCGAGATAATGGGCGTCCAGACCTTTGTTATTTGTATATTTTTACTAATTTCGCACCAAAGAAGAGTATTCGATTATGCGTAAGATTGAAGTTTGCTGTTCGTCGCTTTATGAGGCGCGCGAGGCCGAGGCTGGAGGAGCTATCCGTATAGAGTTGTGTGGGGCTATTGCCTGTGGAGGTGTGACACCGAGTTATGGTGTTATACGCTCCATCGTCGAGGCGGGGCTGAATCTGGACATCAATGTGCTGATTCGTCCGCGCGAGGGAGGCTTCTGCTACACCGCAGAGGAGATAGAGGCTATGTGCCGCGACATCGAGTTCTGCCGCGAGGTGGGCGTGAGTGGCGTGGTTATAGGCGCACTGACCGCCGAGGGCGACATCGACATCGAGGCGTGCCGACGAATGGTGCAGGCCGCGGGCGATATCTCAATCACCTTCCACCGCGCATTTGATGTATGCCGCCAGCCACAGCAGGCTCTGGAGCAGATTATCTCGCTCGGATGTCATCGTCTGCTAACTTCGGGATGCCAATCTACGGCCGAGCGAGGTGCGGAGCTCATCGCCGAGCTGGTGGAGCAGGTCGCAGGGCGCATAATCGTTATGCCTGGCGCGGGCATCCGTCCATCGAACATTGCCAAGATAGAGAAAATAACACGAGCCGCAGAGTTTCACTCTACGGCCCGCGAAGATAATATCGACTGCGCCTACGCCAACGAGGCGGTAGATTTCAGCGCATACCCCGAGCGAAAGGGCATCTTGCCACTCTCGTCGAGGAGTGTCGTTCTACAGCTTGTGAATGACATTATTTAACTGCTCGGCAAGCGAGGTGTTGTAACCCTGCGAGAAGTAAACCGTGCGGCCGAAGCTGTCGCAGATAGCCACTACGGGCAATTTTGGCGACTCGGCATTGCAACCCGAGCAAATCATCTTTCTAACCTTATCGTTGGTATCCACTCCATAGTGAGCCTTCACATCACCCAGCAACTGCTTATTGAACTTGGCGGCATCCTCGGCCGTGGGGCTCAACACGATGATGGGGCGTCCCCACTCGTCGAGCACCTTGCTCATTGAGGCCAGACCTCTGAGCGCGTGGTTCGTAGGCTCGTCACCGCTACCCATAATAGCCACAATAAAGTAACCTCTACCCGCAGTAAGCAGAAGCGAAGTCTCCGCAGTTGCGCCCTCGGGCAGATACTTCTGCTCAGCATCCATCGAGCCGATTACGCCGATGTCGTCGTTGGCGGCACGAATCGTAAGATCCACATCGGTAGTCTTACCCTCTTCGATGCGGAATGTGATGGCGCGAGTGAGCGACTTACCACTGGCCATACGGTTACCCGTAGTGAGCAAGTAGTAACCCTCCTCGAGTGTGAACTGGCGAGCAAAGAGGCCAGGAGCAGCATTTGCGCCCAAATCGACCTCACTGCCACTGCTGAAGTTGAGCGTATGACAACGACCATCCTCGATGCGAGATATTGAGAAGTGGCGGTAGTAGTCGGGCGAGGGGATTGTCGGTACGGCCTTGGCATCGTAAATCGTACGCAAGTTACCCTCCTTCACCTGTTTCTCGGCTACGGGACCATCGAGAACAACATCAACCCACTCGTTAGAGTTGTGATACTGAGCCTTGCCCGTCATACCGTCGATGCGAGCCGCAATGCCGAATGTACGCGACGCTGCCACGAAGAAGCGGTTGCGTGAGGCGGCATCGGCATGGCGCAGACGCAGTACTCCCGCAGGAGTTGTCTGCAACTCGATGGGATTATACTCATCAGCAAGCGATATATTCTGCTGAATCCACTTGATGATGTCGCCAGCCGTGGGCTTATCGCCAAGTTCGGCAGCCAGAACACTCTTAATCTCGTTACGGTAGGGCTGAATAAACTCGCTACCGATACGGGGTGAGGCGATGAAACGATAGAGCGGGCTATTGGGCTGAACATCGGCAGTAGTCGAGAGAGCATCCTGTAACACCTCGAGTGAGGTATCGTGCAAATCCTTGCGCGAGAGCGTACGCAGCAGAGCCACTACACGCTGACGCTCACTACCCTCGGCCGAGTCAATCACACTCTTGATATTGCGCCAGTTGCCGCGAGCCTCAACCAAAAGAGCCTGCTCGGCAGGAGAGTAACCCTCCAACTGCTCACGAGTAAGGAATGTGGCCACATAGCCCAATCTAATCTTATCCTCCTCAGCCAGACGCTCCTTGTTGCGGGCTACGGCCTCCTCGGTAACATCAACGGGAATGTCACCAGGAACGGGAGGAGTGATATCGAAGTCGGCAGCAATGGCGTCGCCATCCTTATACTTGAGTTCGATGGTAAGGTTCTCCGACGAGAGCTTATCGAAACCGAAACGACCCTCATACGATGCCCACACCATCATATCACCAAGTCCCATATGCAACTTCGCCTCGCCATTGGCATCGCTCTGCAGCGTAACGACAGTGTAGTACTCGGCGTAGTTATAGATTTTGAACTCAACAGCAGCGCCCTCGACGGCATTACCCTCCGTATCGACAACCTTCACTACCGAGCCACGCACGGGGGCGTAATTGTCAATTACATTAATCTCGGTAAAGCAGTTTGTACGCTGGATTACATCCTCAGGGCCGTTATAGTCGCCCGTCACACGGGTATGCATCAGCATAGCACGCGCTGCAGGCTGATTGAACCAACCGATATTGAGTTCGGGCTCGGGCTCACAAGCACCGAGGAACTGCCAACGGCCATCAACCCAAACCTCGACCCAAGCGTGGTTGCTGTCGGTATGAGCCCAACGGGGAGTATATACCTGGCGGGCAGGAATACCCACTGTACGCATAGCCGACACGGTGAGTGTAGACTCCTCACCACAACGACCCTCAGCATTGACGATGGTCGCTACGGGAGATGATGTACGGCTATCCGAAGGTGTATAGGTCACCTTCTCGTGGCACCAGTGGTTTACCTCAAGGGCCGCATCGTGCAACGACAGGCCCTTGACGCGCTGCGCCAAAGTATCGTAATACATCATTCTGAACTCATCCATTCGCTCGTTATTGACTCTGACTGGCAATACGAAATGGCGGAACAAATCATCGGGAATCTGACTACCCCACGCCATCTCCTCTCTGGCGCGCAACGACATACGCACATTGTCGAGGAAGAACTCCCCCTCGTAGTCGCCCAAATCAGCCGAACTCATCGATGAGTAGAGGAACTCCATAGCGCCTCGCTCCTGCGAGGTCAAAGGCTGGTCAAAAATCGAGAACACATCACCAGCAGTAAACAACGCACGGCGAGCCTCGAAGCTCTCGGCAACACTCTTACGCGTTGCGGCATCCTTGATAAAATGATTCTGGCAAGAGCCCAGAAACAATAGTGGTAAAGCCCACAGAAGGGCAAAGATTTGACGAGTTTTCATTTTAATCACATTTTAGTCGTAAATATACAAAGAAAAAAGTAATTTTGTAGCCACATAGGTTAAAATAATTGATAGTTCTTGATTGATGGATAATACGAAGAGAGGCAATGCTGTGGCGCTGCTGCCGCTGGTGGTATTTCTTGTCATATATTTGGCGGGAGCATTGATTGCCAACGATTTCTATAAAATGCCCATCGTAGTGGCTGGTATGTTTGCCTCGATAGTGGCGGTGGCAATGTCGTCAAAACGCCCCTTGACCGAGCGCATAGAGTCATACACTCGCGGTGCTACCGAATCTAACATTATGCTGATGATATGGATTTTTGTTCTGGCGGGAGCCTTTGCCGCCTCGACAAAATCTATGGGCGCCGTAGATGCTACCGTAGCACTCACGCTGAAGATAGTTCCCGAATCATTCCTTCCGGCTGGCATCTTTTTGGCGGCCTGCTTCACATCGTTCTCGGTGGGAACATCAGTTGGAACAATCGTTGCCCTGACACCTATTGCATCGGCCATAGCCGAACAGACGGGCGGCAATGTGGCGTGGCTGGTGGCCATTGTCGTGGGTGGCGCGTTATTTGGTGATAATCTGTCGTTTATCTCCGACACTACCATAGCGGCTACACGCACACAAGGTTGTAGTATGCGCGACAAGTTCCGCACAAATCTTCAGATTGTAGCCCCCGCAGCTCTCATCTCGCTCATTATCTACATCGTAATGGGTGGCCAATACATCTCGTCATACACCCCCGCCGAGAGCGCATCTTGGCTGATGATGCTACCCTACTTGTTGGTACTCGTCACCGCCATTGCAGGTATGAATGTATTGATGGTATTGGTGATGGGAATTGTCGCTTCGGGCGCCATTGGCCTAATCAGCGGAGAGATCTCGCTTATCGACTGGCTCGTAGCGATGGGTGACGGCATAAGTTCGATGGGCGAATTGATTATCATCACGATGATGGCCGGTGGAATGTTGGAGATGATACGCGTAAACGGCGGTATCGACTACATCATCTCGCGCGTAACACGCCGCATCAATTCACGCCGTGGTGCCGAGTTCTCGATTGCGGCACTCGTGTCGTTTGCCGATGTTTGCACGGCCAACAATACCGTAGCCATCATATCAGTTGGCGGCATCGTGCGCGAGATAGCACAGAAGTTCAACATCGCACCCCGCCGAGCCGCAAGTATTCTGGATACATTCTCTTGCTTCATTCAGGGCATATTACCCTATGGCGCACAGCTACTTATGGCCGCAGGTCTGGCTGCCATTTCGCCGCTGGAGATTGTAAAATTCCTCTACTACCCCGCCATTATGGGTGTTTGCGCACTGATAGCCATAGTGTTGCAAAGACCAAAATGTAATGATTAGACTTTATAGTGACTATATAAGTTATTGACTATGGGAAGGTTATTTATAATTGGTTTTGCTTCACTGATTTTGTTTAGTGCTTGTGACCCAGATAAGTGGCTATCAGGATATTCAGCATTATGGTATGTGAAAAATACTACAGATATTTCATTAAAAATATCGCATTCTCGAATGCGAACAGAATACCAAATAATTGCTCCAGGCGATTCTGTTTGTATATTCACCACTGGTCGACTTTTGGGTGATAATGAATTACCTCCATTTGATGACATTCTTGCATTAGACAATATTTCCGTTTATGATGAAGAAGGTAATGTATTGCAAGAATGGCATCAGGGAAGTAATACAGTTGAAGAATATAGCATATTCAGAGAGGAAGAGTGGAGGCATTATAAAGAACATATCTCAGGGCCAGAATATGCCTTCATATGGGTTTATGACATTCATAGTGCAGAGCCGTAATTGAATATTTATTGACACAAAAATGAATATAAATTTTGCAGAAACGATATTATGTAGTACATTTGCATGGTATATTATTCTTTTTTAAGAAACCTATAAATTAATACATAAAAATCAAATCATTATGAAAAAGTTTTCAACTTTATTGTTCTCTGCAGTAGCAGCTTTGATGCTCGCTTCTTGCGGTGGTAACGCAGCCAAGAAGGCTGAGTGCTGTGGCGGTTGCAACGAGACTCTGCCCATCGGTTTGCAGCTTTATAGCGTTCGTGACGCTATGGCTCAGGATTTCAAGGGTACTCTTCAGCAGGTTAAGGCTATGGGCTACGACGGCGTTGAGTTCGCTGGTTTGTTCGACAACACTCCCGAGCAGGTTAAGGCTATGTGCGAGGAGATCGGTTTGGTACCCATCTCAGCTCACGTACCTTTGGCTGACATGTTGGCTGATGTAGACAAGGTTATCGCTGACTACAAGGCTGTAGGTTGCAAGTACATCGTTGTACCTTATGTAACTGAGGAGCGTCGTCCCGGTGGCGAGTTGTTCATGCAGATGGTTGAGGAGATTCGCTCAATCGGTGAGAAGTGCAAGGCTGCTGGCCTCGTATTGCTCTACCACAACCACGACTTCGAGTTCAAGAAGTTGGAGAGCGGCGAGTTCGGTTTGGACTACCTCTACGCTAATGTTCCCGCTGACCTGTTGCAGACAGAGTTGGACCAGTGCTGGGTTAAGTACTCTGGTCAGGACCCCGTTGCTTACTTGCAGAAGTACTCAGGTCGTTCACCCGTTGTTCACCTCAAGGACTTCTACACTGAGGGTGAGCAGGATGGTGATCCCTATGCACTTATCGGCTTGAACGAGGGCGAGCAGAAGAAGAACACTGCTTTCGAGTTCCGTCCTTTGGGTCAGGGTGTTCAGGATGTTCCCTCTATCATCGCAGCTGCTGAGGCTGCTGGTAGCAAGTGGTTCATCATCGAGCAGGACCAGCCCAGCATGGAGAAGACTCCTATGGAGTGTGTTGCTATGAGCATCGAGTATGTTAAGTCTTTCTATGGCAAGGCTTGCGCTGATTGCGAGGAGGCTGCAAAATAAGTCTTAACACACAATATAGAGATTAGAAATCGGGCTGCCGCACCTTCGGGTTGCGGCAGTTCGTTTTTTTTTATACCCATAGACAAGATTTTTTTGCCCTCACATTTCATTGTTTGTCATTATTTTCTTAAATTTGAATGATAATGTGGCTCACATTCAGACTTGGGCCGTCCAACACCGACTAACAAAACTACTAAAGACAATATGAAACGACTTTTAACACTTTCTCTCGCGCTGCTCATCAGCGGCTACATCTATGCACAAGATGTTATGCGTATAGGCATCATCGGCCTCGACACATCACACTCTACAGCCTTCACCGAACTCATCAACAGCGGCGAGGATCCGTGTGCTGCTGGGTTTAAGATTGTGGCAGCCTACCCCTACGGCTCGAAGACCATAGAGTCGAGCTACAAGCGCATTCCCGAATATACCGAGACGGTAAAGAAGTACGGCGTAGAGATCGTGGAGTCTATCGCCGAGTTGCTCGATAAGGTGGACTGCGTATTGCTGGAAACCAACGACGGACGAGAGCATCTTGAGCAGGCCATTGAGGTGTTTAAGGCAGGTAAGATTTGCTTTATCGACAAGCCCGTTGGTGCTACCTTGGGCGAAACTATAGCCATATATGATTTGGCCGAGAAGTACAATGTTCCTATCTTCTCCGCTTCGTCACTCCGCTACTCACCCATCAACCAGCAGTTGCGTAACGGCGAGTTGGGCGAAGTGATCGGTGCAGACTGCTACTCTCCGCACTCGATAGAGCCTACACACCCCGACTTCGGTTTCTATGGTATTCACGGCGTTGAGACACTCTACACCATCCTGGGCACGGGTTGTACAGCCGTTAATCGCATCTCGACAGAGCAGGGCGATGTAGTAACGGGCGAGTGGGCAGACGGTCGCATCGGCACATTCAGAGCATTTGTGAAGGGTCCCCACATCTATGGTGGTACAGCATACACTACAAGCAAGGCCATCACGGCTGGTGGCTACGTTGGCTATAAGGTGTTGTTGGAGCAGATTCTGCAATTCTTCAAGAGTGGCAAATCACCCATCAGCAAGGAGGAGACCATCGAGATTTTCGCCTTTATGCGCGCATCTAACCTGAGCAAGGAGCGAGGTGGCAAGGTCGTAACACTCGACGAGGCTATGAAGCAGGGCCGCAAGGAGGCCGACAAACTATTGAAGGCATATTCAAAGTAACGCAAACTAAAACACTAAAGATATGATAAGCAGAAAAGATTTTCTCAAGCAGGCGTTGGCTGGCGCTACGGCTTTATCGCTGGGACGCGTTGCCACTGCACAGACGGCAGCGTCGTACAATAGCATTATGGGCGCAAACGAAAAGATACGCATCGGCGTGATTGGCGTCAATTCGCGTGGTCTTGCCATAGCGGAGTGTCTGGCAAAGTTACCCGAGTGTGAGGTAACCTGCATTTGCGATGTGGACTCACGCGCCATCACGACTTGTCAGCAGGCCGTAAAGAAGATTACGGGCAAGACTCCTCGTGGCGAGCGCGACATCAGAGTGATGTTGCAATCAACCGACTTCGAGGCTGTGGCTATCGCTATGCCCGACCACTGGCACGCTCCCGCTGCCATTATGGCAATGCAGGCTGGTAAGCATGTCTATGTAGAGAAGCCCACATCACACAACCCCGCCGAGAACGAGATGCTTATCCGTGCCACTTCGAAGTACAACCGCGTGGTGCAAGTGGGCAATCAGCGCCGCTCGTGGCCAAATGTAAAGGCAGCTATCGAGGAGTTGCGTAACGGCACAATCGGTCGCGTGCAGTATGCTAAATCGTGGTACACAAACAACCGCCCATCAATCGGCACTGGCAAGGTAGTTCCCGTACCCGAGTGGCTTGACTGGGACTTGTGGCAGGGACCCGCACCTCGCACCGAATATCGTGACAACATCGTTCACTACAACTGGCATTGGTTCTGGAATTGGGGAACAGGTGAGGCGCTCAATAATGGTACACACTTCGTAGATTTGATGCGTTGGGGTCTGGATGTTGAGTACCCCACAAAGGTGAACTCTGTGGGTGGTCGCTACCGCTACAATGACGATTGGGAGACCCCCGATACACAACTCATCACCTACCAGTTCGGCGACAAGGCCTCTGGCTCGTGGGAGGGTCGTAGCTGTAACAGACAGCCCGTGGACAACAACAGTTGTGGCGTAGCGTTCTACGGCGAAACGGGAACTCTCCTCTATAGTGGCGGCAACGGCTACCAGATTCACGACATTCAGGGTAAGTTGGTAAAGGATGTAGTGAGCAACCTCAAATTCGAGGATGGAAACTTGCTGAACCCCTCTGAAGCACTCGACACATTCCATTTCCGCAACTGGTTTGACGGCATCCGCAAGGGGACACCGCTCAACTCAAATATCGTTGATGCATGCATAAGTACACAGTTGGTACAGTATGGCAACATCGCCCAGCGCGTGGGTCATTCGCTCGACATCGACCCTGTAACCGGTCGCATACTCAATGCCGACTCAAAGGTGAACAAACTCTGGGGACGCAAATACGAAAAGGGCTGGGAGCCTAAGGTATAATCCCGCCCCGCACGACAAAACAAGAGCCTGTCTAAAAATATTAGACAGGCTCTATTCTTTTATGGAAGTTGTATAACAAGTGCTATTTTTAGACCCTCGATACCCCAAAACCGCAACATCCTTGGCGCATGTGAGGATTTCGAGGACGAGAGAAACGACAAAAGAGCCTTGTTAGACGGCTTCTTGCTGTTTCACTACTTCATAATCTTATCCAACTCATCCACCGCACGGCGAATCTCGGCCTCGTCCACCTCGTGGTCCACAAGGTTGTTGTTAAAATACTGCTCGTAGGCGTAGAGGTCAATCATACCATTACCCGACAGATTGAACAGGATAGTCTTCTCCTTACCCTCCTCCTTGGCCATCTTGGCCTCGCGGATAGCCATAGCGATGGCGTGGCAAGACTCGGGAGCAGGAATGATACCCTCGCTATTGGCAAACATCATACCCGCCGCAAATGTCTCAAGCTGCTGCACTGAGTGAGCCTCCATCAAACCATCCTTATAGAGTTGGCTGACAATAGGACCTGCGCCGTGATAACGCAAACCGCCTGCGTGGATATCCGAAGGCTGGAATGTGTGACCCAAAGTGTACATCGGCATCAACGGAGTCATACCGGCAGTGTCGCCAAAATCGTACTGGAACTCACCGCGTGTGAGCTTCGGGCACGATGCAGGCTCAACGGCTATAACGCGAGTCTTCTTACCCTCACACAGATTGCGGCGGATAAATGGGAAGCCGATACCGGCGAAGTTAGAACCACCACCGAAGCAGCCAATTACCACATCGGGCTCATCACCTGCCATCTCCATCTGCTTGATAGCCTCCTCGCCAATTACGGTCTGATGCATCAAGACATGGTTCATCACACTACCCAAGCAGTAGCGAGTTGTGTCGCCGTGATCCAATGCACTCTCAACAGCCTCCGAGATGGCTATACCAAGGTTACCCGAACAGTCGGGGTCGTTAGCCAACACATTACGACCAAAGCGGGTTGTATCGCTCGGCGAAGGGATAACATTTGCCCCCCAAGCGTTCATCAGCAACTTGCGGTAGGGTTTCTGCTGGCAGCTCACCCTTACCATATATACACGAAGGTCGATATTGAAGTACTGACACGCCAGCGACATAGCACTACCCCACTGACCGCCACCTGTCTCCGTAGCCAGATACTTGATACCCTGCTTGGCATTGTAGTAGGCCTGCGGAATTGCCGTATTGGGCTTGTGTGAGCCTGCGGGCGAAGTACCCTCATTCTTGAAGTATATCTTGGCGGGAGTGTCGAGCATACGCTCCAGATTATAGGCACGCACCACGGGCGTAGGACGCCATATCTTGTAGAGTTCCTGCACCTGCTCGGGAATCTCGATATAACGCTCCATTGACATATCCTGACGCACCAACTCCTCGCCGAAAATCTGGCTCATAGCCTCGAAAGTGATGGGCTTCTTGGTGCGCGGGTCGAGCATAGGCTGCGGCTTATTGGGCATATCGGCCACAATATTATACCACGCCGTAGGCATTTGGCTCTCTGGCAAAACAAACTTTTTCGTCTTCATAACCTTAACTATTTATTGTTTATTATTCTCTATGCTAAAAATAAAATCGCCATCGTTCAATTTGGAACAATGGCGTTTATCTAAATATCTTATTCTATTATATACACAAGCAACAAGCGTCATTGTCCGATTATAGTCAATGAGCGCCACCACAACAAATTATGTATATTCTGCATCATCTCTGAAAATTTTGCTTTACACAAATATAAGCATAAATATTTAATTTATCGTAATATCGATGCACTTTTTTTGAATACTCACGCAAAAAAAAGATGCGAGGCGGAGAACCCACCTCGCATCGTATATATCGAAATCCTACTATTTTATATTACTTTGTGTAGAACTTCACGCCATCCAACTTGTTCCAGTCGCCACGAGTAAAGTCGGGAACAACAACGGGAGTACTGTTGTGCTCTGCTGATACAGCCGACAACTCGCCGATGCAAGACCACTCGGCAGCGTCATATACATCCTGATCCAAAGGCAAACCATTCTGCAAGCAGTAGATCAAACGATAGTCCATAACGAAGTCCATACCGCCGTGACCACCTACAGTCTTAGCCTTCTCCTCAATCTCCTGGTGGATGGGGTGCTTGTAAGCATCCATCGCAGAGGCCATAATCTCCTGTGAAGCGAAGCCGTGAGGATTGAGTGACTGACCCTCGGGGATAACGCCATCCTTCAACATACCCTCAGTGAATGTGAAGCCAGAGATGGGGTACTTGTTAGCAAAGCCCTTAGAACCTGTAATCTGATAGAGACGGTTGTAGGGACGGGGAGTATATACATTGTGCTGCAACTCGATAGTCTGACCCAACTCTGTCTTGATAAGAGTGTTGGTGTGGTCGCCATTAGCGAAATCTGTCGAGCCCATCTTAGCGGCAGCCTTCTCCAAACCGTTTACAGACTTTGTATCCATACATACGAGGTAGTTGAGCTTGTTACCACGGTGAATGTTCAACACCTGGCAAACGGGACCAAAGCCGTGAGTAGCGTAAACATCGCCACGGTGCTTCTGGTTGAAGTCCAGACGCCAGTTGTTGTGGTAGCTATCCCAGTAGTCTGACAAGTTGTGGATGTAAGCACCCTCAACATGCAGAACCTCGCCGAATACACCCTGCTGTGCCATATTGAGGCAAGTGAGCTCGAAGAAGTCATATACACAGTTCTCGAGCATCATACAGTGACGACGAGTGCGCTCTGAAGTATCAACCAACTGCCAGCACTCCTCAACTGTAGTAGCAGCGGGCACCTCGATAGCGACATGCTTGCCGTGCTCCATAGCGTAGAGAGCGATAGGCACATGGTGAATCCAGTCAGTAGCGATGTAGATGAGGTCGATATCCTCACGCTCACACAACTCCTTGTAAGCCTCGGGACCTACATAGCTACCAGCCTCGGGCAGACCTGCATTAACAAGCATCTTCTGACACTTGTCCACATTGTGCTGCTCGATATCGCACAAACCGTTGATCTCAACACCCTGAATGTGAGTGAAACGGCTAACAGCACCGGGGCCACGGCTACCCAAACCAACGAAACCTACCTTAACAACGGGGATAGGCTCGGCAGCAAATGCCAACATTGACTCCTGACCCGCAGCACGAGCAGGCTCGTCAAACACGATCATACCATTCTTATACTTGTAGTTCTCACCTGAAATGTTGTTTGAACCACAGCAGCAGCTCTGCAACAGAGCTCCCAATGCGAGCGCAAGGCTCAATACAATTAAACGATTAAATTTCATACGCTGTAAAAATTATTTAGTTTCGATAATCTCTCTTATTCGCTATTTTGAGTGAAATGTCACACCCTGCAACTTCTTCCAATCACCACGCGTGAAGTCGGGAACGGCAACGGGCATTTTATGCTCGAGCGAAGCATCCGACAACGAGATGACGCAAGACCACTCGGCCGCATCATATACATCCTGATCCAAAGGCAGACCATTCTGCAAGCAGTAAATCAAGCGATAGTCCATCACGAAGTCCATACCGCCGTGACCGCCCACCTGCTTGGCCTTCTCTTCAATCTCTTGGTGGATGGGGTGCTTGTAGGCATCCATTGCGGCTGCCATAACATCCTGCGACGCAAAGTCGTGGGGATTAATCTGCATACCCTCCTTCAAGACACCATCCTTGAGCTGACCCTCGGTGAAGGTATAACCGCTGATGGGGTATTTATTAGCAAAACCCTTTGTTCCTGTCAGCTGATAGCGACGATCGTAGGGACGCGGGCTGTAAACATCGTAATGAAGTTCGATAGACTGACCGAGCTCGGTCTTAATCATTGTGATGGTATGGTCGCCATTCTTAAACTCCGACAGACCCATCTTCTCCTTGGCAAGTGCAAGACCATTCACCGACTTGGTATCCATCGACACCAGGTAGTTCATCTTGTTGCCTCGGTGCATATTCAGAGCCATACATATAGGGCCAAAGCCGTGTGAGGGATAGAGGTCACCACGATGTGACTGGTTGAACTTCAGACGCCAATTATTGTGGCTACCGTCCCAATATGGCTCCAAGTTGTGGATGTAAGCGCCCTCGGCGTGTACTATCTCGCCAAATACGCCCTGGTGAGCCATATTCATTGTGGTGAGTTCAAAGAAGTCGTAGATGCAGTTCTCCAACATCATACAGTGACGGCGTGTACGCTCCGAAGTATCAACCAACTGCCAGCACTCGGCGAGTGTAATGGCGGCGGGAACCTCGACTGCGACATGCTTGCCGTGCTCCATAGCGTAGAGCGCAACGCTCACATGCTGGGTACAAGGTGTTGCAATATAAATCAAATCTACATCATCGCGCTCACAGAGTTTCTTGTACTCCTCGGGGCCAACATAGCTCTCAGCTGCAGCCAAACCTGCGTCAGAGAGGTACTTCTGGCATTTATCCACATTGCTCTGCTCCAAATCGCAAAGACCCTTGACCTCGACACCTTCGAGGTGGGTAAATCGCTCAACGGCAGCACTACCGCGCATACCGATACCAACGAAACCGACTCTCACAACGGGAATAGGCTCGGCGGCAAAGCCCAACATAGACTCCTGACCTGCGACACGGGCTGGCTCGTCGAAGATGAGCATTCCATTCTCAACCTTATAACTCTCACCCACAACCACATCGCCACCACAGCAACAACTCTGCATCACAAAACTAATGACGAGAGCGAGGCTCGCAACAAAAGTAAAATTACGCTTCATAAATGAATAATTAGGTTAGCAAGTATAATCAATGCAAAGTTAATCTATTTTTTACTCTATTCCAAATCGATAGCAACATTTATATAGCATAAAAAAACGACGGGGCTATGCAACCAAAACGCGCATAACCCCGTCGTGAAAAATACTAACTTTCCAAAACTACATTAAAAAATGTTTTATTTCTTAAATGGCTGCATCTTCAGATAGGTAGCCGTACGCCAAAACCACTCCAGCGGACCATACTTAAACCATTTAAGCCACAGTGCACTCACAATTATCTGAATTACATAGACACCCAAACCTAGTAAGAATGTCTCGGTTGCACTCCAAGTTCCAAACTTATCACCAAAAGCCCACAATGCAAACAAGAATGCACCAACAATACTCTGTCCCACATAGTTTGTCAAGCCCATACGGCCATAAGGAGCAAGAACATCCAAACATTTACCAACAATGGGTAACTGATACAACACTACAAAGCCCATAGTCAAAGCACCAGAGAACAAGACCGTTGATATATCGCTCAATGCAGTACGCATTATCGAAGTGAAAGTCGGCGGGGCAAACATCATAAAACCTTGCGGCTGCGGGAAGAGAGTAATGACCCAATTCACCACCAACACGCCCAACACAAACAGACCCAACAGCACATAGTTACGACGACGGCGCAGATGTGCATTTTCAAAGAAACGCAAACGGCCAACCACAAAGCCCAAGATAAACAAAGCCAAAGTCATAAAACCGCGATTACTCATACGGAATTGATAATTTATCTTTCCATCTGTTCCTCTGGTCAAGTTCTGCTTAACGGCGCTCCAGAATGTCGGTTTCTCCATTTGTGGCATCTGATCACCTCGTCCACCCATTTGAGGCGCACGCTGCGGACGCTCAACTGCGGGTGCGGCAGGTGCAGCAGGCTCGTTTTCTGCAACTGCATCATTTGTAGCCGCATCATCTTGTGCAGGTGCGGGAGCAGGTGCAGCAGGAGCCTCCTCACTGCGAGGCATATTAAACTGCGGCATAGGCTGCTCTTGCTCGGTCATTGTCAATTTATCGTATTGCATAATGGCCAATTTCGGACCTCCCGCCAACAAAAAGAGAGAAACGAGGAGCAGAGCCCAATTTTTCCATTTATACATCAACACCAATACAACTCCATAAATGGCATACAACGACAAGATATCACCCGAATAGAACGCGCTACCCACCATTCCGATAGCAAACAGCACTACCATTCGCCACAAAAATCTTCCTCTAAAATCCACACCTTTCTGCGAGGCTCTATCCATTTGGATAAAGAAACTCATACCAAACAAAAAGGCAAAGATGTTGATAAACCTACCCATCAACACATTTGATACAAGCCATCTAACAAACTCATCCAATCCGCTCAAAACTGGCTCTCGTGGAGGCAAACCCCACGCAAAGTTGCTATAATGCTGATTCATATGCACCAACACAACGCCCAACAGCGCAAAGCCACGCAAGGCATCAATAACCGTAATACGCGTTCCTGTATTTAATAATTTACCCTGATTACTCATAACTCTATCTACTTAATTTAGTGAACGACAATGATGCTAACTTCCAAGATTTCTTTTCCTTTACATAAACCTCTGTGACCATAAAATGATTGGTAACTTCATTTCCACCAACAACGGCCAAAAGATTCATATCACACAACACTACTGCCGTCTCGCCCGCAAAGCGCACTGATACATTTTTCACATCGGCCTGCTTGTAGTGTATCATTCCGCCACGAATAATATCTACCTCTTGTTTCTTACCCCAAGCACCACCCATATGTACAAATACAGAGTTTTCGTGGAATAAATCGGCTAATTTATCAGCATCTTTATCCGCCATCCACTGCCATTTTGCATTTGACAATTCAATGATTTCTTTCTCTTTCGCAGACGAATCTTTCTCTACAGCACAAACTTCAATCGCACAAAGGGTGATAACCAATGCAGACAGAAGCGCAAAAAATCTTCTCATAATTTTTACTTTTCCGAATGATAAATAATAAAATTTTCACCGCAAAAATACCCCCCCCCAATAAAAAAACAAGCCACCAGAGGGTGAATCAACTAAAAACGAGGGTGAACCGTCTATTCTCACCACCGAATTTATTTAACATTTGATTTTAATAATAGATAACCACCTTTATCGGCAGATGGTCGCTTACGCCACCTTCATAGTCCGAGCCTCGATATGTGGGTCGAGGATGGCCCTTTTCGTCGAGAAGATATGCCTTGCGAAGTGGCTCTACGCAATAGGATTGTCGCGCCCTGACATCGCCTTCTGCAGAATGTAGCAGGTTGCCCGAGAGCAAAATGTTGTCATACCGATTCCAGCGACCATCATAGACCGATGTTCCGCCCTTTCTACCGCGATGAAGGGTATAGAGTCGCGCAGACTCTACCCTACGGCCAGCACGCCGTGCGCCCAACACCTTGCGGATACTTTTGTCGGTCGGGTTGTCGTTCATATCGCCCATAACCACCACACCCAAATCGGGATTGGCGCTCATCAGCGAGTCCACACTCTGGCGCACGCACTCGGCACACCCCATTCTCAAATGCTCGGTCTGCTGACTACCACCAATGCGCGACGGCCAATGCACCACGCAGAAGGCCACCCGCCTCTCGCCAAGCGAACCCCACACCATCAACATATCGCGCGTACGCAGATTGGGCGCATCATCCACCCGCATCTTGACCACACGACATCCCTCACACGAAAACAGATCCGAGCGATAGAGCAGAGCCACATCAATGCCTCGCGCATCATCCGAATCGAAGTGGCACACCTCGTATGCCGCCCCTTGCAACGCATCTTGGCTCAACAAATCATCTATGACACGCTGATTCTCCACCTCGGCCAAGCCCACAATGGTGGGCAACTCTCCATCTTCAGCAAGATCGACAATAGTTCGTGCCAAGCCAGCCAATTTGGCCTCGTAACGCTCTACAGTCCACGCCCTATCCGACAACGGCAACATATCCTCGTCAGCCGTTGCGGGGTCGTTTTCGACATCAAACAGATTTTCTACATTAAAGAATGTGACAGCAACCCTCTGCGCGGCGCAATCATTCACCGTAGCGACAGCCAAAGCTACCGCCACCACCACAAAGAGAGCCACTCTGCCAAGTGACATAGACTATTGATTAAGGCTGTTTATCCACAGCAGAATTACCGCCACGGCATCTTCATCACCCGCAATCGAACGCAACACATCGCTCGGAGCGTTCTGCGATATAACCAACTTGACATCGGCATCACCACTCTGGCGCAGCACAAAGCCACCATCTTCGTGCTCCGAGAAGAGCCAATACTCTGATCTCTCGTCCGAAAAGATCAACTTACCAGCACCCGCCGATGTGGCCGTCAGATAGCCATCCTCCTCAAAGCGAATGTAGTAGCCATTATCCACAGCGGCGGGCTCAAGCACAACCACAGCAGGCTCAACATCGGTTATCTCTAACGATGTAAAGGCGTCCTTATGGTTAAATATAGATGTATTACAATGATTTACCGAGGTAAGTCCGCCCGTTGCCAAGTGCAACTGGCCATTTCTATAACCACCTATGTGGTAGTAACCCTCCTTCAGATTTTTGAGTTGATAAATCAGAGCATAGTCGAACGACTGTTCCGCTTCGGCGTGATTCGGCTCATCATCCTCGGGGTCGGGCTCTGTTTCCGTACCAGGGTCTGGCGCAGGGTCGGTGGGTGTATCGGGCTCAGGGTCGTCGGGAGTAGGCTCATCTGGCTGAGTCTCATCACCCGGCTCGGGATTGGGTTCAAGTTCGGGGTTATCGACCCTCTGCACCACATCAAACGAACAGCGCACCTGTTCGTAATCCACCAACGAGACAGTAACCACTGCACTACGCGACAGCTCGGTAGCCGTCACGGCCAACTCAAACTCGCCGTTACCGTTACCAGCATCGGGAGTGATGGTTATCCACGCAGCACTACTATATACACGCCACTTTGCATTACTACTGACTTTGATTTTTACCGACGACGCACCCTGCTCGAAGTTGAGCATCGAGGCCGAAAGACCCGCCCCACCATACGAAACATCCAGCAGAGGCAGCGTTGCCTTTGTATCACTCTTGTTACATCCCGTCAGCGAGAGCGACAGCACCGCCAACAACATCAAAGCACAACAAGATAGAAAACGCCAATTCATATTTTTCGGTATTATATATTCTTGCTCCCCCACTCGCTACGACCTACAGCAGTCGCTTTTTGGATGGGATAACAATAAAATCTTTCAGATAGAAGGGCTCGAAGTAGGCAATATCCTCTGTCTTGCCAGCCTCAAAACGCTGATGCGCCAACTTGGCAAGGCCTCGTGCCGAGGGCACAATCTTGATATAGGTTGCATCAGGCAACGCCTCGCAGCACTTCTCGGCGCCATTACCAAAAATCACTAACTTGTGTTTCTCGCGCCACTCGGCAAAGCTGTTACCGTCGATGATTTCGGCTGTTACCTCATTGAGGGCATTACCCTCAATATCGAACATCTGGGTATAGACCTCCATACGGCGTGCATCGACCATAGGACACAACACAGCATCGTTCCAACCATCCACATTGACGATACCCGCCTCATAGTCCTCACGCGCAACCTGCACCAACGAATCCAACGAGCCGACAGCCACCAGCGGAATATTGAGTCCATAGCAAAGACCCTTGGCAAACGACACTCCGATACGCAATCCTGTATATGAGCCAGGGCCCATACCGACAGCCACGGCCGACAATTCATCGGGCGACACACCAGTCTCACGCAGCAACTCATCGACAAACACGCCCACCTTTTTGGCGTGGTCACGACCCTCGTCGCTCTCGCGCAACGACACCAACTCTCCATCACGAGATAAACCTACCGAGCAAACATCGGTACCTGTTTCAATACACAATATAAGTGACATTCTATATCTAAATGTAAAATAATCAAATCAATCCAAACTCCTGCAGCGCTCGCTCGATGCCATCCTCATCCACCGACGAGGTGACATAGTCGGCCACCGCCTTCAACTCGTCGCACGCATTACCCATAGCCACGCCGAGAGCCACATCACGCACGATAGGCACATCGTTTCCGCCATCACCAAAGGCCATAGCCTGCTCAATCGTATAGCCGTAGTACTCCATCACGCGCTTGGCCGCCACAGATTTATCTACACCCTTGAGATTCAGATCCATAAACATATCGACCCAACGACTCGACACACACTCGGGCAGTTCGGCCATCACCTTCTCCTCCATCTCGCGGTTGATGTAGGGGCACATCTGCAGTACGGGCTGCTGAGCAACAATCTCCTCGAGGTTAGCCTCACACGGTGTGATATGCACCATATCGGCCACCTGCTGCGGACGCCCCTCAAGCGACTCAACAAATATATTTTCGTGCGTCATTATGGCTGCACTGAAACCATACTTACGCTCCAGCGAGAATATGCGCTCGACAACATCCTTCGGGAAGGCTTGCTCGTAAATCACTTCGCCCGATGAGGTGAGGCAGTAGCTACCATTCACGGTGATGTATCCATCAACCTCGATATCGCTCACCACTTGGGTATGGCGCAACAGACGCCCCGTCGCGATAAAGACCTTAATACCCCTCTCGCGCAGTCGCGCAATGGCACGACGAGCCGACTCGGGCACTCCGTGGGTGGTGAAGCTCACCAATGTGCCGTCGATGTCGAAGAATACGGCCTTAATATCTTTTGCTCGCTGCTGCATCATAACCTAATCAATACGCACTAAACCCTCATTCGAAACATAGTGTTCGGTTATGCCCTTCTGCTGCATCCACTCCCTAACCTCGATGGTTTTCAAGTGGCCTGTATTAAATCCGCCGCCCAAATTGTTATCATAAACCCACTTGGGTGAAGGCCACAAGCAAACACGGAACTGCGCCTTATCGTAAAACTCCTGGTCACAACCATTCTGGCCATGGTGAGCCATCTGAATATAATCACACTCAAGATCTGCAGCGTATTCCGAATTAAGGAGTTTCTGACCAGCCTCAACACCCAAATCGCCCAAAAAGATGAACGATTTTTCACAATCCCTCATCTTCACCACCATACTTGAATTGTTGTAGGGGTTCGCATTTGCCAACTCGGGATTCTTCTCCGCGAGAATCTTGAACTTCACACCATCAATCTCAAACTCATCGCCACAATGACAATCAATGACCTCTGTCTGAGTTGCGGCATCCAGCAATGAATAGAACTTGCGGGTAATGGCAGCAGCCTCCTCCGACTCACTGACTATCAACTCCTCGGTAAAACGCGAATGATATATCTTGTCTATTTTCAGCCCGTTGGGTGTCTCCAGCAATGCCGACAAAGCACTAATATGGTCATCGTGGGGATGCGATACAATCCACGCATCAACCTTTCCGCCCAAAGCATCAATAAAGCCACGCAGATAATCCTTCTCGGCGACAAAACCGCCATCCATAACTACCACCTTACCGCCTGCAGTCTGCACAACATACGAATTACCTATTGTATCTATCTGCGAAGGCAGCTGCCACACAACGCATCCCTCCTTCGAACAAGATACCACCCCAAAGAGAGCTATCAACGCTATCAATACTCTTTTCATCGCGTAAAAATTATGTTGGGTTAAAATAGTTTTCGCTACTGATTATTTGTAGTGTTTCATAGCCTTATCCATCTCGCGCTTGGCATCGTTAGCCTTCAGATATTCGCGCTTATCGTAAGCCTTACGACCGCGCGCAAGTCCCACTACCACCTTTGCAAGACCCTTCTCGCTGATAAACAGACGCAAGCCGACAACCGTCAAACCCTTATCCTGCAACGCACGCTGCAATTTGTTCAACTCCTTGCGGTTGAGCAACAACTTTCTGTCGCGACGAGGTGTGTGATTGTTGCAGGTACCCCAACCATACTCGGCCACATTCATTCCACGAATCCACAGTTCGTTTCTATCGAAATAGCAGTAACTCTCTGTGAGCGAGGCCTTACCAAGACGGATTGACTTTATCTCGGTACCCACCAATACGATACCAGCGATATACTCCTCGAGTATCTCGTAGTCGAATGTTGCACGCTTGTTGCGAATGTTTATATTTTTATAATCTGCCATAAAACTCCTATTTCTCTCCATCAGTTACCCTGCGGGCTATCATTCTGACCTTTTGTGGCACTATTTTTGCCGATTTACTCAACGGCAGGGCCGGATAAAGGTAACTAATTCTTTTATCTTTAATATGTTTTACACATCTTTCTGTTTATTTTCTGTTTGCACACTGTATACGCTGCAAGGCGTATATACCTCCGGCCCTCGCTTTTTTATCGGCGAATAGACCCTCCTCGGCTTATCAGCGGGCTACAGAATCAGGCGCTGGCTCTCCTTGGCCAGAGCAGCCTTAACTTGGTTGAGCATATCGAGTTGCTTTATACACTCGGCCTCCTCCTGCTCTGTAATAGAGCTATCCATCAGGCGTTCCATCTGCGCTCGTATCATTCGCTCGACCACCTTCGAGCGGTAGAGCATAATAGCCTTGGGTACTCCCTGCGCTAAAATCTCATCCTCACTCTCGACATGGACATCCTTACGGCGCCATATCTCGCTCGGCACATAGTTATCGTCCGAAGTGAGAATATCCACCGCGGCGTTGCACACCTCGGGGTCGTGATGATTGACAAAGTATTGCGCCGCAATCTCGACACCCGAGCCCTCGCGCTGCCAATGCTCTTGATAGGTTTGCAACAGTTCGTTGTAGACTCTGTTCGAGAATGTGATATTATCCATCTGCAGATTCTTGAAAATCTCATCTGCAATATTTATCGCTACGATATTACCCGCCTCAATCACCTCGAAACAACGGTGTCCCGACTTGAGCAGATATTTTACCAGCTCTCGCTCCAGCACATCCTCACTGCTACCTGCCGAGAGGGGTTTCTTCTCGGTGGGTGTAACTGCGGGCTGTACCACCTGCTGCTCACGACGAATACGAGCCTGTTCACGACGAATAAAGTCGCTCGCCTCCTTATCGCCCGTCTGCACAACACGCTTGCGCGCCACCTCGGCGATAAGCATATTCTCGTCCACAGCCATAATCTTTGCGCACTCCGAAGTGAAGACCGACCTCTGGATGGCATCGGGCACCAACACGATTGACTGCACCATATCGCTCACCACCTCGGCTCGCTTGATTGGGTCACGCCCTGCATCTTGCAGCAGAAGTTTGGCTTTGAAGGTCAAGAAATCCTCCTCGTTCTCACGAATGAAGTCCTGCACCTGCTCGGCCGTATGCGCCCTTGCAAATGAGTCGGGATCCTCGCCATCGGGCAGCAACACCACGCGCACATTCATACCCTCCTTCAGGATGAGGTCGATACCTCGCAACGAGGCCTTCATACCCGCAGCATCGCCATCATAGATGACCGTGATATTGCGTGTAAAGCGGTGCAATAGTTGTATCTGCTCGACTGTGAGCGATGTGCCTGACGAGGCCACAACATTCTCGACACCAGACTGATGCATCGAGATTACATCGGTGTAGCCCTCCACCATAATGGCGAAGTCCATCTGCTGGATGGTCTTCTTGGCAAAATAGAGGCCATAGAGTTCACGCTTCTTGCTGTAAATCTCGCTCTCGGGCGAATTCTGATACTTGGCTACCGTCTTGTCGGTTCGCAGTGTGCGGCCACCAAAGGCCACCACACGACCCGATATATTGTGAACCGGGAAAATCACTCTATCACGAAATCTATCCCTTAAGCGACCATCTCGCTCGCTCTTGAGCGAAAGACCGGTCGATAGCAGGAACTCCTCCTTATAGCCCGCCGCAAGTGCCGCCTGTGACATCATAGCGCCATCGGCAGAGCAGAAACCCAAACCAAACTTGCGAATAGTGGCTTCGGTAAAACCTCTTTTCTGCGAGAAGTACGAGAGGCCGATGCTCTTGCCCTCGGGATTGGCCGTCAGATACTTTGCGAAGTACTCGGCTGCCCAACCGTTCAGGGCGAACATACTCTCTCTGTCGTTGTTGCGACGGATATCCTCCTCGGTCTGCTCGCGCTCCTCCACCTCGATGCCATATCGCTTGGCCACCAACTTGAGTGCCTCAGGATAAGTGACATTCTCGCTCTCCATAACGAAGGTGATAGCGTTGCCACCCTTGCCACAACCAAAACATTTGAACATTCCCTTGGCTGGTGAAACCACAAACGAGGGGGTCTTTTCATTGTGGAACGGACAGCACGCCTGATAGTTCGCACCCTTACGCTTGAGCGTGACATAATCGCCGACAATATCTACAATGTCGGCTGCGGCATAAATGCGGTCTATGGTGGCTCTGTCAATCATACAATGAAAAACGACTATAATCGTACAAAGGTAATAAAAAAAGCAGAATTATCAGCCAGCCATCGGGGAAAATATCGCACCTGCCACTCCAACGGCCAAAGCACCATTAATTCTTCGGATAGGTTTATGGCTAAATTTTGGATATTGCGCATAAATAACTAATTTTGTTGGGTGAAAAGAGTGCTTTTGCCCTCGGCTAACCACATTGACCGACAAAAGCATAACTTAAGCCGAACAAACAGAGAAACATATAAAAACAGGAGACTAAAAACTAACATTTCATTTACTATGAGAAAAACTAACATCTTGAGCCTTATCCGCAAGGCTACAATGGTTGTTGCTTGCGCAACATTCGCTCTCGGCGCAGTAGTAATGCCCCAGAGCGCAGAGGCAAAGAAGAGCAAGAAGGTGGGTATCCAGCTCTACTCTGTAATGGGTGCCGTACAGAAGGACCCCAAGGGCTCAATCGAGCGTTTGGCTGGTATGGGCTACAATGTATTCGAGTTGGTACAGTGGGGCGGCAACCCCAAGGTATTCGGTCTTTCAGCCGAGGAGTTCAAGGCGTTGTGCGACGCTAACGGTGTAGATATCGTATCTACTCACTCAAGCATTCAGGAGGACCCCAAGAAGGAGGCCGAGGTTATGCAGCGCTGGAGAGACTTGTTCGCTATCCAGAAGGCTTGCGGCGGTAAGTACTTCGTTATCCCCAGCTACCGCGCAGAGTACTCTGTAAAGGGTATCCAGCAGATGTGCGACTACCTGAACCGCGTAGGTAAGATTGCAAAGGAGGAGTATGGTTTGATGCTCGGTTACCACAACCACTCTGGCGAGTACAAGAAGCTCTCTGACAGCGACCAGCTGATGTGGGAGTATCTGGTTGAGAACACCAACCCCGAGTATGTATGCTTCGAGTTGGATGTTTACTGGTGTACAAAGGGCAACCAGGATCCCGTTGCTTACCTGAAGAAGTATCCCAAGCGCATCAAGTTGCTCCACATCAAGGATGACTTCGTGATTGGCGAGAGCGGCACTATCAACTTCGAGGGTATCTTCAAGCAGTTCTACAAGAACGGCATGAAGGACTATGTAGTTGAGATTGAGACTCCCCGTTCAGTACGCGAGAAGAAGAACGCTGACGGTAGCCGCTACACTCAGGACCAGATTATGGACGAGATGTTCGAGGCTGCTCGCAAGAGCGCAGAGTACTTGCAGAACGCAAAGTTCGTGAAGTAATAGACCTCAACGCAACAATATGATTAAGGGGCGGGCATCATCCCTCCCCTTAATTTTTTATCATCAAACGAACCACACAAAGATGGCTAAAGAGATTGAACGCAAGTTTTTGGTATGCGGCGACTTTATGTCGGATGTAACATCATCTACCACTATCGAGCAGGGGTATATCGCTCGCGGCGAGAGCCTGACGGTGCGCGTCAGAGTACGCGATGAGCGTGGCACGCTGACCATCAAGGGTCGAACCAACAGCGAAGGAACAACACGCGACGAGTGGGAGTATGAGATTCCCGCCGCCGAGGCACGCGAACTGCTCACCCACAGCAAGGGCACTATAAAGAAGGTTAGACATCTGGCGCCGATGGCCGACGGCCACACCTTCGAGATAGATTGTTTCTATGGCGATAACGAGGGTCTGACGATGGCCGAGATTGAGCTTTCGTCTGCCGACGAGGAGTTCATCCGCCCCGAGTGGTTGGGTAAGGAGGTGACGGGTGATATTCGTTACTACAACTCGCAACTGCTCAAACATCCCTTCTCGCGCTGGGGCGAGGAGTAACCCACTATTGGCATACGACTTGCAAGAGAGTATAGAAAATTTACGATGAATACTTTTCTATCTCTCATATTCCCTTACAGGGTCTATCCACGCTCGGTGGATGCTATGTTGCTGGTGCTACGACTGCTCTTTGGCGGACTGATGATGTGGCACGGCATATCAAAAATAGAGAACTTCGAGATACTCTCGACCAGTTTCCCAAACCCGCTGGGCATAGGGGTTCGCCTATCGCTCTACCTTGCCATCTTCGCAGAGGTCTTCTGCTCGGCAGCTGTCATCATCGGAGCATTCTACCGTCTGGCACTCATTCCGCTACTCATTACGATGTGCGTTGCACTATTTATCGTTCACAACGGCCAATCGTTTGCAGCCAAAGAGTTGGCTACAATATTCTTTGTGATATACGCCCTGCTATTCTTGATGGGCGCAGGATACTACTCGCTGGATAATATGATAGCCGTACAGATACACGAGAGTTTCCATACGGCTACAATAAATATCTCTACTGACACATCCTCCGCTACTGCTCATCAGCAGGATAGCGCACTCCCAACTGACGGCGAATCTCGTCAATAATCTCCATCGTCACGACAGAGCAGTCGTGTGTATTAATCGACGACTCACGGCGGCCCGACTGCACGAGGTCGATAAACTCGGCCACCTCGTAGTAGTACTCGTTATGAGTATCTGCGACGCTCAACGGCTCGCCCTCGGCTCTCTTCTCGTGACCCGAAGCGGGAGCCTGACGGGGATAGAAGCGCACATCGACAGGGGTCTGTATGCGGTCGATCATGATGTTGCCATCTTCGCCCTCAATCTCGGCGGGTAACTGCGAATTGGCAATCTTCGAGTAGAGCAGAGTGGCATTCATACCCTCATACTGGAGATTCACGGCACCCTGACCATCCACGCCACTCGACAGAACTATACCTTGTGCATCGATGCGCTGCGGACGACCAAACAGCGCCACCAGAGGATAGAGCGTATAGACTCCGATATCCATCATTGCGCCATTCGACAACTCGGGGCGAAAGGCATTCAACACCACACCCTCCTTGAACTTATCGTAGCGTGACGAGTATTGACAGAACGAGGCGAAGTAACGCCTTGGGCAGCCTATGCGGCTGAGATTATCCTTCACAGCAAGGAAGTTGGGCGAGAGAGTACTCTTCATTGCCTCCATCAGCGCCACACCATACTTCTGCGATGCCTGCACCATCTCGCGGGCCTCACGGGCATTAGATGCCAGAGGCTTTTCGCACAGCACAGCCTTCGAGTGGCTCATAGCCATAATGCTCTGCTGCGCGTGCATATAGTTGGGTGAAGCGATATATACAGCATCGATGAGATCGCTCTGCACCATCTCCTCGAAAGATGTGAATACATGGGGGATATTATGCTTGGCTGCAAACTCCTCACCTCGCTCGCGGGTGCGAGAATATACGGCCGCGAGTTCAAAGCGCTCGTCCTCGCGTGCGCCCGCAATAACCCAATCGGTAATAAAGTTGGTGCCGACAACACCAAAGCGTACTTTTCCGCTCATAACTTACTCTACATTTATTATTCAGACCAACAAACCGCCCCGACACAAGTGCAGGGGCGGCTGTGGATAGTTAATGTTTTATAGCAACAACTCGCGTGCGTGACGAACACATACGCCCAACTCCTTGACGGCGTTAGACCACGGCTTAATCTCGTACTCAAGCTCTATATCGCAATAGATAGGCCACTTCTCATCACGGAGCAAACGCAGCACATCACCCAGCGGCGTCTGACCCTGACCCCATACCTGGTTGGCATCAGCGGGCTTTGTCTCGGGACCTGTCTTGTCCTTGAGGTGGATGCTATAGATGCGATCCTTATACTTCTTGATGAAGTCGGCGGGGTGCTTACCCGTAGAACCGTAGTAGTGACCGCAGTCGAAGTTAAGCATAATCGAGGGCGACACAGCCAAAACGGGGTCGCAGCTGAATCCTTCCTTACCATACTGCGCATGGTTGTGCATACCAACATACATACCGTGCTTCTCGGCAAACGGAGCAAGACGCTTGGCTGAATTGAGGTCAATCTCCTGCGTGATACACATTGCACCCATAGCCTTTGTTGCGCGGAAAGCGTAGTCAATCTCTTCGTCTGACCAGCCCGCAGGCGAGTACTTCACGATATGCACCTTGATGCCCGCATCGTTGAGCTGCTTGCGAATAGCCTCAACCTTCGACATATCGAGCGAAGTACGCCAAGCCTTAACATCGGCCTTGAACTTTTCGCCCGCAGCCTTCAGCTCCTCCTTCTGCTCGTCGCTCAACTCGAAACGCCACGGCTCATCACCTTTCTTGGGCTTCTGCGACTTGCGCTCCTGCTCGGCCTTGGCACGCATCTCGGCCATAAGTTTATTTGTAGGGTTAGTGGGGATACCCAAGAAACTCTCCAGCTCGCCGCTCATAAGCTCCAACGAACTAAGGTTGGCTTGCTTGCAATACTCAATCAACTCCTCAACAGTCTTGGGGGTCATCGAGCGCCAGCTGTATGTGATAGCGCCAATCTGCACGCCCTTGAACTTCGAGTTAATGCCACTTGACGAACCGCCCATACGAGAACAAGAGAACGCCGAGGGGAGGAAAGAGGCCATAGCCAACGCTGTAGCCGACTGCTTCAAGAATGTGCGTCTTGAAGTCTTAGCTTGAAAAAGTTTCTTCTCTTCCATAATCTTTGGTAGTTTAAGTTTCTAACAAAATTAGGAATTTTATTTCGGATATAAAAATTAGAACTCCACTTTTTTATACGCAAGAATCGGAATTCCGCACCCATTGTCAGAATTCCGATTCCTCGATTACTACTATTCAATCCCTCTATAGATTATAGGGAACATAGGGCACCCTCATTACATTGAGTGTCTTGGGCAACCATACTCGGTAACGAATATCTCTATCCCAAGTATTACCCGCCGATGCGAAGTCGCAGAGGTGAATCTGGCGTTTTGCCTCGTCGCCCTCGAGGTCGGTACCCATCTCCATCGGAGCAGTGAAAGCCATCCAGGCAAAATCGCTACCAACGGGAGTGAGTTCCACATAACCATCCTTTGATGTTACGATGCTTGTCTCGTCCACATAACCATCGCCAAAGCGGCTATCACGAGCCAGAGTCACGGGGCCACGCATAATTGCCTGATAGTTATCCTGCTCAACAAGACGGCCACGCATATCCAACTCGAGCGTAATCTTGTCACCCGCCTTCCACTCTCGCATAATGGGCAACCAGCCAAAGGCATCGACCTTCACCGGCTCGCCATTTACAGCGACTTTGACCTTATCTAACGCACACCACATAGGTATGCGGAGCGACATCATAAACTGCGCTGGCTTCTCGGGGCTAACCTCAATCTCGATACGGCCACTCACGGGGTAGTCAGTGCGCTGTGTAAGGTTTAGCTTCGGAGATTTCTTGCCCGGAAGTGAGAGCGTAGACTCCGACGGAGCGTAGAGATTAACATAGACGACATTGCCACCATTCTGATTCTGCAGATGATACATAGCCTGCGGAATCAAAGCAAAGGCGCGCGGGCCGTTGGCATTACAGCAGTTGATATTCATCTTGCACTGCGACTCTCCAGGCGTACGGCGACCCTCCAGCGGGCTGTATTTAGAAATCTGACCACCGTCAGCACGCAACGATGCCATCAGGGCGTTGTACATTGTCTTCTCAAGATTGTCGGCCAGCGTGGGGTTATGCGTCACCTGCAACAGACGATTGCAAAGCTGCATCCAAGTAAAAGTAACGCAAGTTTCCATCGTATGGTAGGTGGGCTGTGCCTGACGAGCCTTACCGCCATACCAGCACTCAAAAGCACTACCCGAACCAGCGATGTTAATCTCCTGCTCGACAATTGCCTCAACGGTCTTGACCACGGCGTCAAGGTACTTCTTCTCGCCCGTGAGCTTATACATCTCCAGCAGACCTTCGTAGCACGACATCATCTCGTATGCCTTGTGTCCATTCTCGCGCGACCACCAATTATCGGGGTGAGGGAAGCGGGCACCTACGGGCTTATTAGCTCTGTCGAGCAACTGTGGCCCCTCGGGAGCGTTCAACTGCTCGGCAATGTAAGAGGCAAACTCCATATATCGTTTCTCGCCAGTACGCTTATAAAGGTAAACAACAGGCTCAAGAATCGAACAACTTGCCATACCAAAGTAGTTACCCGTCATCGAAATGGGAGTCTTATCGGGGCCCACCTGCGTCATCAAGTGGTCGATAACGCCTCGCGCCGCCTTCAGTGCGCGCTTATCGCCTGACAAATCGTACCACGCCAAAAGTCCAAGCGTAGAGTACTTTCTACCCCACACATCCCACTGTGCCAACTGATGCTCGGGGGCGTAGTTACCGATGTAGCCATCCTCGGTCTGTGTCGCCATCAGGCCCTCGGCGCCATTGCGAATAATCTCATAGAGTTCGGCATCGCGGCAGTAACGGTATGATGCTATGGCACCCTGAATCCATTTACCCCAGAATTCGCTCTGCCACATATGCGACTCATTGCGGTGACGGAACGGCTCGACAAGATGCTCGACATCCTGTGCCTTAACTCGTTTTTCGATACACTCGTCAATGCGGCGACCCACATAGCCACCAATCTTCACGCTCTCGACAGATGAATCAACGGCAATCTGCGCCTGCGTGGGCACACACATCAAAGCAAATAATGCAAATGCAGCAACTCCAATTTTAGACAGGTTCATATAGTTAATTTGGTTTAATAGTTTTCTGTTTTCCAAAGGTACGAAAAAAAGAGAGTTTTTATCAAACCCACACCACAAAAAAAGTGTGTGCCTGACATGTCAGACACACACTTATCATCATAAAGTTGTATAACAAGAGTTGATTTTAGGCTTGCGATGCTCGAAAAAGCGGAGTTTACCTGGCGTAAATGAGCCATTTGAGAGCGAGCGTAACGACAAAGCAACCTTGTTAGACGGCTTTATTCCATTATTTCTCGGGGCGCATAATCACCTTAACCATAGACTTCTCGTCGAGCATACGCTTTGCCAACTCCTTAACATCGTCAGCAGTTACGCCATTAACGGCAGCCTCATAGTCATTCACCATATCCACACCAAAGTCGTAGTAAGCTGTCAATGAGCGTGACCACCAGCCGTTGATCTCTACATTCTTCTTGTAATCCTTCAACAAGAACTCGCGAGTCTTATCCATATCCTCCTGGAGGGGACCCTCTGCTGCAATCTTCTCAATCTCGGCAATAACGATGTCGGTGAGCTCGTCGGCCATCTGCTCGTTGGTGTCGAACACAATCTGCATCAAGAAGCTCTGTGCAGGACGAGTGTAGTGTGAGCCACGAACGCTCACGCCATAGGTACCACCCTTCTCCTCGCGGATTGACTTGAGGTAACGGTTGCTCAACGCCTGTGAGAGGTAAGTGAGCGTTACAGCGTTCTTGACATCGTACTTGTAATCGCCGCTGAAACCAACGAATACCGATACCTTCGGCTGCTCCATCTTGGCTGTAAAGTCATTCTCTACACCCTTCACCTCACGCACCTTGTCGTCAGTGAACTTATTTGTAACCTTCTTAGCTACGGGCAACGAACCTACATACTTCTCAACGAGGGGCTTCAACTCCTCGGGGCTCATATTACCATAGATAGTGAAACGGAAATCCTTGGCGTTACCAAAGAGCTGTGAGTGGATATCAGCCATACGCTCCAACTTGATTGTACCCAACAACTCGGGAGTGAGTTGCTGACGGCGGTAGTTGTCACCATAAAGCGTCTTCTGCAACTGCTGCGAGAAGATGAAATCGGGGTTGGTCATCTGGTTAGCCAACATAGCGTTATAGCGATTCATCAATGTCTGGAAGTCATCCTCCGAGAAGCGGGGAGCAGTGAAGTGGAGGTACATCAACTGGAACATAGTCTCCACATCCTTCAATGTAGATGAGCCCTCAACAGCGTGCAAGTAACTACCTGCGCTCGCTGCTACGCGTGCCTGCTTACCTGAGAGTTGCTTGCGCAAGTCAGAAGCCGAGAACTTAGAGATACCCGATGTAGACATCACACCGCCCAACATCTGTGCAGAGTAGTAATCCTCATCAGCGAAGATGGCAGCACCACCCTCCGATACAGCCTCGAGGTAGATTGCATCAGCCTCGTAGGGAGTCTGCTTAACAACAACCTGGATACCATTCTTCAAAGTCCACTCTGTTGTGCCGATAGCCTCGTTGAACTTCTCCTTCTTAACTGCAGAACCCTTCAATGCAGCCTCATTCTCAATCAGGGGTACCTTCACTACATTATCCTTGAAAGGCTCTACATCGGCTGCTACGACTGCCTTCAGAGCATCTACCAACTCAGCCTCGGTAGGAACGGCTACGCCATCCTTCTTGGGAGAGTTTACAACGATTACGAGGTTCTTCAAAGGCTCATACATCTGCTGTACAGCCTGGTTTATAGCCTCCAAAGTAATAGCCTCTGCGAGCTGCTTGTCGAGCTGATACTCGGTCTCGATATCGTACAGAGGAGTACCCAAGCGGAAGTGGTCGATGCAACGCTCGGCAAAGTGGCTGTGCTCGCGGTCGTCGCGGCTCTGATACTGGTTGTCCAAAGCTGAAATCATATTGTTCTTGGCACGCTCGTATTCACCCTCGGTAAAACCGTAACGGCGCATACGCTCCATCTCTACCAACAGAGCCTTGTAACCTGCCATCAACTTGCCATCCTGTGTCATCACACGGCCAGTGCTTGTCTCCAATGTGGGGCAAAGACCAAAGCTGCTTGCGGGGCTGAAGCCAGCCGAGATGAAAGGAGCATCGGGCTTACGCGCAATGTCGCTCAAGCGCTCGTTAATCATAGATGAGATGTATGACTTCATAATGTTAATCATCTCATAAGTCAGAGTATTGTTCATCTGCTTGGGCAAAGCCTCCGACTTGTAGAACATCATCAGGTTAGACTGCTGCATCTCGGGGTCCACATTGATGCTCACGATAGGCTCGTCGTTGTCGGGCACTACGATTACATCCTTCTGTGCGGCGTCGGCAGCAGGAGCGGGGATGTCGGCCATAAGGGTCTTGATCTTCTGCTCGATCTGATCTACATCGATATCACCAACTACGACAACAGCCTGATAATCGGGGCGATACCACTTGTCGTAGAACTCGCGTAAGTCGTCGTAAGTAAAACCAGCCAGACCATCCAGATAACCGATAAGGTTACGGTCAGCGTAGAGTGTACCCTTACCGATAGCCTTGATCATCTTGATCTGCGCACGCCAAGAGGCACCGTCGCGAGTACGCAACTCCTCCTGGATAACACCACGCTCAGAGTCAATCTCCTTGGGGTCGAGGTTGATGAAGTGTGACCAGTCGTGCAACACCATAAGTGTAGAGTCGATAACGCTCTCGCGTGCTACGGGCACATCGGTCATATAGTACTGAGTCAAATCCCACGATGTAAAGGCGTTAAGGTTAGCACCAAACTTCACACCCACCTTCTCCAGATACTCAATCATCGACTTGCCGGGGAAAGTCTTTGTGCCGTTGAATGCCATATGCTCGAGGAAGTGAGCCAGACCCTGCTGGTTATCATTCTCCTGGATAGCACCTACATCGTGAACGATATAGAACTCGGCCATACCCTTCGGCTTCTCGTTATGACGGATGTAGTAAGTCAATCCGTTGGGCAATACACCCTGACGAATCTCCTTATCCACGGGCAGAGGCTGCATTGCAGCGTTCTGCGGCTGTGCATTAAGCGCAAAGCTGCTAACAAACAGCGCCAGCGCCAAAAATAAAAGTTTTTTCATCTCTGTTTATGTTAAATAATTATTGTTATAAATATTCACTCTCACGATGCCAATCTCGGCATCTTCCGCCCAGCGACCACCCCACACCTATGATAAGCGCCGCTATGATGTTCGCTATACTATTAGTCGCTATTTTCTCAAAAAAAATTACACTTTTCTAAAGAAAATTTCTACTCCTTCTTCTTTTTGTGGATGCAGAGGCCTACGATAAGACCCACCAACATACCAATGCCCATTACGGTGGTTATCTTGCCGATAAGGACTCCCACAACAGCTCCTGCAGCCAGACCAGCTATCATTCCCGTCATCATATGGGTCTCGACAACCTCAATTTGGGTATGCTGCTTGGCCTCCTCCATCAGGATTTCGTCCTCGCTCTTCTTCGGACCCTCGTCGCCCTCGAATGCGCTCTCATCAACAAACGGATTTTTATATTTCATAGTGTGTTATACCCTAAATATATTTATACATAACGCTACAAATTTCGCATATAATTTCAAGCTATGCAAACTTTTCTCTACGATTATTCTGCGTTTTGACATTTTAGAGCGTCATGAGTAGCAGAAAAGAACTTTTCTTTGTAATATTTTCGGCCAAAATGATAATAATTCATAAATTTTAGACAGAAAAGAGTAATATTTCTAAAAAATTATCTTTATATTTGTTGTAGATAGTTATCAATGTTATAAACCTAAAATACACTACTATGAATGTTAATCGTTTGATGACCGACCTGGAGCGCAAACATCCGGGTGAGAGTGAATACTTGCAGGCTGTAAGAGAGGTTTTGGAGTCTATCGAAGAGCTATATAATGAACATCCCGAATTTGAAAAGGCCAAAATCATAGAGCGTATGGTCGAGCCCGACCGCATAATCACATTCCGTGTGACCTGGGTAGATGACAAGGGCGAGATACAGACAAACTTGGGCTACCGCGTGCAGTTCAACAGCGCCATTGGCCCATACAAGGGTGGCATACGATTCCACGCGGCGGTTAACACCTCGATGCTGAAGTTCCTCGGCTTCGAGCAAACCTTCAAGAACGCCTTGACCACACTCCCGATGGGTGGTGCAAAAGGTGGTTCGGACTTCAGCCCCAAGGGCAAGTCCGACGCCGAGATTATGAGATTCTGCCAGGCTTTTATGCTGGAGCTGTGGAACAACATAGGCCCAGATACTGATGTACCCGCAGGCGATGTGGGCGTTGGAGGCCGCGAGATTGGATATATGTACGGAATGTACAAGAAGCTGGCACGCGAATACAACACGGGCGTACTCACGGGCAAGGGCTTGACTTGGGGTGGCTCACTCATTCGCCCCGAGGCTACGGGCTTTGGCGCACTCTATTTTGTTGAGCATATGCTCGGCGAGGCGGGCAAGTCAATCGCGGGCAAGAGCGTAGCAATATCTGGCTTCGGCAATGTGGCGTGGGGCGCAGCACAGAAGGCTACCGAGTTGGGTGCCAAAGTGATAGCAATATCTGGCCCCGACGGCGTTATCTACAACCCCAACGGTATGACGGCCGAGAAGATTGACTATATGCTGGAGCTTAGAGCTTCGAATCGCGACATCGTTGCACCCTTTGCCGAGCGATTCCCCGATGCAGAGTTTATCCCTGGCAAGAAGGCTTGGAGCGTCAAGTGCGACATAGCACTACCCTGCGCCTTCCAGAACGAGTTGACGGGAGAAGATGCAGCCGAGTTGCTTGCAAACGGTACTTGGTGCGTGGCCGAGGTATCGAATATGGGCTGCACACCCGAGGCTATCGAAACTTTCATCAAGGCAGGCATACTCTTCGCCCCTGGCAAGGCTGTAAACGCGGGTGGCGTAGCGACATCGGGACTGGAGATGACACAGAACGCACAGCATCTGTCGTGGTCAGCCGAGGAGGTGGATGCCAAGTTGCACTACATAATGTCGCAGATTCATCAGGCTTGCGTGAAGTACGGCAAGCAGGCTGACGGTTACATAAACTATGTCAAGGGAGCAAATATCGCTGGCTTTATGAAGGTAGCGCAGGCTATGCTTGAGCAGGGCGTAATTTAACAATTCGATATTTGACCAAAGAGAAGGGGTTGTCCGTTATAGTTCGGACAACCCCTTATTTTCCACTTCCAATTAACAGGATTCTATTTAGAAGGAGAGAAATTTATTAAAAATGCTCACCACATCGCAAGCCTCGCGCGTATCGTGAACACGCAGCACAGATGCGCCCTGACGCAGAGCCTCCCAATGCAAGGCCGTAGTACCCGCAAGCGCATTGTCGGGCGTAGTGTCGAGTGCTTTGTAAATCATCGACTTACGAGAGAGTCCCACCAATACGGGATAGCCCATTTCGCACAAACGATTAAGCCCCGCAAGTAGTTGATAATTCTGCTCCAAAGTCTTTGCGAAACCAAATCCAGGGTCGAGGATTATCTGCCTTACACCCGCTGCGTGGAGTTCGTCGCAACGCCTTGCAAAGTAGTCGCACACCTCGGTTGTAATATCCTTTTCGTACGCTGTCATCCCCTGCATCGTCTGCGGCGTACCGCGCATATGCATAGCCACATAAGGCAGGTCGTAATGTGCCACGACATCCACAATCGCGGGATCTTGTTCGCCCGCAGAGATATCGTTTACCACAATCTGTCCAAACTGCTCGACTGCTCGGCGCACAACCTCTGCACGGAAAGTATCGACCGAGATTGTAACATCCTTCGACACCTCTCTGATGCTCGCAATACCCAACTCTACCCTATGCCACTCCTCATCCAACGAGATATCCACAGCATTGGGACGCGACGAGTAACCGCCAACATCGAACAACCTCACACCATCGGCCATAGCCCCTCTGACACGCTCGCATATAGCATCGGCCGTAGAGGTGCGACTCTCGGCATAGAACGAATCATCGGTGACATTGATGATTGCCATCACCTGTGGCGACGAGGGCGAAAAGAGGTTATCGGGCAGACTCATAGAGGTAGCGTTTGTGCAACTGCTCAACATCACTTTCGAGGTAATCTCGTAGAATATTCACCATCGTACGAGTCGCACGGCTATGCAGCTCGTCATCACTCATCTGATGGCTTATACGGCTCAAAACGGCCTCTCTATCGACGCCATCGCGCTCCATTGTGCGGCGGATACGCTCCTCCATCGGGGCGATAACGGCAAGTGTGGTATCAACCACCGCATCGAACCCTGATTCGAAGAGTATAGCACTCTCCAGCACCACATAGGGCGAAGTCTGCTGCTCGGCCCAAGCCTCGAAGTCGGCTTTGACCGCAGGATGAACGGTAGAGTTAAGGAGCTTTAGTTGCTCGTCGTTGCCAAACACGCGGCTGGCGAGATATGCTCGATTAAGCACTCCGTCAGTATAGCACTCTGCACCGAATACCTCCATCAAGCGCTGACGCAGCTCCTCATTTTCGGCCATCAGTCGTTTGGCTGCCGAGTCTGAATCATATACGGCAACACCATAAGCGGCCAAAAGAGAACACACAGAACTCTTGCCGCTACCTATGCCACCGGTAATACCTACCTTATACATAATAATATGGGGATTATTTGCTGTTTTCAGTGCTATCCTGCTCGCTGTCCAGCATCAGGTGGGGAACATCACCGAGCGAAAGCACCTTGATATCGCTGAAGCGCACCGTAATGGCATTCTGCAACGACTGCGGGTCGATAACGCAATAGCGCTCCAACACCTCACCCGTCTGCTCATCGACGCTCTGCTCAACGACATATTTCAAGTCAGACATAGGAATCTTCAACTCCTTATGCTGCTGATAGACTCTGTAACCGAGAAGATTGACACCCTTGCCCTCGACCACGCACGATACGCTCAAAGCGTTGCCATCGAGATTAAGGCGAACATCATAGTTTGTGGTATAGACATTACCCAACTTGAGGATATACCACAAAATAAACGAAGCACAAAACAGACCGATAAATACGGGCGAGATATATCCGCGTATCCATCGGCGTATGATATTCAATTTGTCGATTAACTTTCTCATAGTGCCACAAAGTTATAAAAAAATAGGTTGCTACCATCGGGTTGCAACCTATTTTTATCATACTTTATAGAATAATTACTTCTTGCGACGCAAAATATCGTATGCGATAGGTGTTGCGATAAATACTGAAGAGTAAGTACCGATGATAACACCGAGGAGCAATGCGAAGATGAAACCGCGCAAGTTCTCACCACCCAAGATGAACATTGCGAGCAATGTCACGATAGTAGTAAGTGAAGTATTCATTGTACGCGACAATGTAGAGGCGATAGCCTTGTTGATGTTGTCGCCGATAGCACGCTTGGGATAGAGTGTGATGAACTCACGGATACGGTCGAAGATAACCACTGTATCGTTGATTGAGTAACCGATGATTGTCAAGATTGCAGCGATGAATGCCTGGTTAACCTCGAGGTTGAAAGGCATAACATGGTACAACATTGAGAAGATACCGATTACGAGGAAGGCATTGTGAGCCAACGCAACTGTAGCACCAGTAGCCCACTCCCAACGCTTGAATCGTACAGTGATGTAAAGACCGATAGCGATGAGTGAGAACAATACAGCGTAGAATGCGCTAACGAGCATATCCTTTGCGATAGCGGGACCAATCTTCTCTGAAGAGATGATACCATTAACATCCTCCTGAGTTGATGTGAAGCCATCCAAAGTGATAGGATATGTGTAGAAGCCCTTCAAAGCCTCGTAGATGAGTGCATCTACCTCTGCAGTTGTCTCCTCTGAAGTATCGTCGTACTTGTACTGAGTGATAATACGCATCTGGTTCTCGGCACCATACTGCTTAACCTCGACTGAAGACTTAGCAGCATCGTCGCTAACCAACTTACCATCCAAAGCAGCACGAACATCCTCTGCTGATACATTCTGGTCGAAACGAACTACATAAGTACGACCACCAGTGAAATCTACACCTGTGTTAAGACCGATAGTCAAAAGCGATACAAGTGAAAGAACTACCAATGCACCAGAGATTACATAAGAAACCTTGCGCTTTGCGATGAAGTCGAATGATACATTTGACAACCAGTTCTCTGACCAAGAGCGAGAGAATGAAACCTTACCCCACTTAGCCTCAACCTTCTCGAGCAACATACGAGTGATGAAGATTGCGCAGAAGAGTGAAGTCAAGATACCGATGATAAGAGTAGTGGCAAAGCCCTGAACAGGACCGTTACCAAATACGAACAACACGATACCAGTGATGATAGTTGTCAACTGACCGTCGATGATTGCAGAGTATGCATTTGAGAAACCATCCTTGATAGCCAACGACAGACCCTTACCAGCACGCAACTCCTCCTTGATACGCTCGTAGATAATCACATTAGCATCCACAGCCATACCCATAGTAAGCACGATACCGGCGATACCAGGCAATGTCAATACTGAGCCGAATGATACCAATACACCCATCAACAAGAAGATGTTAAGGATAAGTGCGATATCAGCCAACCAACCAGCGGTCTTGTAGAACAAGCCCATATAGAGCATTACCAATACGAAGGCCAAAACGAATGAGAACATACCAGCGTTGATAGACTCCTCACCGAGTGAAGGACCAACCACTGTATCCTGAATGATGCGTGCAGGCGCGGGAACCTTACCTGACTTCAATACATTTGCCAAGTCCTGAGCCTCCTGGATAGTGAAGTTACCAGTGATGCGTGAGCTACCGCCCTCAATCTTGTTGATTACATTGGGAGCAGAGTATACATAGCCATCCAATACGATTGCGATGGGCTTACCGATGTTCTGGCCAGTAAGCTGAGCCCACTGTGAAGCACCGTTAGAGTTCATCACGAGGTTAACCTCGGCTGTAGCGCCACGGTCTGAATACTGCTCCTGTGCAGTTGATACTGCCGAGCCATCCATTGCGGGCTTGCCGTCTACTGCGCGAAGAGCGTAGAGAGTGTAACGGCCACCGAACATATCCTCACCCTTAATACCCCACTTCAACTGAAGGTCGGCGGGCAACAAGTTCTGAACATCAGCGCGAGAGAGGTATGCATTGATTGCGGGCATATCAGCTGCCTCAGCAGCACCCACGATGCAACCACCTGAGTATGAAGGATCCAACAGAGCGAACAAGGGGTTAGACTCGCGTGAGAAACGAGATGTAGACTCTGCGCTCTCCTCAGCTGCACCAGCAACCTCTGAAACCAAGTCAGAAGCCTGCTCTGCAGACTCAGCAGCAACCTCAACCTCTGTAGTAGCCTCGTTGCTCAACTTGATGAGCTGATCAGCCTCTGCCAACAAGGGCAAAACCTCCTCTGCAGAGTAAGTCACCCAGAACTCGAGTGATGCAGAACCCTGCAAAAGCTTACGAACACGCTCGGGCTCCTTAACACCGGGCAACTCAACCAAGATACGGTTAGAGTTGGGCAAGCGCTGGATGTTGGGCTGTGTTACGCCGAAGTGGTCGATACGGCTACGCAAGATGTTGAAAGAAGCAGCGATAGCGGCCTCTGTCTCATTGCGGAGAACCTTCAAAACCTCGTCGTTAGTGCTGTTAGGAGTGATATCCTGACGGTCAGGGCTAACGAAGATAGCAGCGAGTGAACCGCCGTTTGAAGTCTCGGCATAAGCCTTGGCGAACTCACCGATATAGTCGTTGGTACCAGCCTTCAACGCCGCGTTGGCACGCTCGATAGCAGCCTCAAATGCGGGGTCGTTCTTGCTGTCGCCAGCGAGAGTCTTAACCAAGTCCTGGACCTCGATTTCGAGCATTACGTTCATACCGCCCTTAAGGTCAAGACCGAGGTTTACCTCCTTCTCCTTACACTCCTTGTAAGTAAACTCTTTCATACCGAGAAGGCTGAATACGGGCTGGTTCTGGATTGAATCCAGATAGTAAGCCTCGCGAGCAGCCTGCTCTGACTCTTCATAAGCCGCAGCATAAGCCACAGCCTTCTTCTCTACATTTCTCGTAATGAACGAGAATGAAAGCTGGTAGATACACGCAACCACCATACAGATTGCGAGTAATTTAACTACACCTTTTCCTTGCATTGTTGTTAAAATTTTTGTTTGTATTCTTAATTATTTACGCTATTTTTCACTAGCCATTCGGGCACACCCAACGGATGCACCCAAAATTTAGTTTGCAAAGATAATAAAAAAAAGTCCAAAAATCTAATCTTAAAGACCGATTTTCAGACTTTTCAGCAAATATTTACACTTTATTGTGCGCCAATCGCCGTTTTAAGGCTCTTTTCGGGCGCGATTTTGACTATAAATTTGGTTATAAACCCCATTTACAATCTCGGCAATGGAATATTTCAGTACAAAATCGACCAAAAACGCCCCGTCGAGGCTATTTCAGTGCGGGCAACAGATGCTCCCAAACAAGGTTTATCTCCTGCTGCATATTACCCACATTGGCAGTTATGACAATCACCGAGTTTTGTTCAGGCATAACGATGATATACTGACCGTTAGCACCATCAGCACGCACGGCATTGTGACGACAACGCCACATCTGATAACCATATCCCTGCAACCAATCGCTATCTTTGGGCTTAACCTTCAGATTCTCGCGGCGGACACCTGCGGGCAACGACTCCACCTGCGCTGCTGTGGCATCGGCAAACCACTCCTTCTGAAGTATCTGACGACCATTCCACTCACCCTGCTGCAGGATGAATTGTCCCATCTTTGCCAAATCTTCGGTTTTAAGATATAGGCCATATCCGCCAGCATCTATACCCTGCGGGCTCTTCTGCCAAAAAGCACCAACGATTCCGAGCGGACGAAACAGACGAGGATAGAGATAATCTAGCAATCGCTCACCAGTAACCTTCTGAAGAATAGCCGACAGAACATAAGTTCCCAAAGTATTGTAAACGAAGAATGTTCCTGGCTCGTGAACAAAGGGTGCCGCAAGGAAATACTCAACCCAATCACTGCCCTCGGCGATATTTCTGCGGTTGGGCTCGACATCGTGACCAGATGTCATTGTCAGCAGATGGCGAATCTCCAACTTCTTGAGGTTGTCGCTCACCTCTGCGGGCAACTTATCGGGGAAGAAGTCTATAACCTTATCTGTTACCTTTAGCAGCCCCTCCTGCACGGCAAAACCAATGGCCGTAGCGGTAAATGTCTTGCTGACAGAGTTCAAAACATGGGGTGTATGCTCCTCTCCCTCACTCATCCAGCGCTCCTTCAGCACCTTGCCGTTCTGCAAAATCATAACACTGTGTATATCCTGCTTGGTTGTGGCAACAGCTGCCAGATATTTATCGAAAGCCTTATCCAGTTTAGCACTCGACTCACCTCGCGGCAGGGGCTTAATTAGGTCGTTATAGCTGATAAGTTCAATATTTTTCTCCTTGATAACCTGCTTTACGCGCTCGCTGGTAAAGATATCGGTCACACCCTGACGGTCGATGGCTACATCCTCATAACCGATATGGCCGACGGTCTGCATCTCCTCGTTGTTCAATGCAGGGTGGTCGAGGAAGAGATAGTTCTTTCCCGCCTCCAGACTCTCGAGCATCTTAATAAAACTCGCCTCCTTCTCGGCAGAAGTCGCCTTCGGGCCGTTATACCAGACACTGCTGAGCGCATACTTCTCGCGTGCTACACTGTGATCCACCAACGGAAGATTGTACTCCTCCGACAAGCGTGCCATCAACTTCTCAACCTCGGGAGCAAAACTAAGCGCACCCATATGGCCAGAGATGTGGCTAATCTGGGGAATATTCTTCAGCGCCATCTCTATTTGCGCGCGAGCCTCACGCTCAACCTCGCCGATATCCCACTTACTCTCACGAATCGAAAGACTAGGGTAAGCCTTATTCGGACCCATCATCGGCAGGAAGTATCCGTTCTCATCAACCAACGATGGGCAGGCTGTGAGAGGTCGCCACTTCACATTATCCCACTCACTCGTGAATGTGAGGTGCAGCCCCACATCCACAGTAGGATTCTCACGCAGCAGACGCACCGCTTCGGGAAACCAAGCCGTCACGACCATCACCTCGATGCTGGTCTCAATACCACTCTTATAGCCCTCCAGACAAGCAATATTGGCTGAACGGAACGAGCCCATATCATCAGCACGAACGATCAGGCGCGGACGCTCCTGAGCGCAGAGAGGCGTCACGAGCAGTAAGGCCGCAAGAGCTGACAAAAGTTTTTCAGAATAAAGTCGCTTCATAGTATTTCGTTTTAGTATTAGCACTTTACAAAGCTAACAATTTGTCGGCAGACGAGCAAGACAATGGCCACAAAAAAAGTGGCCGACCCGCGGGGCCGACCACTCTAAAGTGAGTTATATCAAGTATTCTAAACTCTCATATTACTTTACCTCCTCGAACTCTACATCCTCAGGCTGCTGTGCACCACCCTGCTGGGCACCCTCAGCTGCACCCTGCTGTGCGCCACCCTGAGCCTGCTGCTGTGCCTGCTGCGCAGCGTAGAGGTCCTGTGAAGCGGCCTGCCAAGCGTTGTTGAGCTCGGTGATAGCTGCGTCGATAGCAGGAACATCCTGGCTCTTGTGAGCCTCCTTCAACTTTGCCAAAGCGCCCTCGATAGCAGACTTCTTGTCAGCAGGAATCTTGTCGCCATACTCCTTGAGCTGCTTCTCTGTAGCGAAGATGTTAGAGTCGGCTGCGTTTACCTTATCTACGCGCTCCTTCTCTGCCTTATCCTTCTCCTCGTTGGCCTTAGCCTCGTCACGCATACGCTGAATCTCCTGCTCTGTAAGTCCAGATGAAGCCTCGATGCGAATCTTCTGCTCCTTGCCTGTACCCTTATCCTTTGCTGACACATTCAAGATACCGTTAGCGTCGATATCGAATGTAACCTCAATCTGGGGAACACCACGGGGAGCTGCGGGGATGCCGTCCAAGTGGAAGCGACCGATAGACTTGTTGTCGCGAGCCATAGGACGCTCACCCTGGCATACATTAATCTCAACTGAAGGCTGGTTGTCAGCAGCAGTAGAGAATACCTCGCTCTTGCGAGTGGGGATAGTTGTGTTGGCCTCGATAAGCTTTGTGAACACACCACCCAAAGTCTCGATACCAAGTGAAAGGGGTGTTACATCCAACAAAAGCACATCCTTAACCTCACCTGTCAATACACCACCCTGGATAGCAGCACCGATAGCCACAACCTCGTCGGGGTTTACAGACTTATTGGGAGCCTTACCGAAGAATGACTCAACAATCTGCTGGATAGCGGGGATACGAGTAGAACCACCAACCAAGATTACCTCGTCAATCTCGCTTGCTGAAAGACCTGCGTCACGCAAAGCAATCTTACAAGGCTCGATAGTCTTCTGGATAAGGTGGTCGCTGAGCTGCTCGAACTTAGCACGAGTCAAAGGCATCACCAAGTGCTGGGGAATACCATTAACGGGCATAATATAGGGCAAGTTAATCTCTGTAGTCGTAGAGGCTGAAAGCTCAATCTTTGCCTTCTCAGCAGCCTCCTTCAAGCGCTGCAATGCCATTGCATCGTGGCGAAGGTCGATACCGTGCTCGGCCTTGAAAGCCTCTGCCATATAGTCGATAAGTACATGGTCGAAGTCGTCACCACCAAGGTGAGTATCACCGTTTGTAGACTTAACCTCGAATACGCCATCACCCAACTCAAGGATAGAGATATCGAATGTACCACCACCCAAGTCGAATACTGCAACCTTCATATCGGCGTCCTTCTTATCCAAACCGTAAGCCAAAGCAGCAGCTGTGGGCTCGTTGATGATACGGCGAACCTTCAAACCTGCGATCTCACCAGCCTCCTTTGTAGCCTGACGCTGTGAGTCAGAGAAGTATGCGGGAACAGTGATAACTGCCTCTGTCACCTCCTGACCGAGGTAGTCCTCGGCAGTCTTCTTCATCTTCTGCAGAGTGATAGCAGAAATCTCCTGGGGAGTGTACTGACGGCCGTCGATATCTACACGGGGAGTATTGTTGTCGCCACGAACGATGCTATAGGGAGCACGAGCGATGTCGGCAGTTACATTGTCATACTTCTCACCCATAAAACGCTTGATTGAGAAAATCGTACGCTTGGGGTTGGTGATAGCCTGACGCTTAGCGGGATCACCCACCTTACGCTCTGACGAGTCAGTAAAGGCTACGATTGAAGGAGTGGTACGGTGACCCTCCGAGTTGGGGATAACGACGGGCTCGTTACCCTCCATTACTGATACACACGAGTTGGTTGTACCTAAATCAATACCAATAATCTTTCCCATAGTTGTAATTTTTATTTGTTATTTATCTTGTTTACCTAATTCAACGCGGCCACACTCGCTGGCCGACGGTTAAAATATGAACAAAGGTTATACCAAACATAAATTTTTCTACAAACAAGACTTTCGAGCAGCATCGTGACACAATTAACTGACACGCGAGCAAAAAAGTCTGCCATTTTGACCGACCGCGCGTGGCATTAAAACAATTTTGTCAGACAAAGAGTTTGGCATTGTGAAAAAATTAACACATTTTTTAGTCCAAACAGAGAAACAAATCAAAATTTTCATATATTTGTGCATAGCCTAACATATAAAACCGTATGACTATGCGAAAAATACAACTGCTCATCTCGCTTTTTGTCATTGCCACGCTGACGGTGGCGCCTCTGACTCTTGTATCGTGCGGAGACAAAGACTCCGAAGTCATAACCCCTACGCCCGAACCTAAACCCGAACCACAGCCTAAGCCCAACGACAAAAACGAAGGCAATGGCAACGAGTCCGAACCCGAACCGAGCGATAGTAACTTCAACATCGCCAAGATTATCTTCTCGCCCGAGGACAACCCCTCGCTTGACACGAATGTGGTGATATATCCAGATGCCAACAACACATTCTCACGCAGAATGTATGCCAATAAGTATATCAACGGCAAGACCTATCTGATGCCCGTCGATATACACAACCTGGTGGTAAAGTTCGAATCAGACGCCAAGGCGATATATGTAAATGGCATTGAGCATCAGGATGGTGCGGCCTACGACTTTAGGCAGCCTCTCACCATCACAGCCAAGGCCGATACGGGCAACGAGAAGGGTTACACCATAGCCCTTACACACTACACCGAACTGCCGATTATGTTCATCAACCTCGCTTCGGGCGACGAGGTGAAATCGCGTGACGAATATGAGGATGCCACCATCGAGATTTGGGGTTGCGGCGACCTGCCTGGCCTTGAGAAGATGTCGATGCAGATTCACGGCCGCGGCAACTCGTCGTGGGATACATTCAAGAAGAAACCTTCGTACACCATCAGCCTCGAATCGAAGCAGAAGTTGCTGGGTATGCCAAAGCACAAGAAATGGGTACTCATTGGCAACTACCGCGACAAAACCCTGCTTCGCAACAATGTGGCGTGGTGGATTTCAGACAAACTTTCGGGTATAAAATATACGCCCCGCTTCCAGCATGTAGAGCTTATCCTCAACGGCACACATCGTGGTGTTTATCAACTGGTTGAACAGGTGAGAATCGACAACGACCGCGTGGACATCAACGAGATGAAACCCACCGATACCGAGGGCGAAGCCATCACGGGCGGCTACATCATCGAGTTGGACCGCGGCTACGACAGCGACCAATGGGTGTGGACTCTACCCCACCTGCAAGGTTATAGTCCGCGCGCCTCAATCAAAAAGCCAAAGATTGACGAGAGTAATGAGCATCAGCGTGCCTACATCCGCAACTATCTGATGACGGTGGATTCCCTGCTCGGCACATCGACCGATATGAGTTATGTGATGGAGCGATATATCGATATGCCATCGTGGGCAGCGCAGTGGTTGGTGTTCGAACTTTCGGGCACACCAGAACCAAATGGACCCAACAGTTGGTACACATATAAGGACAAGAGTGACGACAAGTGGTACTGCGGCCCACCTTGGGACTTCGACTACACATCTTATATCCCATCCACAGCAAACTTATGGCGTAACCGCGACTATGTCTATCAGCCGCAGATGCGACGCTATGCCCCCTATCGCGAGGAGTTAATCCGACAATGGGAGCAGATTTCTGGACTACTGCCAGACCTTATAACCTACATCAACGAGCAGCGCAGCTATATGCGCCACTCGGCCAACGCCAATTGGAATATGCACGAACAGAACCTCATCGACGACAACCGCAGAGAGAACGGCGACGAGTTCATCCCCAGCGATGAGGCCATCGACCGTATGATTGATTATCTGCAACAAAAATGGGCTTTCGTCGAGAGCAACATCCGCAACTTAGAGTAGTCATAACGCCAAATATCTCCGATTATGAAACGCAGTTTTGCCACATTGGCCTATATTTTACTGTTTATCGTAGCGACAACAAGTGTCACTTCGTTTGTAGCGTGTGGTGATAAAGACACCGAAATCGTCACCCCTACGCCAGATCCAGAGCCCAAACCCCAACCAAAGCCCGAGGATAAGGACGAGGATGACAGCGAATCCTCAGAGTTGTGCGAAACGAACTACAACATCACCAAAGTAATCTTTCCAGTAAATCTCAATGCATCATTAAGCGAGGATGTTGTAATATTGCCTGACGAAAACAACCTCTTCAAGTGTAGAGTACACGGCCTACAAAGTTACGATAGCAAGTCATACTGGATGCCCTCCAACCTCGACAAGCTAAAGGTAAATTTCGAGAGCGATGCTAACGAGATATACATCAATGGAGAACTATACAAGAAAGGTTCCTCATACGATTTTTCAGAGGCTGTCACTGTTACGGCCTGCTCAGACACTGGCGCCGAGCAGAACTACACAATCAAGTTGGATAACTTTACGGGGCTTCCCATTATATACATCAATACTGCCTCGGGTGATGAGGTAAAGGACAAAGAGATATACGAAGAGGCCACAATCAAAATTGTAGGCTCGGAGCATTTGCCCGGGTTGGAGAAAATGGCGATAGGCATCCACGGCCGAGGCAATGTTTCTTGGTCATCATTCCGCAAAAAGCCATCCTACACCATCAAGCTCGAGTCGAAGCAAAAGGTATTGGGTATGCCAAAACACAAAAAGTGGGTACTCATCGGTAACTATCGTGACAAAACCCTGCTACGCAACAATGTGGCGTGGTGGATTTCAGACAAACTTTCGGGCATAAAATATACGCCCCGTTTTCAGCACGCAGAGCTCATTTTGAACGGCAGACACAGAGGTGTGTATCAGGTTGTCGAGCAGGTGAGAATCGACAACGACCGTGTGGATATTAACGAGATGAAGCCTACCGACACCGAGGGCGAGGCCATCACGGGCGGCTACATCATCGAGTTGGACCGCATAGCTAACGACCCCGACCAGTGGGGTTGGCCGCTACCCTATCTGCAAGGCAGTACGCACCGCGCCAACATCAAAATACCGAAAATTGACGAGAGCAACCAGGCGCAACACGATTACATAAAGAGCTATCTCTTCAAAGTGGATTCGCTGCTCGGCACATCCAGCGATATGGAGTATGTGATGGAGAAATATATTGATATGCCATCGTGGGCCGCGCAGTGGCTGGTGTTCGAACTTTCGGGCACACCAGAGCCAAATGGGCCCAACAGTTGGTACACATACAAGGATAAGAGCAACGACAAATGGTACTGCGGTCCACCGTGGGATTTTGACTACGCCTCGTTCGTACCCTCAACGGCCAACGGCTGGCGTAGCAAGCAGTATGTATATCAACCACAGATGCGCAAATACAAGCCCTACCGAGATGAACTTGTAAGACAGTGGGAGCAGGTTAAACCGTTGCTTCCCGAGCTGATAAAATACATCAACGAGCAGCGCGAATATATGCGTGTTTCGGCTGAGGCCAACTGGTATATCCACGCACAGAACCTAAAAGATGACAATAGCAATCAGAACGGCGACGAGTTCATCCCCAGCGACGATGCCATCGACCGTATGATAGAGTATCTGCACATCAAGTGGGATTTCGTAGAGAAGAATATACGAAGTCTAGAGTAGAATAACAAGGGCTGTCCAACCAAAGTGTTGCGACAGCCCTTCTCTATTTTTGTAGCAGAAAGCTACTTGATTTTATATTTTGCCAAAATCTTCTTCACCGGTTTCTCTATGGCATCGGCCCAGCGCTTGTAGCCCCACGAATAGGGGTGTGTGCCGTCGGCCGAAGTGAGGTGGTCGGTACCCGTCTGGTTGGTCACATCGACATAATACACATCGTCATACTCCTTTACAATCTGCTTCATCAGGTTACGCACATAGGCTATACGCTCTGACTCGAACTTCTCGCTATTCTGATTGAAGTTGCGGCTCTCGCGATAGATGGTCTCAAGGAATATTATCGGCTTACCAGGGTGCTTTGCCTGAATAGTCTCGATAAAGGGGCGCATACGCTCGCCGATAATCTCGGTAGTGGGATTAGAGAAGGCATCACAGATAAAGGCATCGGCATCCGACGAGGCCATAATCTCGGCCATAGTCTTCTGCAACTTGCTGTTGCCCGACATACCCAACGAGCAGAGATATAAGCCCGTCTGGCGCGACAAAAACGCGGGATAGGTCATACCTGCGGCCGAAGCACACGAACCGTGTGTGAAGCTCGAACCAAAGATTGCTATTTTGTGGCGGAACGGATTGTCCACAGCATTGATTACGGCATCGTCATCCACACCAATCTCCAGATGTTTCAACTCTGAAAATAGCGGCAGATAGATGATGCAACGCTTCATTGTTTTATCCATATTGGCAATCAGTCGCAACGGGTTGTTCATCTTATCCGTGCCGTCATTGTTCTTGCCTCGGGCATTGGCCACCGACGATGCCCACACCCACTCGCCATCTACATCAATAAACATATTAAAGCCCTCGGCTGCAGCACGGGGCATACCATCAGCGGTTCTGTAGTGTCCCATCTCGGGCTTGACCCAAACAGCAGTAGAGTTGGTCTCGAAGACCACAGCCAGACCCGACGCATCACGCAGGAGCGTAGCCTCAGTAGAGTTCAGGCTCTTATAATCGGCCACCTCCACACGATGGTAGGGATTAGTTGTTTCACACAATTTACCCAGGAAGGTCAAATCCTGCGCATTGACATACTTTACAGCCACTGCCTTATTGGTAACCGCAAACATCGCTAAGACCAGAATCGCTATACTCAATAATCGGTTCATTGTAGTTGAAGTTTTTTCATTCCACATCAGGCCAGATAAATCTCTGCCCAAGTAAAAATAAAGAAGCCGGACTTTTGCAAATCCGGCTTAAATGCTAACATCAAGACTTACTTATTCTCATTCAAGATACGCATAGCAGCATCAAGAATAGCAGTATCGTCCAAAGTGACAACACCACCATCGGGACCCTGCTCGATATGGATGCCAGAGCAAGCCTTTGCATCCAAATGCTTTCCTCCGAAATAATTGCGTACAGTCTCTACATCGATTCCTAACTCGTCAGCGATACGCTGAGAACTACCACTGGGCAACTTATCCTTGATACGGCGCAGTTCGTTAAATGTGATAATCATAATGAAACTATTTTTAAGTTTATATTTTGTTGATTTAGCAGTCAAAATAGGCTATTTGCGCTCTTGACAATATAAAGATACTACATATTTTCATTTCTGCAAAATTTATCTTAAAAAAAATGAAAAAAGAGGAGTTTTCTTGTCGAATACTCCTCTTTATATATAATTAGGCTCATTTTAGCCCACTTTGCCATATTTTGCCTCGTTTGCTAGCCTCGCCCTTGTCTCGGCCCTCACAACGCATATCTATGCCCATTGCGGGCACAATCCGTTACTCGTCGGCCGCCTCGATGTACAACTGCCACAACATCGGCGAGTAAGGCTGCACCTCTGTTGTAATGGTCGTTGTAGTCTCTGTTTCGCCGTAGTTATACGAATTGTTGTAATAGTTATTGTAGTAATAGCTATCGTAGTAGTTGTTATAGTAGTTGTCGTAGTAGCCACCATAACCGCCGTAACCACCATAACCATAGCCGCCATAGCCACCGTAACCGTAGTAATTATTATAGTAGTTATTGTAGTAGCTGTTGCCATAATAGCTATTATAATAATTGTAGTAGTTATAGTAATCGTAGTAGTTGTTGTATGACGACGAAGACGAAGTAGATGTAGAACCCGCTACGCCCGTTGCGCCATAGGCGTTAGACGAACCTGTCAAGATAGCGTTCCATGCGCCGAGCTTCATCTGGGGGATAGAGTAAACCCACGCATCAACCAACGAGTTTGACTCGGGAGTAGATGTTACGAAGTCAAGAGGAGTGGCAACCTCGTTGCTCAAATCGTCATCGTAGATAATCTCCTTAACCTCGGGAATGTTGGTATCGATAATGAAACCATCCATCAAACGGGTTACATACCAAATCTTGGCATTAGTCACCGAATCCACAGACTCGGCATCAGCAGGGTGCAATCCCTCACCAAAGCGCTCCAGCAACACTGAATCAACCTCGCGGTTAATCTGCGCCAGAGTCTTTGTGCCATATATCTTACCGCGCTTGTACTCTGTCTGACCGTGGTAGATAAGGGTGTCTGCGCCCAGGCAGTTGAACTCCAGAGCCTGCTTGGGTGTGTAGAGGTAGTTGATGTAGAGTGCAGCGATAGAATCCACGGCGGGGTGCCACATATTGTCGTAAACAACCTCTTCCTCTGTCTCCTCGCCATCTTCGCCTCGTGTACGCATATATGAGCGACGCTTGGCTGCAGCCTCATCATCATCCTCCTTCTCGGGAGCAAGACCACCATTTGCCTCTGCAAAAGCCTTAATCCACTGATCCTCGTATGCCACGGGGTTATTTACATGACCCCACACATCAATCTCCACAATCATCGGGCGGTTTGAGTCAAGAGTGTACTGACCCTGATAACCGCCATCACCCTGCATACCATCCTCACCTGCGGCAATCGACGAAGGCAGGTATAGACGCATCTTTGTACCATAGCGCACGGTGTACTCGTCGTTACCAATCTTCAGCTTATTACGCAGTGCAAGGTATGTACCCTCGGGCATTGAGGTGTTGTCGTTACCACAGAAGAGGAAGTAAGGCACATAGTGAGTATGCTCGGTGTATGAGTCCTGCATACGCGCCAAGTCAGAGTCGCGGGTCATAATCACATTACCGGCCAAATCGCGGCAAGTAACATCAAACCACAACCACGCATTGTCGTGACGCACGGGCATACTGTCGGCAACACCTTCGTCAAGCAACTCAACATAATAACCGCCAATGGGCTGATAGTTGTCCAACAAATCGGGGCGATTAATCTCAATCCACGACTTGAGGGCAATATTCTCAACCTCCTCAAATGTCATATCATCGGTCTTCACGCATGACGACAAAGCGAAGGCAAGCGTAAAGCCCAAAACACATATTGTACTGTATAACAACTTCATATCTCAAAAAAAAGTAAAATTCAATTCTAATTTCGGCACTTGGCCTTTCCCGCCATACACCACAGCAGAACTATCTGCCGCTCTTAATCACACGGTTAATCACATAAAACCACGCAACACCCGTCTTTGCTGGGATTACGCCCATCGCATTTTTCTTGCCATAGGCCGACTCGTAAGCCATATAGACCTCAACGGCATCGCCCTCACGGCAATCAAGTAACGAAGTCTCCACCCCTTTTAGTATGTCGCTTGAGCCTATTTTTACTCGCAACGGCTCCGTAGACCAATACTCTGTGTTGAGTCCAGCCTTCGACAACTGCTCGATAAGCGTGGCATCGTTTGTAAAGTAGAGCGACCCGTTTGACGGCGCACCACTCGAGAGTGCGTATGCCGCAAAGTAGAGCTCCACCTCATCGCCCGCCTCAACCTTAGTTTTCGATTGGCGACCTGCGTCATAGTATGTAGCGATGTAACGATATGTGTTGAGATTCAACCTCTCGTAAAAGGGTGGATTCTCAACAATGGCGTTGGGCACCTCCTCGATGGCAATCAAACGTGGATCGTGCGACGAGGTAAGATAGCGGACAATCTGGTCCTGCTGGGTAGTCAGGCCCTCATCCTCCTTGTCACAACCAACCACAAATGCCATACACATTGCGGCCAGAGCCATTATGGTTACACGCAACTTCATAACTATATAATCGTGCAAATTTAATAAAAATTATCAATTCGACCAACTTAAGCCCTGATTTATTTGCCACTGTAGCCAACTCGGCGCATCATAGCAATCAAACAAACTGCCAAAACGAATATGATGATAAATATTTTGCAGCGACATTACAATCGACGAAGCGCCTGACGCACAACATCTTCCACCGCTGCCATAGGCTCCTCGGAGAGGATGGCTTTCACCACCTTTTCTGATGCCGTCTTCTGGAATCCAAGCATCACAAGAGCCGAAACCGCCTCACCAAGAATAGCATTATCGGCCGTACTCTGCGGCTTTATGATATCCTCATCAACGCCCAACTCAAGCATCTTGCCACTCAACTCGACGATAATTTTCTGTGCTGTCTTCAGACCCAAGCCCTTAACATTCTTCAGCAAAACGGCATTCTCCGTAGCGATGATATTACGCAACTCGCTACTCGAATAGGTCGAAAGTATCATTCGTGCCGTATTACCACCCACGCCAGATACGCTAATCAGCTGACGGAACAACTCACGCTCGATTTTGGTGGCAAAACCGTAGAGAATCTGAGCATCCTCTCTCACCGTAAAGTGCAGATACAGACGCACCGACTCCTGCTGCTCGATGGCCGAAAAGGTCTGCAGCGAAATATTTATATAATAACCTATACCAGCGGCCTCAACGACTGCATACGCAGGTGCGATTTCCGCCACTTTGCCTGAAATATATTCGTACATACGACTAAATTTGATTGATAATATGACAAAAATAAATATTTTTTTCTACCTTTGTCAGTTGTTGCATATTTCGACACAAAAATAATTTCAAAAAATAAGATAGCAAAACAATGAAAAAAGTTTTTTTGACACTGCTCGTTGCAACTATGGGACTTGTTGCGTGCGAGAATAAGGCTACTGCACCCGCAGAGGAGGCTCAGGCTGCTGCAACAGAGGTTGCTGGCGGCGACTTGGCCTATGTGAAGGTTGATTATGTATTGGCCGAGAGCGAGATTTTCAAGACAGAGGGTATGGCTCTGCAGGAGAAGACTCAGAAGGCTCAGAACGCTTGGGCTCAGAAGGAGAAGAATCTGCAGTACGCAGCTACTCAGCTCCAGGAGAAGTACCAGAAAGGTCTTATCACAACTGCCAACGCTCAGAAGGAGCAGGCCGACATCGAGAAGAAGATTGTAAACTTCCAGAACTCTGCACAGAAGGAGGCTCAGGCATTGGACGAGGAGAACCTCGTATTCTCTAACCGTAGCCAGGACCTCATCATGCGTTCAATCCAGGCAGTAAACGCCGACAAGAAGTACAAGATGGTTGTTAATGCAACTGCACTTCTCGACGCTGCCGAGGGTCTCGACATCAGCGACGCCGTTTTGGCAAAGATGAACGAGCTCTACGCTGCAGAGAAGAGCGCAGAGGCTGCGAAGTAATAACGCCACACCGCAAGGGAGTTATACCGCACGCGGAGATAGACTCCCAGGCAGAGATAAAAGCGAATACCGCGAACTATAGGTCGGGTATTCGCTTTTTCGTTTAATCACATCCAACCTTCCTCAGAGATGAACCACCAGAAGATATTGTTGCTAATTGCCGTCGAGGAGGAGCTCGGCACCGAGGCTGTCGCTGAACTGCGCTCACGCTGCGATGTAGCACTTACGGGCGTAGGTAAGCTCAACGCCTTTGAGGCCACATTCGCGGCTCTGCAGCAGGGCCCATACGATGTTGTTATCAACCTAGGCACTTGCGGCTCGATGAAACACCCCGCAGGCACTGTCCTGCGTCCGGGCATTGTTGCACAAGGCGACATCTACATCGATTCGGTCTTCGCCACCGCTCCCGAGCATCTGAATACGGGCTGCGACACAACATCAATCTCCTCGGCCGATAACTTCATCGGAGCCGACACCCCCGCCTCGCAACTCAAGTTGCTGGAGCCGTATGATTGTGTCGATATGGAGAGCTACGCGATTGTTCGTGCCGTGAAGTTCCACTCGCAACTGACAGCCACACCCGCGCCGAAAATCGAGATGATTAAAGTCGTGAGCGATATGGCCGACGAGACTCTGGACGACTGGAGCGCACGCCTTGAGTCACTGCGTCACACCCTGCTGCAGGCGTTGGATGATGTACTGAAAATCTATTAACCGATAACACATTTTACCACAATGGAGATTAAGGCTAACTGCAAGATAAACCTCGGCCTCGATGTACTGCGCCGCCGCGAGGATGGCTACCACGACCTCTCGACCATAATGTTGCCCGTCGAAGGGTTATACGACATCGTGAGCATCGAGCGTCGCGAGGACAACAATGTGGAATTCAAGGGCATAGGCCTGCAAGTAGATTGCCCCCCCGAGAGCAATATTTGCGTCAAAGCGGCACGACTGATGCAGGAGCGCTATGGCATCGCGGGCATCGATATCACTCTCGACAAACGCGTTCCCTTCGGTGCGGGACTTGGTGGTGGCTCAGCTGATGGCACGGCCGTCATCGTCGGCATAAACCAGATTTATGGCCTTTCACTCGCAGAGGAGGAGCTCATCTCGCTTGCCGCCGAACTTGGTAGCGACACCGCCTTCTTCGTGCGTAACACACCGCAACTGTGCGAGGGTCGTGGCGAGATTATGACTCCCGTCGAGGTGGATCTTCGTGGCTTGTGGCTGGTTGTCGTTAAGCCTGACGAGAGCGTCTCTACCCGCGAGGCATACGCTGGCATCACACCCGCAATGCCCGATACACCGCTGACCGAGAGAATCAAACGCCCCATCGGCGAGTGGCAGCAGATTATCAAGAACGACTTTGAGAAGTCGGTTTTCGCCTCTCACCCCGCCATTGCCGAGGCCAAACAGCAACTCATCGATATGGGAGCTACCTACGCCTCGATGTCTGGCAGTGGCTCTGCACTCTTCGCCCTCTTCGACGATGAAGCCAAGGCCGAGAAGATGCGCCAATACACCGATTATATCTTTGCGCTGTAGGCAACCATAGCACAACAAAAAAACGCGAGGCTCACCGAAAGAGTCTCGCGTTTTCTATCTTGTGGCGCACTGACTACGCCTATCCGTTCCACTACCCTACTGCTGCACCTTCAGCTGCATTCGGCGCTGCTCGATGTGCTGGGTGATTGTTCGTGCCAGATTCTGCGGAGCGATGTTACGCTCAATCTTACCGCCCGATGCTACAGAGATGCCGCCCGTCTCCTCCGACACCACCACTACGATGGCATCCGAAGTCTCGGTGATACCAATCGCCGCGCGGTGACGCGTACCATAAGCCTTGGGCACATTCGACTGCGTAACGGGCAGGATGCACTTCGCTGCAGTCACTCGGTTATCCATCACCACTACCGCACCATCGTGCAAGGGGGCATTCTTGAAGAAGATATTTTCCAGCAACGGCACCGAAAGCTGTGCGTCGATTGTAATACCGCTGTCGATGATGTCGCTCAGGTCGCTGTTCTGCGCCAACACTATCAGCGCTCCCGTCTTTGTCGAGGCCATATCTATGGCAGCCGTGATGATGGGCTGCAAGGCGGGCTCCTTCGATGTGCGGGCGAATATGCGGTTGATGAAACCGAAGCCGCCCCTACGACGACCAATCATCTGCAAGAAACTGCGCAACTCGGGCTGGAAGAGTATGATAATGGCAATCATACCCACGCTAATCACTTGACCCAGAATGGTCTGCAACAACTCCATATTGAGCGCGCGCACCACCACCCACACCACATATATCACGATTATACCCGTAAAAATATAGGGTGCATTGGTACCTCGCGACATACGATAGATGCCAAACATCATCAATGCCACCAGCAGGATATCGACAAAATCTATAAATGTAAATGGTATAAAGTCCATAGTTATTTACTTTTCTCTCCGCAAAGATAACATAATTAGAATTCAAAATTCGATTTTCGCCATTTTATTATCATTTATCGCCATTATCTGCACAATTTTAGAATTTATCACTATCTTTGTGTTAGGCTACCAAATAGGTAGTCTTGTATTGGTGGCATTTAGGCTATTGTTTCGCAAAGTAAAACGACCAAAATTTATTAGCAAGAAGACAATAGGCACATTAAATGCTCACGCCCTTTGGCGTGGGTGTGTCTATTCTTGTATGGGTACTTGGTCGTCCCTTCTTTGCGTTAGACAGTACCCACGTTTCTTCTTTTTATTGAGTTAAACGGTTGTTATCTGTGGTAACGACATTTTTTGTCGTGATTATGCTTTATCTTTGTTGAAAAATTGGCTTATTGGTCAAAATAGTAGATAAAATCGGGGCAATATTTGTTTATTGGTCAGAATTAGTAGATAAATGCGGGTGTTTTCCCGCATTTATCATTTCC
>JAFZFX010000048.1 GCA_017555695.1 Alistipes sp.
CTTAATAAAAATTCTCCCTCTAAGCTAGAGGGAGTACCCTTTAGGGGGAGGGAGTGTGTTAATTTTGGGAGTGTGTTCTTGGAATGATATATTCTACCAATTTACAGACTCCTCCGTCACTCACTTTGTTCGTGCCACCTCCTCTAGCTTAGAGGAGGAATATTATTAGTAGTTTGTCATTACGAGAGCCGTTAGGCTCGTGGTAATCTCCAACTTACCCAAGTGAGATTGCCGCGTCGGAGTAATCTCCTCCTCGCAATGACAAAAAGGTAATTTTGAATTTATGCTTCCCTGCTTGATAGTTTGCGGGAGAATTTCTATCTTTGTATAAGCCCCCGTGTGCGGGTATTGAGATGGGTGACGGGCGGGGCGAAAAGCGGTAAAAAGAGGCGGAGAGTAGCAAAAAAAAACAACAAAAAAGAGGTATAAAGACCAATAAAACTATATGATTATGAAGGGTTTAGTTAAGTGTTTGATGTGCGTGGCTCTGCTGGCGCAGGTGGCCTGCAAGAAGGATGATGCACCCAAGGTAGAGATGCAGGAGGGTGTGGCGACCTTCGAAAATTGGGAGTTCGATTCATTCGTGGCCGAGCGCGTTGGCAGTTCCTACTCGTCGGATGTGGTGACGGCCGACTATGTGTGGTGTGATGACTTCACGATGCTCACCTCACGCCCCGTCACTGCGGAGTGGGACGGCGTGTCGTACCTCAGCAGCGGCTTTGCTGTGTCGTCATACTGCACCAACCAGATTGAGGAGCTGAACGACTACGGCGGCTACCTCAAGGACCTCTATGTCTATCACGAAAAGTACAAATATGGCATTATGAATGGCGGCAACAAAGGCTCCAACCGTTTCCTCGTAGGCTACGGCAACTACGAGGGCACCGACTTCGGCGCCGAGGATGACTACCGTCCGACCATCGAGTTCTTCAACGGCGAGACCCGCACCATCAAGGGCTGCTATGTGAACTCTACAGCCTATTTCGTGGCTATCACCAAGCTCGGTAACGAGTTCTCGCCCGCCCTCGGCGATGGCGATGTAATCAAGCTCTATGCTACGGGTTACGACGCCTCGGGTACCGAGACCGCCACTGCCGAGATGGTACTCGCCGAGAAGGGTAACATCATAACCAAGTGGACCTACTGGGATCTCTCTGCCTTGGGCGAGGTTGCCAAGGTGCGCTTCAACATCAAGGGCGGCCCGACCGACGAGTGGGGAATGACCTCACCCAAGTACTTTGCCCTGGACGACATCACCGTCACCTGGCCCAAACCTCAAACCGAGTAGCCGAAAAAGGTAGGAAACACCCCTTGCGATTACAATTTGTAAGAAAAATATGCAAAAATGTGCCGTGGGGGATTGATTGTGTGGGGAAAATTTTTTACTTTTGTTGTTAATCGTAAGTAAACAATCGAAAAAAGTATAAAACTCAAAGATTTATGTACGGCAAAATTAAAGAACACTTGCAGAACGAATTGGCCGAAATCAAGGCCGCGGGTCTGTACAAGACAGAGCGCATCATCGAGTCGCCACAGAAGGCCGAGATTGATGTTGCAGGTAAGAAGGTGCTGAATTTCTGCGCCAACAACTACTTGGGTCTTTCGGACAACAAGCGCCTCATCGAGGCTGCCAAGAAGGCTATGGACGAGCGCGGCTTCGGTATGTCGTCGGTGCGTTTCATCTGCGGCTGCCAGGATATGCACAAGGAGTTGGAGAAGGCTATCGCCGACTACTTCGGCACCGAGGATACAATCCTCTACGCTGCCTGCTTCGATGCCAATGGTGGTGTGTTCGAGCCTCTCTTGACCGAGCAGGATGCCATCATCTCTGACGCCCTGAACCACGCCTCAATCATCGACGGCGTGCGTCTCTGCAAGGCTGTACGCTACCGCTATGCCAATGCCGATATGGACGAGCTGGAGGATTGCCTCAAGCGCGCACAGGCACAGCGTTTCCGCATCATCGTGACCGACGGCGTATTCTCGATGGACGGCAATGCCGCTCCGCTGGATAAGATTTGCGCCCTGGCCGAGAAGTACGACGCGCTGGTGATGGTCGATGAGTGCCACTCAGCAGGTGTGCTGGGTGCTACAGGTCGCGGTATCACCGAACTCTACAACCTTCGTGGTCAGGTAGATATCCTCACCGGTACGCTGGGTAAGGCCTTCGGTGGCGCTGTGGGTGGCTTCACCACTGGTCGCAAGGAGATTATCGATATGTTGCGTCAGCGCTCACGCCCCTACCTCTTCTCTAACTCACTGCCCCCCGCAGTTGTTGGCGCGGGCATCGAGATGTTCAAGATGTTGGCCGAGAGCGACGAGTTGCACGACCGCCTGGCTGCCAATGTCGAGCACTTCCGCGTGAAGATGACCGAGGCTGGCTTCGACATCAAGCCCACGCAGTCGGCTATCTGCGCCGTTATGTTGTACGACGCCAAGCTCTCGCAGGATTTCGCTGCCAAGTTGCAGGAGGAGGGTATCTTCGTTACAGGCTTCTACTACCCCGTAGTGCCCAAGGGTCAGGCTCGCATCCGCGTGCAGGTGTCGGCAGGTCACACCACCGAGCAGCTCGACCGCTGTGTTGAGGCCTTCGTGAAGATTGGCAAGGAGTTGAATGTATTAAAGTAGGCTTGCGATATGGCAAAGACAGCATTAGACGCTACGGATAAGAAGATTCTGCGTTACCTCATCAAGAACGCGCGTACTCCCTTCCTGGAGATTGCCCGCGAGTGCGGCATCTCGGGTGCAGCCATCCACCAGCGCATCAAGAAACTGGAGGATATGGGTGTGATTCAGGGCAGCCGCCTGGTTGTGGCTCCCAAGTCGCTCGGCTTTGATGTGTGCGCCTTCATCTCTATCCGTGTCAGCGATATCACCCGCCAGCAGGATACTGTGGAGCAACTCTGCAAGATCCCCGAAATCGTCGAGTGCCACTACATCACAGGCTCTTATAACCTGATGGTCAAGCTCTACTGCATCGACAACGAGCACCTGATGCGCACCATCTTCGACAAGATCTACCATGTCCAGGGCGTATCAAGCACCCAGACCTATATGTCGCTCAACGAGTCGTTCCAACGCGAAATATATGTGGACTGCCTGAAGTAACAGCGCCATATTCCCCAACAAAACTCTTCCTCCCCCAAGGAAGAGTTTTTTTATTAAGTGAGAATCCTCATAACGCTAATGGATAGTGTCCCACCGGGGAATTCAAATTTTTATTAAGCGAGGGAGCTCTTCCTGCTAATGGACAGTGTCCCACAGCCGTAAGAGAGAATAGTTGTTGTAACTGTCATTACGAGAAGGGCAAAGCCCGACGCGGTAATCTCCTATATTACGGTTGTGGGATAAGATTGTGGAGCAGAATAAGTTTCCTCACTATAAAAGACATCTTAGATGTCCTACCTTTTGGCAGGCAAAAGGTAGCCAAAACCTGCGCGGTGACAAGTTTTCGGGGTCGGTGCTTGCCGTCGGTAAAACGGACGCCTACGCGCTTTTACTTCGTGAAAAGTTATCCGTTTCTTAACCCTCCGTCTGCGCA
>JAFZFX010000049.1 GCA_017555695.1 Alistipes sp.
CAATGATGATTTTGATGAGGCACTGTTGGAGATAATTACCGTAAGAGACCCTATTATGGAGGAGGACGAGCATATCGTTGAGATAAGGTATGATGGTAAGAAAATGAAAGGCGGAGTAGAGGGACTACCGTTTGGCGACCCGATGGACAAGAACTATATGCTTCAAATGCCAAAGGAGTATGCGTATGCTCTTGACCTCCCAGTTCTTGAACGCAGAAACATATTAAAGTTTGATGATTTTGTCGCAGAGGAGAACACAAAAGTCGGCAAGAAACCCGTCAGTAAGGTCAGAACCGCAAAAGATTACAACGAAGCGGCGAAGGACGGATATGTAAAACTCCGTGAAGACTACATACACTCCTTCATAGACCAACACGAACGAGGAGTAGAACCAGACGAAGAAGAATAACACCTTCAATACATAAACATATCTTCATATTCAACCGCTGTAATGTTAGACATTATGGCGGTTGTTTTTTTGACATCTGCGAAATAATTATTATTTTTGTGGGTTAAGACTTATTGACAACAACTTGATTATAACAACCCAGACCGATTATGGCAGAGAATAAGAAGGAGATGGTATTAAATAGACCATTAACACATATTGATTGCTTTGCAGGACCAGGTGGTATTTGCACGGGATTGGCTGCGTCTAACTTTAAGACACTTGTAGCCATTGAATATGTAAAGAGTTGTTGTGATACCTACCGAGCGAATCACCCAGAGGTTCATTGTATTCATTCAGATATACGGGCAATACAAAAGAAAGATATCAAGGACTACATTCCAGCAGATGGCGTAGACTTGGTAACATCCGGTATGCCGTGCGAAACTTTTAGTAATGCGGGAACAACATCGAGGTCATTCTACGATGATAGACAATTTCTATTTCGAGAAGGAATAAGAATTGCGAAGATGACAAAAGCAAAAATGATATTGTTTGAGAATGTTCCAGGAATTACTTCTAAACGAGTCAGTGCTGATGACCCTAAATTGATTATTGATGTTTTAAAAGAGGAGTTGACAGCAGCAGGTTATGGAAACTTTGTTGAGGTAAAATTGTTAGCGACTGATTTTGGAGTGCCTCAAAAACGCCAAAGATATTTTATTTTGGCAACAAGATATAAGAATTGGAAACTTCAAGTTCCTACTCCTACTTGTAAGCAAGCGGTCACTGTTGGCGAAGCGTTTGCAGGATTGCCCAATGTGATAGCCAATTCAAATGTTCCTGCGGAATACTACACAGAAGAATGTTCGGAGTATGCAAGATTGATGCGTAACCTTGATTTTTGGAAACGCAAGGACTTTGCATCTGATAAATTATCTTATCAAGTTCCTATGCGTCACAAAGATTGCACGCTTAAACGCTTTGCTCTCATTCGACCAGGAGAAGGACTTAAAGGTCTATTTGAGAGATTATCTTTAGAGGAGATACTTGAATTGCAAAAGGATGGCACATTGCCCAAAAAGGTGTTTGCAAAGAGAAATATTCGATTAGAATTAGATAAACCATCCCTTACAATAACAAGTCATTGCTTGGATGAAAATCTACATCCTACAGAAAATAGAGCATTAACAGTTAGAGAGTGTGCCAGACTTCAATCATTCCCCGACTCGTATGACTTCTGCGGAGGTCCATATATGGTGGGGCACGACAATAGAGAGGTTCAAGATAAGTATGAACAAATAGGTGATGCAGTCCCTCCTTTGCTGGCGTATGCTTGGGGTATAACGATAACAGATATATTTAGCAAATACAAGAAATAAAATGGAGAATCAGATTTTTGATTATTGTTTAAATAAATACACTGTAACTTACCAACAAGTCAAGCAAGATTTAGAAAATCAAGCAATAGAGACTTCGCGTAACCATTCCTTGACTGTAAGCAAAATAGGAGAAATAGAAAAGGTTGCTCAATTAGAGGCAATTAAGACTACTATGATTGACGGCAGATTGTTATATCCTAATAGCATACCAGTTCTTTGGAATAGTATATATAAAGTGCATTTGTATAGAAAATCAGGAATTAGCGACCCAGTGGTTGTTGCGAATGCTATTTCGGCAGACCAAAGTTGGAAGGCATCATCTGGGCACGCCTTTGAGTATATGACAAAAGAGTTGGCTAACATTGCACTTGCTGATACACCAATAAAGTTCTTGCTCCAAAAAGACCTGAATACTTTAATTAGGGCGAATGAACTTGCGAATGAAGTTAGAGACATTAGTTGGATTAAAGAACAAGTTGCAACAGATAACTATGATTTGTATGCTGTTGGTTCTGTTGGTGATAAAATATATTGTTTTGGATGTGTGCAGTGTAAAACAAGTATTAGGGACAGAGTTTCAAGAGATAGAGAGTTGTCATCTGTTGCAATGCAAGCATTCTTCTGGAGCATATCTTTAGTGATTGATGGAACTCAATTACGAACACCCAAGTATACAAATATGGTAAATGGAGGCACAACTACTTTTGTGCAAAATGGTTGGCACGGAATGTATGATTTGTCAGCGACAACACCAGGGGGACGAATATATAACTTGGATATGGATTTTGCCATTATAAGGGAACACGCAATACAAGCCTTTGATGCGTGGCGAACACAAAGGCAGTGGTTTACTCACGAGTGGATGGCAAAATAGTCAAACAATTTTTTGAGAAATATTTCGGCGTATAACAAAAAATAAAAATTATTATTTGTTGCTCTGACACAAAAGACGAGGTTTATTTACACTTATCACATCTCAATAGTGAGAAATTGAGAAGAAGCGTTCAAGTGAGAAAAGAGAGCATTAGTTAAATAATAATTATTTAGTAGATTTTCAATGCGTTAGCAGGGTGCAAACAGGTGTATTTTTGGTGCATTTTTGCCCTAAAAAAGTTGCACCGATGTGGGACTAATAGAATAGTATGAGATGATTGAGAAGGTAAAAGGTAGATAATTTATCACAATATCTCATTGTAAATGTGTATTATAGGCGATATGAGACACATACAAAAAGGGGTAATAATATGGTAAAATTGGTCCAGAATCCCTCTCTCTCCGCAAGGAGAAAAAAGATGTCGATTTCGACATCTTTTTTTTGTTTCTACACAAGCCTCATGTACTCGTGCGGCATACATCACAAAAACAGCGGGGACAGATAATCTGTCCTCGTTTTTTTTGTTGTGTAGTGGTTGTATGAAATTATTTTCTCCATCCACCACTCAACGAAAAAAAATCGGGCAAGCCCTCCGCTGTTCCTCTCCACTCTTCTTCGTGAGCGATTCAAACTGAATTGGGGGGGGGCGGGCATAAAAATATATCCATCCGCTACGCTCGTTATAAGGTATGCCCGCTTCGGCTATCGCCGTTCGAATCCTATCTCCGCAGCGACCAAAGGCTTAACGACGAGTTAAGCCTTTTTTTTGTTTTCTTCTGGCAGACCATTGTCTAGATCATATAATGCGATTTCTGCATCAATAATATTTGTTTTTTCTGATAAATTCATATACCTTTGTCAAAGGTCATTATTTCTATCATTGTATAAACTTGTAAAGCTATTGCCATTTTCCGATTGCGGGAGATGGAAAAGTTGCATTTGGAGGTTATGGGGTAGCATAATGATGCGAGCCGAGAATTTTCTGTGGCGAGGGTTTGTAAATGTTTAATTAATATAAATAATTTATTATGAAAAAGCTATTCTACTCTTTAGCATTGTGTGCTGCAATGACATTGTCGATGGTTGCTTGTGGGCCTAAGGATGACGCTAACCCCAATGACCCTAATAATCCAGGTCAGATAGATCCCAACAACCCCAATAATCCTAATAACCCGAACAACCCTAGTCCGGAGCTTACTCCTGGCGAGCATAAGGCAAAGTTGGAGGATATTGCATTGGAATTTATAGATTCGTTCAATATTTCGGATGTAGAAGATGCTGTAAATGCGTTGTATAATTTGTCGGACTATCTCGAGTATGGCGATTTCCCCGATTACTATAGCAATATGATAAAGGATATTGTAAATGGCATAAAGGATATGTCAACGGCTGATTTCATGTCATTCGCTACTCGTGCGTCAGAGGATTTTGTGATCGATATCAACGACCCTGATACCAATCCTTATGCTGGATATTCATACACTTATGATGATTATGAGTGGGTGGAGAAGAAGACCAATGACAAATCAGTCAAGTTGATTTGGGATAATGCCGAGGCTACACTCTCGTGGGACGACACAAAGAGATTTGAGTATGAGTTTGATGATGTAGATTACATCGTGTATGTTCCGAAGAATATTACATTCACACTCAATATCGCTGGTAGCGAGCATGTAAAGGCTGTTGTAGCGACAAATATTACAGATGTAAAGACTTTGGCGCCAGCAGTAGAGGTTAAGCTCAATGGCGGTTATGTTTTGAATACAAGCAATAGTGCAAACAATAAGGGTGTTGAGTCACACTCTTCAATCAAGAAGAATGGCAAGTCTCTTATGTCGGCAGTTTCGGTTGTGGCAATCAACGATGCTACAGATATTGATAACTGGCTTGAGGAGGAGTATTGCGAATATTGTTACGAGAATCACTATTACTTTGCGTCGCCCGAATACCTTGGAAACAATCTTAAGACAGGTTCAGCTCAGATTGATATCCTCTCGTTGTCGATTGTGGCATCTGGTGACTTCAGAGGTTTGTACGACAAGTATGAGGATTTGGAGAAAAAATATGATGATGACTCAAAGGAGTTCTATAAGGAGGTTTGTGAGCTTATCAATGATAGCGTAACTGCGGTAGTAATGTATAACGACACCAATGAGAAGGTTGCTAATATCGTTGCGCAGGTGGTAACTTATAACGATTACTATGGTTATGATGAATATTATATTGAGCCCATACTCTTGTTCCCCGACGGTAGCAAATATGCATTTGAGGATTACTTCACAGAGCGCGCTTTTGGCGATTTGTTAGATAAGTTGGAGGAGATTGCCGAGGAGGTTGAGGACCTTTAATAAGTAACTGTGTTATCATAACATAATTTTTAATCGAATGGGGCAGGTCGCTTAAATTAGACTGCCCCATTTTTATACTATAACAACAATGTTTCAGCGTATATTATTAGTATCACTGCTCGTGTTGAGCCCCTTGTTCGCGAAAGCACAGCAAGACTCACTGGGCACATCCTATAATATCGATGATGTTGTTGTTGCAACGCGCCAGCAGGCCGTGTCGTCGCCAGATAAACACGGCAATGTGTCGCTTAATATGGAGGCGCTAAATATTATGCCTCGTATTGGAGGCTCGGTAAATGCCCTTAAACTGTTGCAATACACGCCAGGTGTTACGGCTGTTGAAGAGGGTAATACGGCTATGTATGTGCGTGGTAGCGATATTGGGCAGTGTATCACACTGCTTGATGGTGCGCCCGTCTATTCGCCTTCGCATCTTATAGGAATATTCTCGGTGTTCAACTCTGCGCATTTAAGCGGAATGACGCTTTACAAATCTGGAATCCCAGCAATGTATGGTTCAGCCTCATCGTCTGTTCTTTCGGTACGCACGCACCGCTATATCCCATCATCAACGAAGATTACGGCAAATGTTGGACTAATAGAGTCTGACATTGCAGTTGGGTTGCCTATCGGAAAGAGATTCGCGCTATATGCAACCGCCCGTCATTCTTATGTGTCATGGCTTACAAAACTTATATTGAATAAAAATTCCACTGTAAAATATGAGTTTGGTGACTACGGAGTAGGCTTTGTCGCGGATGTGGGCAAGGCGGGACGACTGACAATGAATACGCACTTTAATAATGATGTCACGAATGCCCGTATTTTGATATATAATAGCAAAGGCCACCTGAAATGGTGGAATGCCCTGGCTACTCTTACGCTTGATACACAGTTAAGTGACGATGTTTCGCTAACCAATACGGTGTATAGTTCGCTGTATGATAATGCGCTTCAGCTCAACATCATATCATCCAATTTGTCGGTACTCTCGAAAGTGCAGGATTATGGTGTTAGGAGTATGGTCAATGCCAATTTTGATAAAATCGACCTTAGTGCTGGCGTTAATTATTCATTGCATAGAATATTACCACAAGATATTAGAATCGCTGATTTGGCCTCTACGGGAACAGCATTGATTGAGAACAGCCACGAGACGGCACTGTTTGCAAATTCCGTGTGGCGCGCAAACGAGCATCTCGAACTTGAGATAGGACTTCGCTTGAGCCTTTATAATAACCAAAAATTATGGTGTTATCCCGAGCCTCGTGTGATGTTGTCGGTCCCGATAAATCATACATCGCGCTTTTGGGCTGGATATAATAGATTGGCGCAGTATGTACTCTTGGTGCCGCAATCAAATATGTCGTTTGCGACCGATTTTCATATTGGAGCATCGGAGGACACGCCGCCACAATTGTCAGATAACTTCTCGCTCGGTTACTCTCAAGCACTGCAAAATAATGCATTGAATTGGAGCGCCGAACTATTCTATCGCCGAATGACTAATGCCATAGAGTATGAGTCAAATATATTAACCTTGATAAATGGCGATAAAAATAACGGCTCTCGACTTCATTGTGGAGTAGGTGAGGCGTATGGATTAGAGACAAGCGTAGGGTATAATGACTCTCATTTTGATTTACAATTGAACTATACGCTCTCTAAATCACTGCGGCAATTTGACCAGCTGAACGATGGCATAGCGTTTGCCGCCAACTCTGACCGGCGCCATAATGTGTCGTTTATAGCCTCGTATAAATGTTCTCCTCGATGGACATTTTCAACCTCATTTATATATGCCTCGGGGGCTCCTTATACTGCAACCAAAGCGCTATATATCAGTGGTAATGCAATAATAAAAGAGGTTAGTTCATATAATGGAGCGCGACTGCCCGATTTGCACCATCTGGATGTGTCTGCAACATATTGGCTCAAGTGTCGTAAGTTGAAATATAGCGGTATCAATCTGTCGGTATATAATGTTTATGCACACAAAAATCCCAATATGTTATCTTGGAGTGTAAAGTTTGATGACGATGGAACCATACGCTTGAAGGAGCATTATCATATACTTTACTCTATACTACCTTCTGTTAGCTGGGTAATGAAATTTTAATGATTGTGCTATGAGAGAATATATTATTGCAATATTAATAGCAGTTGTCTTTTCGGGGTGTATCAAAGAGCAAGATGTCGCTGATAATTATAAGCAACGCCTTGTTGTGGAGGGGCGCATTGAAAATGGAAAGGCTGCTATAGTTGCATTGTCGTTAAATATCGGTAACCAAAACGAATATAGCAGCGAGAACCTCTCTGATATGATTGTCAGATGGGCAAAAGTTACGGTGGTGGACGATGAGGGTAATGAAGAGATACTAACGGGGCGTTCGCATAGAGATTACCCCACAAGGTATATCTATACAGGCTCGGAGATCTTGGGAGAGGTTGGGCATAGCTATCGACTTATCGTAGAATATAGCGAACAAAAGTGGGAGGCGACTACAACAATTCCTCGCCCTGCAATGCTCGAAGATATTACCATTGAGCATTACCAAGACTCGTTGTATACTATTTCTGCTGTTATACCACCATTGTCAACGCCGTGTAGCATAGATTGTTCACTAAACGGCAGCGCTTACTATGCGCCGACTCTATTGGGAGTATATAATGCATCAACAGAGTATAGGCATATAACCATCAATAGTCCATTGGTAAACCTTGAACGCAATGACTATGTAACATACTTCAAATCCAACGATGCCGTAAGACTCCGCCTCAATGCGCTTGATGATTTTAGCTACTACTATTGGAGCGAATGGGAGAATAGTATGATAAACTCTGTAAACCCAGTGTTCCCCTCCATCAGCAATATGCCTACCAATATATCCAACAATGGAATAGGCATATGGTCAGGCTATGGCACCGCCTACTACGACATAGGCGTAATGCCTAATCCATAAATTAAGCGTGTGAGCTCGTTAATATGGGAGTTTCACTACGGGGATTTCAAGTTTCTTTATTGCAACCTTAATTTTCGGATTGGTTGTCAGCTTACCAGACTTAAACAATCCCTCGAATGTTTCACCATTACTAGTGGTAAGTTTGCCTTGGCCTGTAACCTTTTCATCAACATATGCGCCTTCGTATATGCTGCCGTCATCTAATCGTATCTTAATTTGCATAGGACTCTTGTAATCCAATTGGTTGTTCACAAATTTACCTTTTAATTCGTCTCCATTAGACAAAACTAATTTTCCTTGGCCTTCAATTCCATTGTTGTATTCACCTATATATACAATGCCAGAAGGCAATGTGATGCGTACAGTACCTTGGGTAAACATTGCAAACGATGGCTGAGTGAAGTTTTCATTGTCAGATGCGTTGAACTCTCCATTGTAATAGTCTCCGTTAGATAATGTAAACTTGCCATTGCCATTGTACTTGACTAAGTCGTTACCTTCAAATGATTCTCCAGACTTCCATACATATTTGCCTTTCCCTTGCAAATTACCCTCTTTGATGTGCATCTCAACAATATCTCCAGATACAAGATTTGCACTCTCTACGCCATTAAATGGTTTGTCGTCTTTGAATTGTCCATCGAATGTATAAGATGAAACTTCAAATAGTTGCTTGTTTTGCATTGCAGTGACATATTCGGCAAAGAATGTAAGTGCATTTTTTGAATATAGTTTGCCAGAGCCATCTCTAAGTCCATCTTTGAATTCTCCGATGTACATACCAAGGTCATCGTCTAATTTACCCTTGCCGTGGCGCAAGTTATCCTTAAATTCGCCAACATATAATTCGCTCCAAATCTTTGATGATCCCTCGCCATTAAACATATTTTCGGAAATTTCGCCTTGCGCAATATCTCCGTGCTGTTTGACTTTTAAGTACGATAAAACTCCATTTTTGTACTTAGCCTCAATATCCCACTCGGACTCCTTGTCTCCGTGGTATGTGCCATCGGTAGGAGTTGATTTTTCGTCTGGTAGTAGTAAAGTATTTATAGACCATTTTAGTTGAGAGTTTGCCTGCCACTCCCATACTAAACGGCGACCCACGAATATATTTGAAATGCCAGAGGTGTCGCCACTTGCATTTATGATGTTATATCGTATATTGTCTAAACCGGTCTCCTTTATCGAAAGGTAATATTCGTTTGTGTCTAAATCTTTGTTGATGGTTGTAAGTAAGGCATAGAATTCACTTCTATCCATAGGAATAGAGTGAACTGTTATGTTGGTGTCAATGGGGTAGTTATATACCTTTTTGTACACAGCATCTTTGTCTTCAATCACATCTTCGTGATTAAATGGTTGTCCTTTGATGGTAAAAACGCTATCAACTAAAGACCAATTATACCCATCAAACTTATTAATTTGCAGTATCTTATTCTCGATATCGTAGGTAAAATATCTGTTTATTTCTCCTTCTTCATCATATGTGACAAAATACTCGAATTTCTTATCCTCAGATGTGGTAAATTCGATTCTTGGTTTTCCAGAAAGATAATGCTGTTTGTATGTTTCGATTCTGTAGTTTTTTATGTCGAACACTTGCTTGCCATAGTTTATATTATACTTGTGGTCTGCAATATTGTCATAATTTTGAGCATTGTGTAGCTTTGAAACAATTTCTACAAATCGTCGGTTTCTTGAACTTGTACCATAAGATGTATATGATGAGTAGAATACCAAGGTGTCGTTTGATTCGGGTGTTATTTCGGCTTCTACTTTAGTTAGGCCATTGGGTAAAAATGTCTTGACGGAAATCATCTTTCCGTTTTCATATGTATTTGTGCGGGTATGTTTACGATCCTCTGTATATACTTTTTCTGTCCCGTGCTTTTCTCCGGTGGGCAGTGTTGTGTATACGCTCTTTATTGTGGTTTTTAATGAGTCATAGTATTCCGATTGGGTGATTAAATTCTGGCTTCTTGCCGGGAGGTAAATCAATGTAGAAACTATAACAGCCCAATAAAAAATTTTCATAAAATTATTGTTTAAATGATATATCGTTGTGTTTGAATTTTAAGATAAACTTCACAAAAATAGCATTTATTTTGCATTATTCGCTAAAAAAATGTTAATTTTATGCAGATTATCAATGCGTGTATGTGATTGAAGGTCGAATAAATGGTTGTAGAAGAAGCACACGGTGTGGCTTAAAGTCGTGAATATTACCTATTTGTTATTGGTGGATATATCGGTGATTATAATTTATAAGATATACTCTTGTGTGAGAGTTATTATAATGCAGTTGACGATGTTAGAGTGATTTAGACTACATACGAAAAGATGGATGATGTGTTAAATTAAGTATTAGTTAGGATTTTTTTTTGAGAAGAAAATGTACAACATAGTTTTAATACCATCTATGATATAAACATTTTTTAATTTGTTAGTAGAGCAGTGATATCATAATATATTGTTATTTTTTACAATACCTTATCCTTGAGTGTTGTTATATAGAAAAAAATGTCTAAATTTGCAATCCGAAGATGTAAATCTTTTAGATATTTAATTTAGAAAGTGTTTTTTTCTGTCCTTAACGGAAAATCTGACAGTTTTCAATAGCAAAAGGACAATGACAACACTCTTTTTGTGTACCTATGGTAGCCAGGATTCCCTCGTTATCATAGTATTTAAGTGTGGGGCATTGTATCGTTTGTTTTGCTAAGGTTTTGTCAGAGCCTTCCGTTGATAATCGGTAAGTTCCACACTTTCTTTATTGTATGCAATTAAGAGGTGTTGTATGGAAGGAATCGAGCCTATCGGTCAGTTGATTAAGTCGGAATTGGAGCGTCAAGAGAGGAGTGTGAGTTGGTTTGCGCGTCACTTGTCGTGCGATAGGTCTAATGTGTACCGAATTTTTGCTAAAGACAATCTGGATACAGAACTCCTAATCAGAGTATCGGTTATATTAAATCACGATTTTTTTGCAGATATATCAAATTCGTTGTCTTTATTGAGTAATAAGGATTAGTTTTGATGTTATTGTGTTGCGTAAATTGCAACATAAGTGCGTCTATTTCTGCTACAACCATCTGGTTTTAGTCCGTAAAAACATTATAACTTTGTACTTGAAACAGCTTAAAGTTGTATTCGAGCACAAACTTCGTTGTCCTATTTGGTGGTTAAATTGGTCTTATATTGCTATCAAACAATGGATTACTAAGCAATGAAAATATTTAATAAAAAACTATAAGGATTATGAAAAAACTATTATTCTTTTTTGCGATTGCTTTGATTTTGTCGTCTTGTTCGACAATTACTAAGACTGCTTCAACCCGCGATGTTTCTGCGCGTGTTATTGGTGCTACATTAGTTGATTTGGATGTGTCAAACTCGAAAATTTCATATACAATGAAGCCTTCACGAGCAGTGCAGCGAGGTGGTACGCAGAACTGTATTGATGTTGCTATTAGTGAGGCTTTGAAAGAGCATGGTGGTGATGTATTGATTGAGACTCAGAAGGCAACAGTTAGCCGTATGTCATTGTTTGGTTTTAGACGCATTAAATCAGTTACTGTGACTGGATACCCTGCAACATATAAGAATTTCAATTCGATGGAACAGTCTGAATTGAAGCAAGTGTTGATCAATGGTGGTCAATTGTAATTCGAAGTTTTTGATTTTTTAACAATATTTTACGCTATAATTTATGGGAAATAATAAAACAATTGTTCCTGGAATGAACAATTACAATCAGAATAATCAAGCATCTCAAACAACACAAATGTTCTCTGTTCCTCAGCCACAGTATTCGGGAACTCATTTCCCCAATATGGAGGCAGGTCAGGGTGCTATGCATAAGACAATTATGGGTTTCTTGTACAGCGTATCAAGAACTTCAGAGGGTGAATATTGGCCGTTGTATTTGGGCTTGAATACTATTGGTCGAGCAACTAATTCTTCAGTGCGTCTTTCTGAGGCAACCATCTCTGATAACCACGCTGAAATAGTTATTCGCCAGATGAAAAATCCTGATAGCGTATTGGTGTCAATTCAGGATGCTCGTTCAACTTGCGGAACGCTGTTGAATGGTAGCAGCCTTGGTTTCGATGCACAGGAGTGTCATAATGGTGATATATTGACTATCGGTGAGCATTATGAGTTGTATCTGATAATCGTAGATGCAAAATCATTGGGTCTTGCCAAGCGAGATGATTTCATGCAGGATGGTATGAGTCAGCCGATGCAGGCTCCGATGTCTGCTCCAGGTATGATGGGCGGTGGAATGCCTTACGGTGGAATGCCTTACGGCGGTAGCCCAGTTGAGCAGCCTCGAGGCCCTCAGCCTAATAGAAGTAATTCTTCTACTGTTATAATGCCTGCTATGAAGAAATAGCTATCGCTGCGGCGATAGTTATTTCTATCCTAGTCCAATTATTCTTTGGTCACCCAGCTACTTCATTGAATAAATGAATTAGTGACTGGGTGATTCAATGTAAGTGGGGCATTATAATTTGGATGTGCAATGTTTTGTTGAATAGAGGCATAAAATAGCCGAATTATAGGCCTCGCAACTAAATGTAGAGTTAGATGGAACTTATTAGATCAGTTTTTCCGTTAAAGGGAGTTGTAGATTCTCGCATAGGTGGTCGTGATGAAAATCAAGATGGATATGCATATAGCGATACTCCTATGGGCCCGATAATCGTTGTGTGTGACGGAATGGGAGGAATGCAAGGTGGGCGTATAGCATCTGCGATGGCGGTGAGTAGCATTGTCAATAGTGTGAAAATAGCCTTTAAGGATGATGACCCTCAAGAGGTACTCCGTAAGGCTATAGAGAAGGCTAATCAAGATATCATTCAGGCTGCTTCAGGAAACCCCGAATTGTATGGAATGGGAACAACTGTTACCGCAATGCTGGTAACACCGCATTGTGCAACCATTGCTCATCTCGGAGATAGCCGAATTTATCAGTTGAGAGGTAAGAGTAAACATTATCGCACATTCGACCATTCGTTAGTCTTTGAAATGGTTAAAAATGGAGTGTTCACAGAGGAGCAAGCGCGTCAATCAAACCAGTCTAATATCATCTTAAGAGCGTTGGGAGTAGGTGCAGAAGTGGAGCCTGAAATATGCCAATTGCCGTATTCTAAGGGTGATCGATTTGTTCTTTGTACGGATGGTTTTTGGGGATGTATGCCAGAGAAAGAGTTGATTAAGCATTTGACTCAAAAACATAAAATAGGGCATATCATAGAGAAAACAGCCAATGTCGTTGATAAAATAGGACAGGCTAAGGGTGGTACTCACGATAATTTGACGGCCGCAATGGTTGAACTGAAGTGTAACTCTATAATGAAGGAAAAGATGAGCAAGAAGGTTAAAATATTATTGATAGCATTATCTGTAGCATTGTTATCAAGTGTTGTATTGAATGTTGTATTGCTATGTAAGAATACTAATAAAGCTAAAGTTGAACCCGCAACGGAAGTCGTAGCAGATACTGCTAGCGCAGTTCAATAAGGTAAATAATCGTTTATAGCAAAGGACTTTTGATACAGTAAAAGGAGATAAGTATGAGACAAGTATTGACAATCGGACGAGGGTCGCATTGTGATATTATTTTGAGCGATAATACTGATGTGGTTAGTAGAGAGCACGCGGTATTAGAGATTGACGAAAAAGGTAATTATTATTTAACAGATACGAGCCGTAATGGAACATATGTCAATGGTATCAAAATCTCTCAGTATGAAAGAGTTTTGGTAACCCCTAAAGATATCATTTCATTTGCTCATGCTTGTACATTAAATTGGGATAGTGTCCCACGAGGAAAGTCGAGTCAAAAGATATTGATTTGGTCGGTTGGAGGAGTGTTATTTGTGGCATTACTTTCAGTCTTGTTCATATGGCTAATCCCTGCTCTGAAAAATAGGAATACTATTAAGGTTAATAGCGTTCAGTCATTTGGTCTGTATGATGACGGTTTCTCGCCAGTCATTGTAGATGATGAGTTAGAGGATAGTGCTAAAAATCAAGATTCTCCAGATGATTCAGCTTCAGAGGGAGTAGAGGAGAATGCACCTCAATCGAAAAATGATACTAAGAAAAATGCCTCGAACCAGGCTGAAAGCAAAGAGGCAAATATTGATGCGATATATTAATAAAAACTTAAACATATGAAACTGATTTCTATTGGTAGCTCTTCAGAGGCACAGGTAGTGCTTAAGAGTCAATTTGTAAGTGCATATCACGCTGAGTTGCTTCAGTTGGATAATGGTGATATGTTGTTGGTGGATAAGGGTAGTAGCAACGGAACATTTGTGAATGGCGTTAAGCTTATCCCCGAAAAAGAGGTTAGCGTTACTCCGCAGGATGATATTCGTTTGGCTGACCAGCCAATGCCTTGGGGTATGATCCCTATGCACTCTATTGCTGACAAGGACGAGATTGCTTCTATTAAAAGCGTTGGAACACACCGTCTTAATACATACTGTATTCAGAGCCCACAGGTGAGCCGTTTTCACGCGACTATTAAGCAGAAGAAAAATGGCAAGTGGTACATTTGCGACCATAGTACTAACGGTACCACAGTTAATGATGTAAGATTGCCCAAGGATAAGTATGTGGAGCTTAAGGCTGGCGATAGTATTAGGTGTGCAGATGTTGTTATTTCTAATCCAATTCCTAAGAAGTCTTCTGGCAATAAATCGTCTATCCTTAAGTATGTTGCAATAGCGGCTTGCGTTTGTGTACTGATTGGCGGTGGCTTATTTGCGTGGACTAAACTTGGCGGATGGCCGAAGAACATATACTCAAAGTATGCTCCTGCGACAACAGTTCTTGAGGTTGGTTACTATTTCAGAATTCAAACAGAGCAGCACGGAATAGAGCGATTTGTCATTGTAGAGGATGACTATGGTGTGCCCCATTTGCAGAAGTATAATGGCCGTAATGCAATGACTGGTGCGGCTACAGGATTCTTTATCTCAAGCAATGGTGTTTTGGTTACGAACCAGCATGTGGCTCAGCCTTGGTTGTATGGCGAGGATAAGGATATGTTGGCAACAGTAGCAATGGCTTTCCATAAGGAGACAAATATTGCATTGTCAGATATTAAGACTGATGGTGTGATTGAGTATATTTATGCTGTTCCCCACGGTCAGTATTTTGATAGCACAAACGCAACAAAATGCCATGTAATTGCAGCAAGCGGTACTCACGATGAGGATGTAGCAATTTTGCAGACTGTTAGCACTAAATTGCCAGATTCAGCAACTTTTATTCCTGTATCAAAGATTTCTGGCGATAATGTAGCAATCGGAACAGAGGTATTTACAATGGGCTTCCCGTTGATTGGTACTTTGCAGGATACTGGCGATAAGGAGGCTACAGTTAAGAAGGCTTTGCAGGCTACAGGTGCAGCAGGTGTAGTTACTCAGAACAATGATAAGTTCAGATACGGTTTTGATGCGGCTTCTAATAACGGAGCAAGCGGTTCACCTATCTTTGATAAGAATGGAAAACTTATCGGTATTGTAACATCTGGCGTGACTTCTACTCAAGGATATAATTTCGGTCTTAAATCGAAGTATATCATCAAGATTTTGGATTCAATAAAGGAGTAAATTTACTTTGATACGATTGCCATATGATGAGATTGGTATTATATTTCATTATTATTTTTGGAGGATTAGTTTCTGCCTCGGCACAGAATATTGATGTAGTATATACATCTGATGGTTCTGTATATGATGGTGTTATAATAGAACAAATCCCTGGAGATAAGATTACCGTAACTACTAATTTAGCTGTAAAATATGTTGCGTCTGAAAAAATTTCGGACATCTCGTGTTCGACAGTTGATGTAGCGTCTTTGACATCCCCATTGAAGACTTGGGTTGAGAAGAATATGCCCGATAGTAGAGAGGTAGAACTTGCATCACTGAAGATGATGGATGCGCAGTTTAATAATGTTATAATACTCGAGCGAGGTGAGACTTACAAACTCCTAATTGGAGAGACTGCTCATTTCATTCTCAAATGGAGCAATATTGTCAAAACAAATAAGCATATTGCCGATAATCATAGTCTCAAGGAGATTATAATCCAGAAAAACGGAAAGATTATCGAAGGTAATATAACAGAGCAAGTCATTGGCAAACATCTGACAATCAAGTCTGATAGCAACGAAGAGATAACTGTGAATTTTGCTGATGTCGAGATTATTCAGACAGAAGGTCGAGATGTCAACAGCAGTTTGTGGTCACAGATTCGTTACCTTGATAAGATTGAATTAAATGATGGTACATCTGTCAAAGGTTTTATAGTAGCTCGAACTTTAGGAAAATCTGTTACCTGCATTACAGAAGCGGATGAAGCAGAGTGCCAAATAGAGTTGAAGAATATTAAACGATACAATAAAATCAAAAACGGTAAATTCAACTCATCTGCAGTTTCGCAAGAGGATAATGATAATGCTCCAGCAGAACAACAAGAAGATGTGCCATTACTCAAGGTTGATAAGATGCCTACATTCCAGGGTGGCGACTTAAATAAGTTTCGCAATTGGGTCCAGAATCAGGTGCGATATCCTGCCGAGGCAATTGAGGCGGGTATTTCAGGTCGTGTAGTTTGCTCATTCATTGTTGAAAAGGATGGTTCATTATCCGAATTTGCAGTAATGAGAACTCCTGATAAGATATTAGGCGATGAAGTTGTGCGTGTGTTAAAGAACTCGCCCAAGTGGGAGCCTGGTATGCACGGCGATGAGAAGGTTAGAGTAAAGTATTCTATTCCTATTGTGTTCATTTTGCCGTCTACGCGAGAAAAAGTAGCATCAGCTTCAGCTCAAACAGCTCAAACAGCTCAAACAACTGAAACAACAAAAACAACTCAGGACTCGCAGCAAGATCAAATCAATAGCGATTATACTATTAACGGAACTCCTGTTGCAACTAGTGATGTTGTTGAAACTGAGAACAAGCAGATGCTTGTCTATAGTATATATGCTGTTGAGAGTGAAAGACCTATAATCAAAGTTAGCAACGATAAGCCGATTGTAATCAAGCTCCCTGCTAATGTTGATGTGTCGGATGTTCATATCGTAAAAACAGAGCGTAGAGCTGTGAAAGTAGGTATGGCTTCGGAGATTAAAGATTGTCATACATTCTCGCGCAAGGATATCAATAAATCTAAAGTAAACTTCTTGCATACTCAATTAGCAAATGAGATTGAAATCAAGATAAGTTCGATAGATAGTGGCATTTATGCATTGTATCCCATTATGGTTAATGGAAAGGAAGAGTGTCTGATGTTTGAGGTGTTGTAATTATTTGAATTTTATATTATGAATATCATTAGAATACAAGGCGAGGCTGAACGCCGCCAAGGAATATATTACGAGTATGATCGTGATGGAGTGTTGCTTGGCGAAGGTGGTATGGGAAGAATATTCCAAGGCTTTCGCGTTGATGAACTCTCTGGCGGATTTAGAGTTCCTGTTGCAATTAAAGAAATACATGAGAATATTGCGAGAGACCCTCAACTAATTGAGCGTGCCATGCGTGAGGCCTCAATTCAGATTGACCACGAGAACTTGTTGCGAATGTACGGTTTTGTGGCCAGTGTTGAATATGATCCTATGCGAGGTATAAACATTATGCGTCACTATATGGTGATGGAGCGATTGGTCGGAGTTAATCTTGATCAGATCTTGAATGGTACAGTAAAGGACCGTTCAGGTATGTTCATCCCGTACGCACAGGAATTGTATGATTTGTATTCGTACAATAGAGTTGAGGCAATCGTCCGTATTATGAAGGGCGTAATGTCTGGTATTATGGCATTGCACGAAAAGGGTTTTATTCATAGAGATATTGACCCCAGCAATGTAATGATTACTATTGACAATAAGATTAAGTTGATTGACTTTGGTGTGTGTAAGCGTGTGAGCAATTCAATGTCGCACGAGAAATTGCTAACTCAGGCAGGTTCATTTATTGGAAAGGTAAATTACGCCGCGCCAGAGTTGGCATTGGGTGATGTACAGCATCAGGATAGACGAACAGATATATATGCGCTCGGAGTTTTGATATATCAATTAGCTGTTGGTAGGTTGCCGTTTGTGGGAACTAATCAAGAGGTTTTGGCAGCTCATATTTCAAAACGAATGCCTGTTAATGATATACCTAACAGGGATTTGCGTCGTATTGTTGAAAAGGCAACGCAAAAGAAACAGGAGAAACGATTTGCTTCGGCGGCTGAGTTTATGGTTGCATTGGAGCATATCTCTCAAACACGCCAATCCGTTGATGATTCAAAACGAATGACTGCGAATAGTAGTATGAACTACGACGATAATAATAGCGTAGTATTATGGCTCGTTGCAGTTTTTGGAGGTTTGATTTTTGGATTGATATTAAATTTCATTACGATATGATTATGAGAAGATTAACAAAAATATTAGCAGTGCTGGTTGTCTTACTTCCTAGCCTTGTTGATGCTCAGACATTGACTAATAGGGAGCGACGACATATTAATATGCGCTTGATGAATCTTATCAATCAGTATGAAATGGGTGCAGCGGCATATGATGACAATACGCGCTACCAGTTCCTTGATTTGTATAAAGATAATGGCGTTCAGATATACAGCGACTTGCTTGATTATGAGCCAGCACAGAAAGTGTCTGTAGAGGATTACGTGAACAGTTTGTTGACGAAGCAGAATCTGTCTATCGAGATGAAGGATGTGGAGCGTCAGGAATATACTTGGAAGGATGATGCTTGGCATACAATTGTGAAATTCCGCAAATCGCTGATATATAATGATGAGAATAATATTTTGTTCTCATCAAAAGAGCAGTATAATACGGATTATTTTATATCGTTGGATTGCGTTTATGATAGTGAGACAGACCGTTGTTACATCAATTCTATTGAAGGAAGTTTGCCTGATAGTGTAGAGTTGATGCCTCGTAAGTTTACGATTATCAATCACAATTCAGAAATGGATGATAAGCTGATATACGATGGAGAGCCTATCAAGTACAACAGTTTTAATCAGGCTTTTATTGCCGATAAAAATTTGCTGAAGCCTTGGCGCCAAGATGTGCGTATAAAGGCTGATACATTGGCCAAAGCCCAGAGTTATGCGTTGGTGAATGTACGATATAAAAGAACTCCTTGGAGAGTAAAGCCTCGATATGCAATGACAATGGGTCAAGCATTCGAGGTGTCGAGCCCTGTTAATTTTAAGACATTGGAATCTAGTGCATCTGAGTATGGTCTCGATCTCGGTGTTGCGGTGTCAGGTCGTGCAGTTTCATTTGGATTATATGCAGGTGCGGCGATGTCTACAAGTAATATATCATTTGCAGCAGGCGACTACAGATACTCATATGCTACTACCGACTCAAAGGGTGTTGAGTATGCTCGTGTTTATGAGATTACATCGGCTACAGAGTCTATAAAATATTCAGATCTTGTAGTTCCAGCGTATTTGAGTTTTGATATTCGCTTGTTCAAATTGATGACATTGGGCTTTTCTGCTGGTGCCAAGTTGTATCTCAACGGAGATGTTACAGTCACTCCGTACCATATGAGCGGTAGAGTATATGGCTCATATTCGTCGGAAAAAGTAACTAGTGATGCCTCTGAAAGATTTGAGTCGTTTGATCAGGACTATACTAAACTATTGTATCCTAATTCATATACACGAAATACGACAGATTTGAGTGTAATGGGTGGAGTATCTTTGAATATCAATCTATTTAAGGAGGCTATATACTTGTATGGCAAGTATTCTTATGAGATGGGATTAACTGATGTCCATGTGTCAGATGAGAATATGTTGTATGGTAGCTCTGTGTACCCTATGGTGTACTCAGCTCGTCTGAATAGTAATATTGCAACACGATCTTTTATGGATTGTGTGTCATATAAGCGTAATGCAATGTGGCTTGAATTTGGTTTAATGTTTAAGTTGTAAGTATATGCAGGCATTAAAAATTGTTGGAATGTGTGTGACATTCCTCGTATGTGCGGTAATTGGGTATATAATACCAATAGATAAATTATTCAACTCTGGCGATGAGATTGTTTTTGCAGGAGCTGGGTCTTTGGGCTCTTCGGGTAATCAACCCATGATGACAGAGGTTGTTGTTGATGAAGAGGATGATGTTCCCGTTGTTGTTGATGAAACAGAGCCAGTACAGCCTGTAGAGGAAGTTGCAACCCCTAGCGAGCCTGTTGCTGATGTTACTCCCGTGATTGAATCGGCAATCGTACTGGATCGTAGTTCAAAAAACTACAAGAAGGTAGGATTGGATTGCATCGTAAAGGCTTCTGTACCATCAGGTGATAATTTATTGTTCTTGTTGTCTGAAGTAGGAAGTGATACACCTGCGTATAAATCAAATAATGGACAGTTTTATGATGTAAAACCTGTTGATAGCGGTGAGTATACGCTTGTCGTAAAGAACGAAAGAACAGGTACAGAGGTTAGCAGAGGTGTAAAAGGATTTAACAAGGTTAAGCGTTTGTCTGCATCTGAATTGCAAGCTATGCTTAATGCTGATAGCCAAGATAGATTGTTCTATTTTCATTTTGATTTAGCCAAGTTGAAAATTGAATGTACTGGAGTAGATGCAGCTGATGCTCCTCAAACCTTGGGCGCCTTGTTAGAAAATCGCCCTGCGTTTGGGTGGACTGTGCAGGTTATCGGAACGCCTCAGTACGATGATTATAATAGAATTACATACTTTAAGGTTAATTTGTCAGTTTAGTATGAAAAGGATATTTACACTATTATTGGCCTTGTTTATATGTGTGTCGGTTAAAGCACAAGACAACACAAATAAGGATTTGACATTCGTTTATATTTCGCACGATGAGAACACTCCGACCCAGGCGCTGATTAGTCGATTGAAGGAGATATATACAGATGCAATGAATTATCCCGAAGATAGGGCTGCTATATTTTATCTAACGAATGGTGATCACCCCATTATTGTTCGAATGAATGTAAATAATAGCAATCCCAAGGATTTTGAAACATTAGTTGAGGATTTGCAGAGTAAGCGTGCTCACGATGTATTCCCCGAGACAGATTGTGAGAAAATCATAGAAATATTTTCGGAGAATGATTTGTTGAATGAGGAAGGTGAGCCAATGTTTAGGTCTGTTGAATGGAACTACTATGTTAATTCAACATTCTGGAAGTTGAATAATAACGAATATGTAATTGCAACATTATATTGGGTCTTTGAGATGGAGAAAATGATTCAGTCTCAGTATATGCAAGTTCGAATTCTGCACGGAGAAGTAGATCCTCTTCCCGTCAATAAAGAATTCCCGTTTGGAGAAAAGGGATTTTGTCGTAGCATGGCATTCATTCCGCTCCCATATTAGTTGATTGTAAATGATAAAAAGTTAATAAAATGAAGAAGTCACTTTTAGTATGCTTAATGGTTTTTTGTGGCCTTGTCGCAAATGCAGTGCCAAAGTTACCATCAAAATGTGAAGCTTTCCGACCTCAAGCTCTTGGAGCCCTTATATTGTCGGAGAGTGAGGCTCAGAAATTGGTAAAATCAACTGATTTTGGTCAGAATACGCCTCCCCAGAGCGGTTTCGCAACATATTGGACAGTGTATAGCGATAGAGATAATAACACAACATATGAATCTCCGTCAACTACAGCTGCTCAGTGTACAACTTTGTCATTTAATGAGACATTGCGTATTGCTCAGGTTAAGAATGGTTTTGCATTGGTGTATGTAGAGCCTAAAAAGACTGTTACTTATCCGATGATTTCGGAAAGCGCCGTTTGTAAAGGTTGGGTTCCTATGTCTAAACTTTTGTTGTGGCAGTCTTGCTTGGCTAGCGATAGAGGTATCTACAACAAGGCGTTGTTGTGCGTGAATCTTGAGTCACAGGACCTTTCAAAGGGTGTTGGTAGAGGATATAAAGAGCCTTCTACAAAAAGTCAGGCTTATGAGTTGACCACAGATATCAACTTCTACTTCATTATGAAGAAGGAGAATGGTATGGCTCTTCTTGCTACCCAGAGTAAGATGGATGGTGGTTTTACAGACCAGGTGTTGTTCCACTGGGTTCCCGAGCAGTCATATGTACCTTGGAATCAGCGTTCTTGTTTGGAGCCTACTTGGAAACACGAGGATGTAGAGTATTTCGCTTCAAAAGATATCACTGCAAAGGTGTATAAGAACAAGCAATTCGAGGGTGATGTTATTAGCCATATCAGTTATGTAAAGATGGCTTCTGAGAAATATCAGCAGTATCTCTATCGTATGCCTGGTTCAAGTTTGAGATATCCTATCCTTGACAATGGTACCGAGGTGGTGTACAATATGTCAACATTTAGCTCATACGGTGGTGAGGCAACAGGTTCAGGCCGTAAGGAGAAAACACCTCAAGAGAAAGCTGATAGTATCAAGGTTAATCGTTTGAAGAAGATGCAGAATATTAACCTTGCTATTGTAATTGATGGTACTTCATCTATGGAACCCTATTATCCTGCGGTTAAAGAGGCAATTAAAGAGGGTGTGCAGTTCTTCTCGAAGAATTATAAGATTAAAATTGGAGCTGTCATATATCGAGACTATGCTGACGGCGAGCAGGGCCTTTGTGAGGTTATGCCAATGACTAGTGTGGAAAATATTGCACGATTAAATAGTTTCTTGGATACAGGTGGTAAGTATGGTATCAAGAGTTCTCCTAAAGATGTAACTCAGACAGAGGCATTGTTCTATGGTATGAATATGGCGCTTGATACATTGCGATTCAATGAGGGTGAGAGTAACATTATGTTGGTGGTTGGTGACTGTGGAAATGATGCCAACGATACAAAGTGTGCTACCAAAGAGCAAATTATCGAGAAGATGGTTGCTTTGAATATTCACCCTATGGGATTCCAGGTGCAGAATAAGAGTATCGTAGCATATAGTTCATTCAATATGCAGTTGAACGAGATTTATAGAAAGAGTTTGGCTGCAAACTACAATAAGTATTCAGCAGATATTAAAATGACTCCGCAGTTGGTTCGAAACGCCAATAATGTTTTGGAGGGTATTGATTTCCGTGCTAATGTAGAAGAGCAGTTGTATATTGGTCAGCATCGTTATGCCATCGCAGAAGAGAACAATGGTAAGATGGATCCATCGCTGTTGTCAGTTCATATGACATCATCAATATCAGAGTTTGCTAATACTATTCAGCGACAGATTGATATGGTGGCAAATACTAACAAGCTTTCGTCTACTCCTGGTTCATTTGGTGCAGGCGGAGCAAAGCAGGGTGGTAATTTGAACATTGCAGATGCCTTCATTCGTGAGAAGTTGGGCGCTGAGTGGGCTGAGGCTATGAAAAAGTCTGGAGCTCTTATGAACTTTAGTGGTTATGTGAGCAAAAAGGATGCTAGTGGTCGAAGCTTCTTTATGCCTGTAATCTTTATTTCTGACGAAGAGTTCCAGGATATGTTGAAGCGTTTGGCTCCAGTTAACGAGGCAGCTAAAGCCGCGAATACAAACGATAGAACTCCTTATATTGAGGCGATGAAAGCACTCGTAAGAAGTTTGGCTCCTGGTATCAGTGATGCGGATATGGCTCAGATGAGTAATAATGATATTACTAAGATGATTGGAGGTTTGAATGAATCCGCAAAGTCACTTCAGACATATACGCTCGATCAGCTTTCAGATCAGAATGCTGTTCCTGCAAATGTCTATATGAGAATTATTACAGACTTTAACCGAAAGTATGGTAATTTGAGTCGTATTAAAGCAAGTAAGACTTATGAATATGTGAAGGAGTTTAATAGTGCAAGATACTATTGGATTCCCATCGAGAACTTACCTTAATATGTAAATGAGATGAGTGATTTATTTAAAATAAAGAACTTACGATGTTCTTACGATAAAGATTACAAAGAGGGTATTTCGAAAGTGATTTTAGAGATAAAATCGCTTTCAATACCTCGAGGTAAAAAGGTGTTTATTGTAGGTGAGTCGGGTATTGGAAAGAGTACCATTTTGGAAACTTTGGGTATGATGAACAATACTATCGTTGATAGTGAAGATACTCAGTTTTTGTTCTATGATGATTCTTCTGTAATTGATTTGAAGGCATTGTGGAAGCAAAGTGATGCAGAGTTATCGGCATTTAGACTGAAGCATTTTAGTTTCATATTCCAAAGTACGAATTTGATGCGAAATTTCACTGCGTATGAAAATATCGCCCTAACGCGTATGTTGCAGGGTTATTCTCGCGAATCGTCGTTTGAGAAGGCTGCGATGGTGCTGGCAGATTTAGGTTTGGGACATATCGATTCAACCCGAATGACCCAAGAGTTATCTGGTGGTCAGCAGCAACGTTTGGCATTTGCACGAGCTATTTTGCCTGAATTTACAGTCTTGTTTGGTGATGAGCCAACAGGTAATCTTGATAGCGATAATGCTATCAAGGCTATCGAGTTGTTGACTAATAAACTGTCGGATATGGAGAATAGTTCTGCGATAATCGTATCACACGATATGCACTTGGCTGTGACATTCGCAGATGTTATTATTAAGATTCGTAAGGATAGTGTTAAGTCTACTCAGGTAGCAGATGAGGTCTCTTATTTTGGAGTTATTGATGAGCGTAGCATATATGTTCGAGACTCGAAGACTTCGGATTGGACAAATGGAGTAGACTCTTATTCGGATGAAAATTTTGAATTATACCTAAAGAAGTGTTAATATGAAGATAAAAGATATAATATCAACAGATTATTTCAAACTCTTTGTAAAACGCGAGGGTAGAGTTGTATTGGGAAAGCATTATTCTAGCTTGTGGTTGCTGTGTAGTGTTTTAACTGCTACATTCTTGGCTATTGCATTTAGTAATGCCAGTTTGGACTATTTGTCTTATAAGATGAATGACCCATTCATTAATTGGGTTGATATTCCTAATAGCTTTGGTGCTGATGAGTTCAGAGGCTTTGAGCAGGCCCTTCAGAATGATGAGAATAAGGAGAAATTCCATTATCGAAATCATCAGACCGATAAGTATTGGTACATGTTGTATTACAACAGTAACAAGGAGTCTGTTAATCTTCGACAGCGCTTTTTTGCTGAAATTTCGTCTCCGCTGGTTCAAGCCATTATGGATGAAGAGAATGTCGTTGGAGGAAATTGCATAGAGAGTTCTTTGATAGACAATACTTCGTATGGTGTAATTATTACATCGGATGCTTTGCATAATAAGTTGGGTTATAAAGATGTTCCTGCTTTTATATATTACAAAGCGCATATTGACTCAGAAGCTTCGTATTATGGTGTCGATTTCTTAACCGAGGGTATGGATGGCTATGAGGATATCCATTTTGCTATGGTGCCAGTTCCTGTTTTAGCTGTAGTTGAGCGCCTTCCGTCTAATATGGATATTATAGGAACAAAATTCTTCTATCAGCAAAATCTTGAGAGAGCCTTTAATTTAAGTGAGCCTTCATACTTTAGCTCATTGATATATTATGTTCCTGAAAATGTTGATGCTGACAAATTTAAGAAAGATTTGGATGAAATATCTAAATCTATGACTGAAGCGTCAATATATATGATGGACGATCTTGAGTTGCCAAGAATGGTTGGCTGCAAAGAGGGCCAGTTTGTTGCGCTTTTTTATGATTATGAGGATGAGGTGGATTTTGAAATCAACAAGCAGATAAATAATAAGTTGCTTGATACATATGAGAGTGATGGTGTATGTAGAATATATCGTTATTTAGAATATGAGCCTCATGATGATGACGATAACTATATATCTGTGCATTTTGCAGATTTGGATATGATTTCAGCATTTCAAGAGTTTGCAAAAAGTCAGTATAATATAGATATTGAAATGTCGCAGATTAGCGCTAAAGAAAACTTCAATGAAGTGAGTATAATGGCTAATATTTTATCGTGGACGATGATTGTGTTTGCGATTGTATGTATTATTCTCTTTATTGTCAATTTGCTCCAGTCATATTTCCAAAAGGTAAAACGCAATTTGGGAACATTTAAGGCATTCGGTATAGGTAATTATGAACTTATATTGGTTTATGTGCTTATAATGATGGCCACAATTTGTGTGTCAATCGTAATGTCGTTGGCTGTAGCCTACTTTATTCAAGAGTTTTTGTCTATTGTGGGAATACAGAAGGATGGTATGTTTGATTACCTTTCATTGTGGAGCAGTAAGACTTTCTGGGCAGTATTAGTAATTATTAATGCATCAATATATACGGTGTATGTTGTTATGAGGAATCTGTTGAAAGATACTCCTGGAAATCTTATATATGATAGATAATAAATAAAAGAAAATGTATATGAAAAAATTTTTATTGATGGTATCCTGCGCCGTCGCGTTTATAGTCTCTTGCTCTAAAACAGAGCAAGAGCAATTAGCGGTGTCAAATGGTGCAGCTGTATCTATTACATCAGCAGAAATTCCACCAGTAGGCGGCGAAGTTAATTTTGTCGTTTCATCTAATGTGCCGTGGTCTATATCTGATCATTCAGGATGGGTGCAGGTTTCTAAAAGTAATGGTTTTGCAGGTACTACACAAGTATCCATTAGCGCTGATATAAATCGTACTTATACGAATCGTAGTGCACAGGTGACTATTGTTGCTAAAGATGGTTCTTTCCGAGAGACTATTGATGTCTTCCAGGAGTATCCATATTTGGAGTTGTCTACAGATGACATTGATTTTTTGTGGAATAACTCTAAAACCTTTAACACATCTGATAAGACCATATCAATAATTTGTAATACAGATTGGGAACTTCAAATCGTTAGCAATAGTACTGGCGTGACCAAGATTACTGATGCAGGTCAGTACAAGGCATTGGACTGGTTGTTGTGCTCGCAGGTAGAGGGAAAGGGTAATGCAACACTTAAATTCAATCCTGCCAATTACAATATTTCATCGGAGCCTCATTCGATGAAGTTGCTCGCGGTCGGTCCTTTGGATAGCTATGAAATCGATATTGATCAAGATAATTTGCGTTTTTTGGTTGATTTGATAGATAACGAGGATAATGAAAATTTATATTTCAGAGCTTGTAATACTCCTACCTATAATTTGCAGATTGATTCAGAATTGGATTGGTATGTTGAAAGTATGCCATCTTGGCTGACTTTGAGCCAAAAGTCTGGAGATGGCGAACGCGTCGCTACATCTGTAATTAGCATTGAGGGAGCGAATCCTTCTTCGCAATATAGAAGCGGAGAGTTGATACTCACTTGCGATGCAGGAACAGATCCATTGCCGAAGCGAGTAATCTCAGTTTCTCAAGATGGTTATCAATTTGTCGTGTCTGAGCAGTATAGTGTAGATGGTAGAGATTATGCAGACCATGAATATTCTATTGTCTCATCAGGAGCTTGGCGAATCGATTCTTCGACTGTCCCCAATTGGCTTGGTGTTAGTGTATTAGAAGGTGCTGGTATAGAGTATGGTGAGCCTAAAACTTTGGGCTATATTGGTCCGTTAAATCAGAATTTCGAGTTTTCAGATCGAGTGGCTAATGTCAAGGTTTATAGTACCGAGGCTGGTAATAATATGTCGAAGATTATGAAATTCACTCAAGCCAAATACCAGTTGGAGGCTGTTGCTTCACAGACAAATATGGACACATTCTCTGTAGATCCTTATGGATTGAATATATATTCAGATGGTGAATGGAAGGCTACTATTTCGTATGAGGGTTCACGTGAGGCTAATTGGTTGCAGCTTTCTCAGACAACAGGAGACCTTGATACTCAAATTTCATATCGAGCACTCACTGCGAATGAGACTGCATATGATAGAACTGCAACTATAATTCTTCATAGTGTTACCCACGACAAGAAGGGTCTCTCTAATGCAAAGGATTATCGATTGTCTCTTGTTCAGCGAAAGTATGTATTTGAGGTTTCGCCTACTCCTCAGCAGAAGAGTTTTGCATTCCAACCAATTCAGAACTCAACTCAATATGTTGATGTAGTATGTTCAAGCAACTGGACTGTCACTTTGCCTGATTGGGTTATTGTAGAGCACGAAAATGGTGGCAGATATCAAGGTGGCACACATAGTTTCTACGGAGATGCTCGTATTGGTATTATTGCAGACGATTATACTGATACTACATCGTCTCGTTCTGGAAAAATCACGATTGCAAGTGTTATTGGAGAGTACAAATATAATGTAACTCAGGAGGCTTATAAGTTTAATATTCCCGATGTTGATATAACAATGGGGCCTGAGGGCGGTACTTCAAAGCAGTATTCTTATACTTGTTCAGGTTCATGGTATATCCAGAATTGTCCGTCGTGGATAACTTTCAGCCCTGCATCAGGCGCAGCTTCGAATAGTTCTCGTACATTCAAGGTAACCGTCGATCTTAACACTAATACATATGACCGACAGGCACAGGTTTATTTTGTAGACGAAGTTTCTGGAAGAACCAAGACTTTCAAGTTCACTCAAAGCAAGTTTATATTTGATTCGGCTACTGTATCGCATAAGTTTGATGCATTATCTGACGCTAAAGCAGAGGTTAGTGTATCTTGTACAGGAGCTTGGGTTGTTGATGATTGTCCTGATTGGGTAGTATTGTCATCATCATCAGGTTCTGGCGATGGTAAGATTACGCTCAGCGTTAAAAACAATGTGGAGACTGCCGAGCGTAAAGCTACACTTGTAGTTCGCAGTACACTTGCAGGCTATACTAAAAAGATTATAGTTACTCAGAGTGCGTTTGTATTCGATTCAACACCTGTTACTGTAAGCCTTACTGCAACAGATGCTAAGGCTCATGAGGTTGCATTTGACCATACAGGAGGTAATGAGATTACTATTTCAGGAGCTCCCTCATGGCTGAAGAATGTTAGTGGAAAGGCAACAGAGTCGAAGTATACACTTACATTTACATCGACCGCTAATACAGCAAAGAGTGCTAGAACTGCAACGGTAACACTTACAAGTAAGTACAATTCGAACTTGAAGAAGGTTGTTACTATCAACCAGGCTGCAGCTAAGTAGTAAATTGTATTGAAGATTATAAATGTAAACAAATTTATAGCGTTATGAAGAATTTTAGTATTGGAAGAAACCCTAATAACGATATCGTTTATAGCGATCCGTCTATTAGCGGCAATCACGCTGATTTAACCATTGGAGACAATGGCCAAATGATTTTTACCGATCATAGTACGAACGGAACGATTATTAATGGCCAAACCATTAGACAAGGTTCTGTAAATGTGAATTTTGGGGATAGCATTGTATTCCCGGGAGGAATGCAACTTGATTGGAACCATATTGCTTCTATGGTTCAGCCTCCTCAACCTCCTCAGCCGCAGATGGAATATTCTAATGTAAATTCATATTCAGAGTCGTATGCTGAGCCATATTCAAGTGGTGAAAATTTCGAGCCCAGTTATTCAGGTGGAAGTTTGTCTTTCAATTTAACTTTCTCTGAGGCTTTCTCGACAGGACTGCGTAACTCACTGTCATTGTTTGCAACATTATTGTTGTTTATATTGACTTGTTGGGTGCCTTATATTAACATAGGAACATTTATTGCGATTAAAGCTCTTCCTGCATACTGGGCTAGCAATAGTTCATTTAGCCCGTTCTCTATATATGATTCAAAATATAGAAAGTTGATTGGCGATTATGTTATTTTGGCCGCAATCAGAGGTGGCGCATTAGCTGTTTGTTTATCGTTCTTGGTTATACCTGCAATAGTAATGTCTTTAGCTTGGGGATTGTCAGACTTGTTCTGTATCTACAAAGGTAAGTCGTTCTTGGATTCTTTGAGAGCTTCAAATCAAGCTACTTATGGACATAAGTGGAAGATCGTTGGTATCTATTTTGTGTTCATTCTAGCTTATATGATAGTAGCTTCTTTGCTCCAACTTCTGTTTATGGGATTGATGGCAGAGTCTATGAATGGCGCTGTTATAGCAATCGATATTGTTGTAATGCTGGTTTTGGGAGTGATCGTAACTTCTGTAGGTATTGGTATCCAGGGCTCAATCTGGAAGCAATTGACAGGATATAATGATTAATTGGATACATATTCATAACCGAACTTTATAATTAGCAATTAGGGCGAGAATTACAAGTTCTCGCCCTAATTTTATTGGTAATGATGCAAAAAGTGGCGCTCGGAAAATAGATAAGTGTCTGTTAAATCGCAAATTACAGCGATGTTTTAGAGATTAGTAGAAACCGCTTTCTACTAATCTCTATTTTTTATGGCAAATAAGCACAAAATTAAGTGCCCTCATTGCGGTTTTCTAGACACAATTAAACATGGATAAATGCGAAAGGTATTCTCGCTACTTTTACATAAGTTGTAGTGGCTATTTTATTTTTAATGAACATTTAAGGCCTTTACAAAGTTGCAGATTTTTCTTCAAAATAACCAAGGAAAAGCAGGTGGAAAATAGGGTGAGAAACTTAGAATTTCTCATCCTATTTAAGATGCTAAAAAGCAACATATTTTGCATCATTACCATATTGCTATCTTAATCTAGCGATATGATATTTTCGCATTTGGTGGCGGTGGTGGCGCTATGGGTGATGATGATGATGGTTTTGTTGTTTGCGTACTCTCGGATGCGCTGAAGGAGAGTCTTTTCGGTTTCGATATCGAGTGAGGCTGTGGGCTCGTCAAGGAGCAGAACAGAGCCGCTGCGTAGCAAACCTCTTGCAATGGCAATGCGCTGAGCCTGGCCTTCACTGAAGCCACTGCCTTTTTCCATACATTGGGTATCCAGACCCTCTCGTAAATCAAAGACAAAGTCTGCGACTGCAGTATGCAACGCTTCGCGCATCTGCTCATCTGTTGCATTGGGATTGGCCAGCAACAGATTTGACCTAACTGTTCCGCTCAGCAAAGAGTTACCCTGCGGTACATAGGCTATATTGCAACGCGTTGCAGATGACACCTTCACGCTTTGTGTGTCATCATACAACTCGATAGAGCCTTTCTGCGGCTCGACAAGCGCCAATATCAATCGCACGAGAGAACTCTTGCCTATGCCCGTAGGTCCAACTACGGCATTCATAGACAGTGGTTTAATATCGCAATTAAGGCCTTTGATAACCAAGCCATCAGAGGGGTACGAAAACTCTACATCCTTAACTCTAACTCCGACATTGCCACTCAGGCGCACCTCGTCATCGAACAACTCCAACGGCATATTTGAGATATCTGCTAATCTGTCGAGCGAAGTTGTAATATGGATAAACGAAGGTAACTGTCGGGTAAACTCTACGATAGGTCGTTGAACCTGTGCAACAAGTTGCAGCAGGGCTGTCATAACGCCGAAGGAGATACTCCCCTCACGAAGTCCTATTATACACCATGTGAATCCGACCAGATAACCAAGGGCAAATCCGAGTTGTACCATTCTGCGAGAGAAGAGTGAAAAATCGGTATAGCGCAATATTTTATCACCCAAAGTCGATTGCATTGATTCAAAATCGTCCATCGTCTGGGGTGTGTATTTCATCGTAGATATGAGCGTGCGATTTTGGATATTTTCCTGCATATAAGCCGATAGGCGACTATCCATCTCGCGAATATCCTTATTGTATCGACGGGTATATTTAACATACGCCTTGCTTGCCAAGAGAGCCATAGGCATAATAACAACCATTGCCACCGATAGGCGCCAATCAAAGCTCCCCAAAAAGATAAATGCAACAACAAACTGAAAGCCCGAGATTAAAACAGCGGGCAGGGTGCGGCTCATAGTATCGGCAACTTTATACACATCGCTTTCGAGACGGTTCATCATCTCGCCCGTATGCATACCCTCGCGGCCAGACCATTTGCTGGTCATAATATGGCGGAAGAATCGATAACGCAGACCGTTTCTCAGCGTTGTGCTATTCTTGACATCAAGACGCGACCCAACAGAGGAGAGTGCAATCTGTAAAAGTACGCACACCGCCATCTGTATCACGCTGCCGACGATGGACTCTTGCTGGCTGCCGATAGCCACATCGACCATATGTTTACTAAGCCAAATGAAATATAGCGACACGATGATATGCGCAGCACCAATAAAACTTCTAAAGAAGATTCGTGCGCGCACCTCACTCATTGCCTGCCACAGCCATTTTATGTAGTATGATATGGTCATAGAGTTGATTTTTCACAAAGGTAGCATTATTTTACATTCACAGAGCTATAATCGTGATAAAAACTTACAAAAAAGCACCCACAGAGCATTGCTCCGTAGGTGCTTCCCTGAATAGTTGTTGTGTTCTATCTATTACTTGATTGCTATATATTCAATCCACTAATGATTTCGCGAAGAGTAGTCCCAGCCGCGTGCTTTGAAGTTGTATGTCAAACCGACGGTTGTGCTGAGGAATCCCTCGTGGCTACGACCTCCAACCTCGCCATCGAATACATCGTTGAGCATACCGCCACGAATATCGATATTGATATTGAACTTGTCGTTTATACGCAGTGCGTTGTTGATACCAGCATTGTAGGTTACGCTGTGATTCGTAGGCTTGCTCCAAGTGTATATCCAGCCCAAACCGATATACGGCTGAACACTCCAAAAACGATCTTGACGGTAGCCTCCGATCATATTTGAGATATCGAACATAAAATCAATATGCAGATTCATAAAATCAATCTTCTGATAGCTGAGACCATACTCCTCTCCTAATACTCCAGGGATACTTACGCCAGTAGAGTGTGCGCCGTTCTGGGTGGCACCCTTATAGCCAAAGCCATGCAACATCAGACGAGTTCCAAAGAATGGTGCGAACCATTTACCTGCTGCGATGTCAAATGCAGGGGTAATGCGCTCTGAAAATTTCATCTGTTTGTTGTGGTCACCAAAGTATGTCTGCGCTCCCGCATTAAGTTGAACAAACCAATTATCCCAAAAGCCATTCGTGATGTAGCGCGACTTGCTATTGCTTGTAGTCGCTTGATCTGTGGTCTGCTGGGCATAAAGGGCCGTAGCACCCAACACCACGATAAGGGTCATAATAATCTTTCTCATAATTTTACATTTAGTGTTTTGTTCTATCAAATTGCGTATTTACAACTCTCTGTGCAAAATCGGTACACCCCAGAATAGGTGGATACGAATAATCACATAAATCTCCTAGCGAGCAATACTACTCTTTGCTTCTACTATCTTCGTTGAAGTTCTTACGGCTATTTACACTGTTGGACGAAAATTGTAATAAAAATTGGTAACTAATATCTTTCTCAACTTCTATTAACAAAATTCATTCCACTCTCTGTATATCCGCCAAACTATTTACGCAAGAAAGAGAACAGACCTCGTTTAGGCTTTGATGCTCCATAACCATAACCGTAACCATAGCCGTATCCGTAACCATAACCATATCCATAACCGTATCCGTAACCGCGACGATGAAGTTCGCTACCATTGAATACGATGGCCATATTCTTGAGTTTCTTCTCTTGGTAGAGTTCCTCGAGTTCAGGAAGCTGACGGCGATCAAGACGACCAGCGCGAACTACGAAGAGGGTAGCATCCGCGATACGATTCGAGATGGCACCATCTGCAATGATTCCAATGGGGACATTGTCGGCAATGATATAGTCGTAGTTGGCACGCATCTGCTCAACCAAAGCATCCAAGCGCTCACTCATAAGCAACTCGGCAGGGTTAGGAGCGATAGTACCAGCCGGAATCAAATCGACATTGGGAAGGAAGTCCTTGTGGATAATATCTTCCGCAGTGATTGATGAGTCGGCGAGATAGTTGCTGAGTCCCTTAACATGATGACCCAACGGCTGGCTCAATGTACCCTTACGGATATCGATATCTATCAACAGAACTCGTTTCTGGGCATTAGCAATACTTCGGGCCAAGTTGCTAACAACAAAAGTCTTACCTGCGCTCTCGTTAAATGAAGTAAGGGTAATAACCTGATTGGGGCGTTCTCCCTTGTTCATAAAACTCATATTTGTACGCATAATACGGAAAGCCTCGTTGAGTACGCCACTGAGTTCGGGAACATAAGTATTGCAAGTCAGAGCCTGAGTAAGGCGCTTAATGTACTCTTTGTCATAAGGGATTTCACCTACGATAGGAACACTAACTGCATTCTTAACCTCGCGACGAGAACGAACACGAGTATCCAAGAACATCAGCATAATAAACCATACTCCAGGTATTGCCATACCAATAAGGAAGCCCAAGAGAATAATACGATTACGCGAAGGCGCAATAGGCGAATTACTACCTGATGTATCATCAATAATCTGAGCGTTGGTATCAACCATTGACTGTGACAAAGCATTCTCCTCTCGCTTATTGAGCAAGAATGTGTAGAGTGCCTCCTTGAGTTTCTGCTGACGCTCGATAGAAAGCATACCGCGCTCTTGTGATGGAATCTGCTGGAAACGAGTTTGTGCTCGCTGTTCGCGACTACGAACATCGTCGGCCTGAGCCTCAATATTAGCGATAAGGTTATCTACAGTTCGGATGATTGTCTGCTTCATTGCACGCAGCGTATTGTTAAGCTCAAGAACGACGGGGTTATTGTCGTTGCCATTCTCGGCCAATCTATCGCGGCGCAACTTTGCAGTATTATACTGGTTAATCAATGTCTCGGTATTTACCGATGATAGACCTACATTAGTAGGGATAAGTTCTACCTCCTTAGAAGGGTCTGTAAGATAGTTGCGGATATACTGAGCAAGTTCTAACTGCGCCTGCAACTCAATAACATCCTGGCTGTATTTGATAGTCTCAGTCTCATAACGACCAGCTGTAGCTCCAACACCATTAATCATCTGGTTTGAAATCTTAAACTGCTCCAAATCCTTCTCTACTACACCCAAATCGTTCTCGATAATAATCAGACGCTCGTTGATGAAATTAGCAGTGTTGATAGCAACCTGGTTCTTATCTTTAATTGACTCTTCATTGTAGATTGCGATGATGGTATTAAGCATATCCTCTGCCTTAATCGGTGAGTTATCCTTCAACGAAAGGCTCAAGATAGGTGCCTCCTCCTCAACTTGGCGGATAGCGAAGTTCGAGAGATAGTAACCTATCATTGCATCGACGGGCACGGTTGAGATGTAAATCTCTCTATTGCGCCAACCCTCACTCATAAAATTGGTAGGAGCGAACTTCAATTCGCCAGCCGGAGTGGCTATCGGCTCATTGAGTTTACCAGAGAACATTTCGCCCTCAGCAGTACCTGCAAAATTGGTCAATTCAATGATATTATCCTGACGCAGGGTGGCGATAAAGTTCAATGAACGATTTTGGCTTTCTTCTGGCAGAATCAAAGTTATAGGGGCGCTTGTGTAGCACTCCTCGTAACGCAGACCATCCTTTACCTTGTAGCTAACATTTGCATTCAATCGCTTGACAACATTGCGAAGGAGGTTCTTTGAACGGAAACGATAAATCTCATTGGTTACATTAACCTTGTTGATAAGGTTATCGTAACGGTCCAATCCTGCAGAGTAACGGTTGCCCTGCTCGGGGTCCTTAATAATGATTGTTGCCGTTCTAAAATATACAAACGGAGTAGAGGCGTATTTATACCACGCCAAACCTACACACAAAAGAACCGACAGCAAGAACCATGGCCATTTAGAGAGTAGGTATACGACCAGGTCCACTACATTCAGTTCATCTGAATTCTTCTTATTTGATGATTTCATAATATGTTGTTTTTATCTATTAACGAGTAGTGTACCACAATACAACAGAAACAGTGCTTGCCAATGAAGCAGCTAAGCTGATATACTGAAGAACGCGAGACTCTGTGTCTGTTCTCTTGGTCTTAGGCTCTACATAAACAATATCATTCTGCTGCAGATAATAGCAAGGCGAGTTAAAGATATCCTTGCTGCGCATATCGTGTACGAATTGTACTCGCTTGCCATCTACCTCTCGAATGACAATAACTCTGTCCAGACGAGCATTTTTAGGCAGATCTCCTGCCTTAGCGATAGCCTCAACCAAAGTTATACGGTCGCCATCAACGCTATATACACCGCTGCCGACAGCACCAATCATAACATACTTGAAATTGAGGAACTCAATAGAGATAGAAGGATCGTTGATATAATTTCCTGCAACGATTTTATTTCTAATCAACTCGCTCAACTCAGTTACTTTCAATCCCTCAACCTTAAGTTTTCCAAGTTTGGGGAATACAATACAACCTTCGTTGTCCACGCGGTAGCCAACCTCCTTGTTTGTTGCACCCTGCTCGGCACTGATGCTTGTACCGTCAGCCGAAACGCTAACAACACCATTCTGGTTGTTGAACGGCAAGGCCAATTCTGGCTTGTCGCAGCTAACCACAATGCTCAATCGGTCATCGGGGTGAATAACCGCCTCGTGCTTAACACTAATGTCCAAAGCCTCATCACTCTCCCAATCTTGGAAGTATAGCAATTTCTTGCTAGACGCACAAGATGAGAGTAGTGCCAACAAAAGACAACACATTAAATAAATTCTTGTTCTCATCGTTAAAAGTGTATTTAATTATTTATATTATTTTTCAGTGATTCATAGCACAATCGTGCAGCTTCTTGATTCGGCAGACACTTCAGTCGTCCCACCTGTGAGAGCTCTGCCACTTTGAACAAAACATCGCACGCCTTGTCGTATAGCTTCTGGTTATACTTCAGCGCGACACAGCCAGGCAACAACGCAACGAAAGCATCCATTCCACTCAATGGCTGAAAAGCGTTCTCGGGAGCTTGCTGCAAGCGAACTACACCTTGCAGACGATACTTCTGCTTCTTGTAGCAAGGAGTCTTACCGCTCCACGGAGTGCCGTAGATATAGACTTCATCGTCCACAATGCGAATGGCTGGGTTGTCATCATTGAGTAGTTCGCATCCTTCAAATACCTCTCTCCAAAGCGAAGAGTGTGTACTTTTACCCGTACCACTCGCACCCAAAAAGAGATAAGCTTCTCCGTTAAGCATAACCGTAGAGCCGTGAATCGACACCCCATCCTGCAATATGACAGCTTGAGCAAAAGCTATACGCAGCAGTGAGTTCAGTGAGTGGCCAACGGCCTTGTCCTGCCATTGCATCTGCAACTTTACATTGCGAAAATCTTTCGCGAGTATAAGATAGTGGACATAGGTGCTATTAAAGTACGAGACCGAGATTGTGTATTCATTCTCATTCTCCTCGATACTCACGCGCCCCATATCGTTAGTCGTCTGCTCCAAAGGCTTCGACGAAGAGCTAACCAAAGTCTCTGACTCAACACATTGAGCCTGAAACATCGGTTCTGCATCGCACCTATCCACCCTAAAGCCCTTCATTGATGGGAGCAACGCATCCACATCTAAATGAGAGGGGATTGTCAAGGTAAAATATAGCTCAGCAACATTATATGTGTATGTTGTCATCGTCTTAACTGTCCTATGGTCAATTCACTTATTCTATACCCAAACTCAAGCGGAGCGTAGCGAATTGCGAAGCGTAGGCTACGCAAAAAGCCACATAAGGTATTGAATTTTCTACTCCAAACACCATCTCCTGCCGAAATACGGTGCTGGCTATGCTGCCCAAAGTTACCTCCACGCTTTACTATCTCTGCAAACTGCGTAGTCGGTTCCTTTCCATCGAGTTGGTATGGCAAGTATCTAGGCTCTAACCCGATATGCTCTACTAAAAAAGAGTGCAACATATTGCTCCATCTCTTTAGCCCCAACTTCTTATATATGGTCTTCAACTGCTCGCCATCGTAAACATCCGAAAGAGTATAATATGTACGAGCCAAGTCACATAACTGCCTCAATCCAATACCCAAACCCAAGCTATGTTTAAGGATATGAGTATTTTGCAAAACGATATTTGCCAGGGGGGAGGGTTTGTTTATACCCTCTTTCCTCTCTTTGGCATACATCGCTCTATTCTCATCCGCTTCAAAAAGGGTATAAAGATAGTGTTTTTTTGCTGGATTCTGTATATCAAAGAACTTTCTATGGTGTTCTATTTCGATTCCTTCAAAAAAATATAACGAGCATCCATCGGCCATACTCTCAACTCGACCCGTAATAGTTGATGCCAATGCTCTTGCGGCGTCCCACTCCTGTGGCTGAAACCACAAATCTATATCACCAGATTCGCGCAATAGCGGGTTTGCATACATCTGCGCCACAACATAACCCTTTTGCAGAATAGGGTGTAAGTTGTGTTTAACCAAAAGATTATGCAATCCATTTAGTGTGTGATTAACTCGCTTACTGCGGCGCTCGATGGCATCTACGCGGGCTGCCCACCTAATCATCTCCATCTCCGAGGGCATCATATCCTCTGGAAGGTGAGATATGCCTCTGTATATTATGCCCGAAACGGTCTGCTCACAAGACAAAGTATATACGCGCTTCCACTGCTCGTCGCTTAACGGAAAAAGCGTCAAATCATCTACCGCCTTTTCCCATAAGCCTGCACGAAGCAACGCCAGAAGAGCTTGATATTCCCTATCTTGCGATGTGTTCATCTATTCGTTGATTACAAGTCCAAATTTAGTCCACTCGTCTATCAATGCAGCCACATCCTTACTTGCAGTGTCGTGATCCACTTCGTACTCTTCACATACATACGACACCACCTGCTCTATGGTGAACTCCTGCTCTCCTATATGACGCCACACATCTGCCGCAATGCCATTCAGACTATAGACATTTGTTAGGTTTACCTGCGCGGCGTTGGCATCAACAATCATATTTACACGCCCCATCTCTCGTAGGGTGAGTCCTGGCTTGAGTCTCATAGTTAAAATTTCTTGCCTGAAATGATTGAGATAGCGGTCAAGAATATAATCTTGATATCCAACCACAATGAGTGGTTATGCAAATAGTCCAAATCCATACGGAGTCGCTCCAACATCTTCTCCATTGTGTCGGTATATCCGTTATAGAGTGTGGCCATTGAGAACAGACCTGGACGCATCTTGTACAGAAGCTCATAATCTGGGTTCTGCTCCATAATCTGCTCGATAAAGAATTTGCGCTCGGGACGATAACCCACGAATGACATATCACCCTTGATTACATTCCACAACTGCGGGAGTTCATCAACATGGTGGTCGCGAATAAAACGACCGACCTTCGTTAGACGGCTATCCTCACCACCGCTATACAGCTGCGGACGACCATCCTCCTCGGCATCCATTATCATACTTCTGAACTTGTAAAGCATAAATGGTTTGCCTTTGTAGCCGATACGCTCCTGGCTAAAGATAGCAGGGCCGTGATCCTCAAACTTTATGGCAATCCATATAATCAGGCACACTGGTGACATCACCAATAGACCCACAACGGCAGCCACTAAATCAAAGATACGCTTAATTAGGTTTCCCATAAATTTTGTTTTTATCCGGTTTTTACTCTTTTTGTTTATACTCTTGTGGTTGTTTATTTCATTATACTCTTATATATCTCGAGGCAATTATCTATCATCTTTTCGTAGGTAAATACCTGCTCGTAGCGGTTTCTGGCATTTTTGCAATAGAGTTCATATCTATCTTTATCTCCGGTAATATCTACGATAGCCTGCGCTAACTCTTGTGAATTGCCAGGTGTGACATTCAATCCCGACTCTTGATGTGCATTTACCCAGTGTGTACCACTGCCAGCGATGGTTGTTGCAATCACGGGGCGTGAATGTGACATAGCCTCAATCTGCACTATACCAAAGGCTTCGGTTTTATATACTGAACTCAAAACGAACAGACTGCACGCGTCATAATACAGTGGCAACTCTTCGTCAGTGACATAGCCAAGTAACTTCACCTTATCGCCAAGGCCTTCGGCATCAATCTGCGCTTGTAGTTTCTTGCGCAACGGGCCTGTTCCGCCAATCAATATGATATACTCGTCCGAGAGATATTTAGCTGCATCTATCAGATAAGTGTATCCCTTATACTCAACCAAGCGACCAAGCGAGAAGATAATCTTCTTGCCAGCATAACGCTCTTTTATATGATTGTTAGTGTCGGCAGGCATACCCTCTGAAACCACGCCGATTGGGAGATATGTTGTTTTATGCTGGACATCAGTCAGATAAGGCGATTCGCTGATGTAGATTGGAGTTGTGCCCACAATTATATCTGCACGCTGTATCATCCAATTCTGGAATGGCTGATACAATTTTAGAAGATGCTTCTGTTTTAATATGTCGCTATGCCAATGCAAAACCACGCGTCCCTTATAGCCCGAAAAATATAATGCCACACAAGCCATAGGGTCGGGGTGGTGAATATGAATTATATCATATTCTTGGCTTACCTTATACAGCGTTTGTACCATACTTGGTGAAAGCATAGTAGCCGCTGCTTTGGTTAGAGCCGAGCAGCATATCAAATTTGCATTGTCGTTTAGTTTCTCCACACGACTTTCAGCCTCCTTGATAGCGCACATCATATCGCAATCAACCCCTCTGGCAGAGAGTCCCAGCATCAAGTCATACATCACCTTCTCTACCCCGCCACCAATGGGGTAAAACTTTCCCAACTGAAGAATTTTCATCTTATTAATCTATTTTTGAGATAGCATCTCTTCGTAAAGCTGCAAATAGTCAGCGTAACGCTCAACCTTGTTGAAATGTTTTACAGCATATTCTCTGCAATCCTCTCGATAATAATCCTTACCCTTCGACTCAATATCTCTTATTGCCTCCAAGATAGCATCTACATCGCCCTGCTCTACAATTACACCTGTCTTATCGGTAATGGCCTCTACGCTACCGCCAGTGCGATATGTAATGACTGGCGTTCCGCACGCTATGGCCTCAAGATTTACCGTAGGGTAGTTGTCCTGCCAAGTAGGATTGACGAACACATCAGCTACCGAGTACAATGCCGCAAGATCTGTAATATTATCTGTACGAGATATTCCTATGATATTCGGGGGTAACATCTTGCTCTGCTTCTGGTCGATGCCGACCAATACGATGACCTCATCATCGCTGATACGAGTTGCAAGTTGCATAAAATCATCCCAGCCCTTCTCTTTACTCCATATACTTGCAAGTCCAAGAATGATATGTTTATTATCGGGCAATCCATATTTTGATTTGATTGCAGAGGACTCTGTCGGAGCAAATATATTGAGGTCTATACCATTGTGAATAACTCGATATTGGCAATCTTTCAAAAACGAGTTGCTCATTTCGCTACGAATCCAATCCGATACGGGGGCTATCATAAAGCGTCTCGGAGGAATAGAAGTAAACGATTCACTCTTGTCGATATAGTTCTTGGCCGAGCGGTCAAGAAGTAAACTTGCAGGGAACAAATGTTGCTGTGGACACTTTCCGCAACCACTCTTCCACTTATCACATTTTGCAAATGAGTAATGATAGCAATGTCCTGTATATAGCCAGCAATCGTGAATGGTCCAAATAACGGGAATTTCGCACTTTGAAAGATAATCAAAGAGTATCTTGTAATTCAAGAAGTATCCGTGAATATTGTGGATATGGATTATATCGGGCTTGATTCTCTCTATCTCGCGAATAAATTTTCTTGTGGCTCTATTCGATGCTAATCCGTGGCAATCGAACAAGCGAGTCATTACTCCGTGCCACGCCACACTGAACTTATCTCCTACGGGAATAATCTCCGAAGATGAGGGCTTCACGCCATCACGACCTTTGCTATATGCAATATAGCTCTGCCAACCGTTCTTGATAGCCAACTCCCCAATCTCCTGCATAATTCGTCCCGTAGAGGTGTTAGTGCGTATAACGGGGTTTATTTGTAGTAATTTCCTTGTCTGTTTCTCCATTGTGTCAGTAAATCTTACTGAAAGAGGCCTATTATTTTGCATCTACGAGTGAATCGAACAGTGTAATCCATTTTCTCATTACCACCTCTTCGGAATACTCATTCACTACCTTGCGGGCCCTCTCTCCCATCTGGCGTCTTTCCTCATTATTGAGCATCATTTTCTTCATTGCTTGGGCAAGAGCCTCTATATCGCCATTCTTGACTATCAATCCATTCTCTCCGTGTGAGATAATATCTTTGGGGCCACACTTAAAGTCAAAAGAGACGACGGGCAACCCCTTTGCCATAGCCTCAATCATCACCATTGGGAACCCTTCGTAGTTTGAACTCATCACAAGCATTGAGCTTGAGGCATATTCTTGTCCTATGTTTTTCGTTGGAGCATTAAGTTTTATGCTATCTTGCAGACCGAGTTCATCAATCATCCTCTGCAACATATCTTGCCACTCCCCCTGCCCAAATATATCAAGTCGCCAACTCTTTAACTGCTCATCACGCTGAACAATATCCCATGCCTTCACAAGTCTATCAAACCCTTTTTGGTAATCGAGTCGGCCTACTGCTATGACCCGATGAGACTCTGTCGAAGAATAATCTTCACCATCAAACAATGCCGCATTGGGAATCACCTCTATATTAGATAAATCACCCCAATAGCCTCTGTCTTCATTGCTCAATACTACGAACTTATCGAATTTGCGTACTAACTTTTCATCCTCTCGAGTACGCCAAGAGTCAATAAGACCAAGCAGACCAGAACGATTATACTGCAGACGGAAGAATTTATTGAAATGCAACTCCAAGACCTTCTTGCTGCCATCGTTTATTTGGGGTAGGAATGATGACTCTGAGGGGAATAGCGACACCACAATGTCGGCCTTTTCTTGCATAAGTAACTCTGTAAGGCGCTTTTTATGCAATCGGCGACGCTTCAAATAGCCTAAAATTTTCCCTATGGGATTCTTGTTATTATCGTCGGTGTAGTTAATTCCTAAATCTACAATCTTAACACCTCCGGGAAAAGCATAAAACGGCTCTCGACCCTTCTGGTCTGTGGTAACAACCGTTACAGTCCAACCAAGTCGCTCCACCAAATAAGTAACCTTATTCAGTAGCACACGCTCCATCCCACCAGGGTTATATATACTGCAATGACAATATACGACCTTCATTAACTCTCCGTATGCAACATTACCTCGTCCTCGCTCTCATTCTCATCTTCACCGATGCATAAGAACAGCGCAAATACAACAAAGATATCTGTAGCGACCTTAAACCAAACGATAAAATTGACGGCAACTATCATCAAGAATAATACTCGATACCCTTGGAATCTCTTGATGCATATCTGCGTTGTTTTACAGAAGAATGATATAAACAGAGCCAAGCCAATAACTCCGAAATAGAAAATGAATCTCAGGTATCCAACATCTGTTCCCATATAATATCCACCCCATCTTCGGCCAGTATAATATGGGTCTAGGGAATAAGGATTTTCGATATATCCATCACCTATACCCCAAGTTTTTAGATTATCGGGAAATACATACATGTTTTTCAACATCTCATTCGAAGATACATCCCATTTACCCGTTTCGACCAAACTAAAGAAACCCTCAAATGCAAATCGTATATCCTCCTTAAAAATAGGGTTATTGCTGTATAAAAATGTTGTTATAGCTATAGTGACACAGCCTAAACCTATAATATAATACCACAACACTTTGGTGTTATCCATCTCCTTTGATGCATAGAGCCAATACACGCAGGATAATGCGACTCCGACGATTGTAGTACGAGCCATCATATTTCCTACAATCGTTATAATTATAAAAGCTAATAGATACCAAATTGTCAATTTATGATTAGAAGTCTCTACTGATTTGACACTCAAATATGCTATCATTGCCAATACTGTAGAGAATCGCAGTCCTGCCACATCCAATGCTGCGCCAATACCGTACAAACGACCTCCTTTCTCAAGCTGTTCAAATCCAACCCAGTCAAATCCCGCGATATAGGTATGTACAAAATTATATACTGCAGGATAATTGTCTATAAGCAATGCTATTATACACTGTGCTACGCACACGACTATTAAGTAATTGGCCACAAGCGAAACCGATACTTTTTCGTGCAACCAACGCATACAAGATATAACCAGATATGCACCGCCAAGCCATACCCACATAGAGATTATATATGTGGTGTAGGTATAATCGTTAGTTTCGTTATATGCAACAGATGCTAGTCCCGTCAATGACATTAAGCACGCAATAAGCGATATATTAAGGAAGTCCTTATTTATTGACGCCCGTCTATTTTTAGCTAAATTCATCGCCAATACGATAAGGCTCACTCCAGCCATTACCATCTTGGTATTTGCTCCAGGTAAAATAGCAAACTCAAACGGGAAGAAATAGAAACTCGTTAGTACGCCTAATAGTATTATCGCTAAAATTCTAAACATCTTATTTATAAATTACTCCATAAATGAGCTTATATATCAGAATGTAGTACAATCGTACGGCCCAGAACTGCCCCTTACTTGCAAGCCATTGCAGGGCTTGACTTCTCGCTGATATCTTTTTATTCTGACCTATGTATTTGTCTGCTTCTGGATACCACTCCCGCCACATACGATACTTACGAACATCATCTGTTATTAGGAACGGAAATTTAACATCTAACTTGAAAAAAGCTAACTCTTGCTCAAGTTTGTCGCCAACAATATCTTGTATATAATTTGTTACACGCTCTACATTATGCTTTAATTCTACAAGATGTCTCTCCGAATAAGTTTGACTAAAAGCACCTATATTTAATTTCACATAATGGTAAAATGCTCGAGGAATGTACGCTACGGTTTGTGCATTTGCATATAACATCATCATTGTCATATCCTCTCCCATTCCATACCCTGCGGGGAAAGCAATTTTGTTGTCTGTGTACAGCGAACGCTTTACTAATTTATTCCATACATTGTATTTCATCGCTCCGCTTAACATCGCTTTTAGAGCATCCATCGAAGTCTCAAAATTAGGTTGCTTCATGTAACGCTCATTTTTCTCGAATGTCAAAAAGAAATCACACCATACAATGTCGGCATCAATTTCTTTTGCTTTATTGTATAACTTTTCGAGCATATCCAATTCCACAAAATCGTCGCTATCACAATGAAAGATATATTCACCAGAAGCCTTGGCCAATCCAGTATTGCGTGCAGCTGGAAGCCCCTCATTTTCGCTGTGCGTGATAATTTTTACTTGTGACAATCTGTTGGGATATCGGTTTATCACCTCTTGTAAAATTCTCACACTATTGTCGGGTGAAGCATCATCAACAAACAAATACTCCACACTGTCGAGGGTCTGCTCCATTAGCGATACAACACATCGCTCAATAAACGCCTCAACTTTATATATTGGGACTATGACAGAAATTTTATTTCTTTCCATAGACAAAATATCTTACCAAAATCTTAATGCGCTTAATTAATGGCAATTGATCTAACTCATCCAATTTATTATAGAAAAAGTCAAAATAGAACTTTTCATCAAAGAATGGCGATTTTCGATAATACTCCCACCAAATATCAAAATTTACACAATAGCCTTTCCACGGTTTTTGTCCATTATAATGAACAAGCCCCTTGTTCTTGGCTAAATGAATATCTTCCTCTGTAAATACTTCTAATAATTGAGGATTTTGTTCAACGGCATATTTGTTAATATAGTTTGTCCAACAGAATTGAGGAGGAAGATATTTTATCTTACCTTGACAAACGATATTTATCATATCCATATCCTGAAACTTCAACTTACGATCTCTCAATTCCCTAAATCTGGCAATAATATTATCTTTTATTATCTCCCGTGAATTTATAATTAAGTTTCCAGAATATATAATATGTTTGGCATCTAATCCCAATTCTGCGTAATACCTATTAGTGTCGTTATCCATATGAGCTACTGAATTAACCCCGCCCATATAATAACCACTAATGTCTGTATTATATATATCACCTAAATCGTTTCTGAATACTACATCTACATCTGAATATATAATTTTATCATATTCAGGGATAAGTTCTGGGATCAATAAACGGTAATATGCTGGTGTTGTTATTCCTCGGATCTCAAAAGCTCCGTCAAACTCATCGCCTACAGTTCGATACTGAATTCTGCAATTCTTATAATAACTAGGAATTCTGTCTAAATTGAATTTGTTAAGATTTTCTGATGCCGAGTGCAAAATAAATATATCATAGAATGTATCCTCCTTTGCATTCATCATCAATGATGAAATACAAATACACGCAGGCATAACCAAATTATTATCAAACGCAAAAGCGATAGGGATTATATTCATTGTTTTTCGATTTTAGGCAAATTAAGATATTCGTTGCTGTTTAAGAATGAGAAACCGCGTTCTATAGCTTGCTTCTTAATTTTGAGGACTTCCTTTTCCCCCCTTATGAAAGAGATCAACAATCCAAAGCAAAGGAAGTATCCGATACAGATTTTATTCCAGCAGCGTACAAAATAATTGTGCTCAGGCGTTTGAATAAAACGATGCCAGAACGCTATCTTAAAAAATATATCAGCGCCTACAATTCTTTTTTGTTTATCCTTATTCACAAGATTTTCTCCCGCGTCAAGATGTTGTATTCCCGAATGATATAATGTTGCTTGTTGTAAACCATATAAATGCATTTTATAATACATAATCTGGTCCTCGCCAATTGCGTATTGCATTTTGTCCATCCACAATTCATCCTGCAAATTAATTTTTAAAAAATCTTCTTTTTTGCAAAAGAAACAAGCACCAGCATTTGTTTGAGAACGATATACTGATTTTATGGGATTTTTATTATATGAAGACCCTGCAGTACGCATCACCTTATAACCCCATATATTATCATGTCTTCTCGCTTTCATTCGGCCAGAAAGCGACATCATCAGTTCTGCTCTAATAGATCGTTCATGGTTAGGGTAGATATCAGGCGATATTACATCTAGGTTATGTTCTATTAACGCGGCATAGAGATTTTCTACGAAATTAGACGGTAAATACAAATCATCATCAAGGAATAACATATATTCCGTATTCACTTCATCATATTGCAACGCGCGTTGTGCTACCATTCCTTTCTTGACATATACATATCGCTCCTTGCCTATGGTTTCCTTTGGTAATGGATATCCCTCTGCAATGTATACAATAATTGCTGTAGGTTTAATTGATTGACAATCCAACGAATCGAGGAGTTGCTGATACTTTTCTCCCGCTGTTCCTAATGTGCGTATTACTGCAGTATAATTCATCTGCCTAATTTATTGAAATCTTAAAATGGAACTCAATATTATGTGTTATCTGTTCTTAATTCTTCTAACTATACCGCCGATAAAATGTCTAAACTTAAACACCCAGACTCCGATTATAGGAGAAACTTTTATTATAATAGGAATGTTATCATCAGTTCTTTTAGACCAATTATACACTTGTTTTTGTAATTCATTTAGTCCCAACTCTATAATTAGTTCCTTTCGTCTAGAAAAATACGCATCTAAAGTTATAGTATCCAATGTCCAATAGTACATCATTATACTATATTGCGTATAAAAATTACATAATAACTGATCGTTAGTTTTGTTGGAGAGGTTATTAAACATATAGCACATTTCAAAAGAGTCTTTAAGATTTTTTACCTTTGGAACATTTGATGCGCTATTTTCTATTTTTCTATATGCATAAAATCTAAATGGAATATAGATGCAAGATAACGGTTTTAGCATTAAAGTAGAGAGTAATTCCATATCCTCAAGGAAACTCCTTTTGTCATTATATCTTATAGAATCTAACGCACTTTTTTTTACTAGACATAATACAAAAAAGAACTCTCCACATATGGCATCAGAAAGAAATGTTACATTGTCTATTATTTGATTAGCTATCTTTTCTTTAGATTGGGTAATAGGACGCGCAAATAGGTCTGTTCCATTTTTATCAACAGCTTTATATTCACCTCTTACGATATCAACATTATTCTCAACGGCAACATTGTATAATTGCTCCAATGCGTCTATGCGACACCAATAATCATCAGCATCTATAACAATTAAATATTCTCCTTTTGCATTATTTAGTCCCAAATTGCGGGCAGAACTTACCCCTCCATTCTCTTTATGAAACACTCTCACTCGAGAATCTTTTGCAGCGTATTCATCACAAATTACACCAGAAGAATCTTTCGAGCCATCATCAATAAGTAAGAGCTCAAAGTCTGTATATGTTTGAGCTAATATGCTATCAACACACTCACGCAAATATGTTTCCGTGTTGTAAATAGGAACTATAATACTAATCATTCTTATATGTTATACCATTAACGTCAAAAACAACTACACTTTTCGTTTCAATCATTTGATCAAATTTTATTTTATAGAAGTTTGGTTTCCAATAATGTTCTGTTTTATAAAATGGCGTTTTTTTAAAAAACAGAAAATGGATATATGGTAATTCTTTACCATTTGGATTTATAACAACTCCATTAGTTAAATCATATTCCCATTTTTCATCTATTTTGGGGGCTGGTGTTGTATAGTACTCTTTAAATAATAAACGACTAAATTTATTGATGGGCCACATTAATATTCTATAACCAATTCTATAATCCAGTTTCAACTTAGAAAATAAATACCTATAAATCCTATGTATATTTTTCATCATTGGGAATATTAATTCCGTAAAGTAATGTTCATCTATGCCATACATCTTATCACTTTCAAGTTTTTCTCTCCAATTTGGTACTGAAAAGCACAAATTACGATGATATTCAGTATTTCTAAAAAGTGCAAAATGTCCAGATATTCTATCTGCATGTGTACTAATCACATCCTTCTTTTTCAGGATATCATCATTAATAAAATGAGATAATTTCCCATAACATACATCGAGATCTCCATATCCCCAAAAATCATATTTTTTCAATATATCTCTATGTATGTAGCCATAAAAAGGTTTAATATCACATAATGAATATGCACTCTCCCTCTGATATTTTATATTTAGTGTTTCAGATATAACACATTGATACTTTTCCCATGACAATTCATGAAAATATGTATTATTATATTTATGCTGAGGAATACTACAATCTGTGAAAAAATGAAAATCAATAAATTCATTTAATGAGCAACTCTTTAAATATAAGTCGATCCATTCTGGCCATTGTCCAAAATAAGGTATTATTAATGCTATTTTGCTTTTCATTTATACTATTCTATCTATTAATATTATATATTCACCAGCGGCATTATCAAGTCCCAAATTGCGGGCAAAGCTTACCCCGCCATTTTCTTTGTGGAATACTTTAATGCGAGGATCTTTCTGAGCATACTCGTCGCAAATGGCACTTGATGAATCATTTGAGCCATCATCAATAAGTAAAAGCTCAAAATCTGTATATGTTTGCGCTAATATGCTATCAACACAACGAGGAAGGTATTTCTCGGTATTATATACTGGAACTATTACTGAAATTCTCGAAATTCGATTAATCATAGCAATAGAAATATGAATAAATTGACAATAGGTATAATGATTTATCAAATTTGGCAAGAAATATCCATATTTTACGTTTTAATCCTATAGGATATTGTCTAACATGTCCAATATACAATCGTATTTGATGACTTTTATGAATTTGCCTTAATAACGATATTCGTAATAATATATTATTAGCATTATGCATAATATACGATAACGACATTCGATATACCCTATTTATAATACTCCAATAATTTTGAGAAAAATCACCATTGCCAAAAGACTTACTTATTTGAGTAAATATCTCGTTAAAAGAATTTATTATACATAAAGCATGCTCAATTTCTAAAACTTGAGATGATAGTCCACTTCCAGTTTTCCTATATCTATATACTACATTACTTTGGGTCATAAAACTCTTTGTATACAACAAATATTTATATACAAAGAGTGTATCTTCCCCAAAACTAATATCTTTTGCAAATCTTAAATTATAGCTTTTTATCAAATCCATTTTAAATAATTTCCCCCATGGTGTCATAAAAGCTACATTCGACATTAATTCACCTAGTTTGGGAATAATTGATGTCCTATTATAGCATGTATCATCTAATTTATTTATTCTATTATCAATACCAAATTCTTGATACGAGCAAACTACTAAATCTTCTCCTTTATTTGACAACATTTGTTCAATAGCTTCTATATTAAGATAATCATCACTATCTACAAATGTTATCCATTCGCCATTTGCATTATCTAGTCCCCAATTACGGGCAGAGCTTACTCCGCCATTTTCTTTATGAAATACCCTTACGCGAGAATCTTTTGTAGCGTATTCGTCGCAAATTACACCAGAAGAATCTTTCGAGCCATCATCAATAAGCAATAGCTCAAAATCGGTGTAAGTTTGAGCTAATATGCTATCAATACAATGAGGAAGATACTTTTCAGTATTATATACTGGAATTATGACTGAAATCTTAGGGCTCATCTTGTTTTGCTCTTTACAATAGATATAATTTCTTTAAATTTCTCATCACTCTTAAAAAGAGACCAATATATGGCACAGGCTATTGCGGAGCCTATGATTATTATGACTATATTAGGTAATGCCGTTAATGATAGTAAATATGCTGGCATGACAGATATCAGAGAGCCAATAAAATATCCGCCGAAGTCTTTTACTTGTGCAATGTAGCCTAGCCCAAATATTTTTCCTGTATAATATGTGTTAATATAAACAGCAATTTGTGAGTACAACGCACGCGCTATACATATTGCCAAAACTCCGAATGGTATTGCACATATTATCATCGATATTGAAATAACTTTCTTGATTATTTCTAATCGCAGAACTAAATCAGAGCGCCCTTTCACATATAAGATGTTCAAATTTAATTGGCATAAATGGTCAAACATTAAAGCAAAGCAAAAGATTTGCAAATAAATTATAGCCTCGGCCCACTTTTCTGTCAATATAAATAACACTATAGGCTTTGCAAGAGCGGCTAATAGACACATACCGAAGAATATGATCATAGAGGACATCGCTATGTATTTCCTATATACAGCTATCAGTCGTCCATCATCATCTTGCAACTTTGATAGAATCGGATATGTTACACTCTGTAGAATACTCGTAATATTTGTACTTGGTAGGCTTGCCAAGCTCTCTCCGCGAGAATAAAAACCTAAATCTTTTGGGGTGTAGAATTTGCCTATTACTAATGTTATAAAGTTCATATATATAGTGTGCAATAGGCCTGATACCAATATTTTCCCTCCAAACGAAAATAATGACTTAAATGAGTTATTCGAAAATGTCAGTAGCGGTATCCACTTAGTAATTACCCAGAGTAAAATCACTCGTAACAAAGATGATGCTACAGATTGATAAACCAATGCCCATACACCATAGCCATTATATGCAAATGCAATTCCTATTACGCCTGATATAATGGTGGTTATCAATGATACTTTTGCTTGGGCCTTAAAATCTAACGCTACGGTAAGTTTCGCAGTTTGAACGATTGTGAGAGAATTAAGGAATAGGTTTATACTTACTACGCGTACAACATCTTTGAGGATTGGAGTCGAGAAGAAGTCTGCAATCAGTGGAGCTAATAAAAATAAAAGCCCATAACTGGCAATACCTATAATAATATTGAAATAAAAAGCAGTGGAATAATCTACCTCCGTTCTGTCATTTTTTCTTATAAGCGCTGATGAGAATCCACTATCGATGAATGATTGTGCAATAGCAATAAAGATACCAATCATACCAACGATGCCATAGTCTGATGGTGATAACAAACGAGCGAGTATGAGTCCTATTACAAAACCCACACCCTGAGTGGAGAATCGCCCTATGGCACTCCACTTCACGCCTGATAATGTTTGTTGTTTAATTTCTCCCACCCTAAATTTGTATTGAAATGTATTTATACAATCTTGCTATGAGCAATGTTATCGCAAAGCTTATGATAATAAAAATCATTGGATATTCTTGAACTATAGCCCCTCCCCATAAAGAATATAAGATTATCATTGGAATTCTTTGGTAGATATATAGCGGAAAAAGATTCTTTCCCAACCATATTGTAAACTTATTGTTTACTACAAACTTCATACTCAGTACAACAATTAGAAACGCAAATACAATATTATACAAGTTGAGAGTCAGCCCTTTGGCGTATATCGGTATGTAGGGAATGCAAAATAACAAGGTAGCTAGCGCTAGTACAGAGCGTTTATAATACCTCTTAATGAAATTAAATATTTCATTCTTTTTAGTGAAAATAAGCAGCCAGCCCCATAACACAATATAGTATCGTACCAATACTCTTCTTTGCAATAGGAAAGACATACCATTGTTGCCAGCAGAAGAACTATTAATGCTGATATAGTCTTGTAATTTATACTATTTGATAGTGTTTTTCTGGATATATAAAACACTAGCCATGTCGAGATGTAGCATATCTGAATTACAAATATATACCAATTAGAATTTCCTACAGATTCCCATGCAAAAAGAGATAATATACATTGTTTTACTGTCACATGATTATTTAATAAGACAACTACAAATACATACAACAATACTGCTATATCGAAGTTTATTAACAAAGACAATACTCGTTTTCTTGGGAATGATGTGATATATTCATCACCTTTCTTCTTAATAGACTCCATTACGCCATATCCTGAATAGAATAGAAATAAGGTGACAATGGATTGGCCTAAACAAGAATTTATATTTAAGAGAAGAGCATCACCATAGGAGTTAAAGTCGTACCCAGAACCTAGTATATACTGATTAGCATGACGCATAAATACCAGTAATATGAATATGCCTTTTACTGCATTTGTCATGTCATATGACAAATAATATTCATTATACCCTTTAATACCCTTAAAACTCGCAAGGATTAAACAAAATATTAGTATAAAGAATAAAATCATACTTTAACACAACTCTTTTAGTAGTATATCCATCGTATTTTCAGCAACCGATTTCCCTTTGGGCGGAATCATATATGCCTTTACAAATTCTTTTCGTTGAACCGCCATCGTATCTTGACCTCCAATAACAATCCTATCTATAAAATCGATAATATCATCTTTGTTGGCCCCTATATAATGCTGGCGCATAGCTAATTGTCCAAATTTGCCTTTTTCTGCAATTAGCGCTTCAAAATCATCCGAGACAAACATCACTGGATTGGATGAATAGTGGTATTCTACACTGAAAGAGCCACAATCGTGTATCATAGCATCTGAAGTCATAAACAAATCGATGTATTCGCCAGTTTCTATTTGTGTGTTACTTCTATTTGCCCATTCATTGTAATACAATCGGGTTTTTTCTTCTCCCCAATCTTGGTGTCTGCACAATTCACTATATAAGCGTGGATGGGGTTTGAAAGCAAATTGTACGGTGTCTGAATATTTCTTTGTTAATTCTAACATCAACTCAGCCATCCACAAAAAGTTGGACTGTTTCATAAGCCCTCCGCTAGATATAGTAAAATGTGGAGCCCAAATTATTCTTTTTTTTCTATTTTTCTGTGATTTCCAAACATCCTCATAAAACTTGCGAACAAAATTATCAGCATTTGGATAGCCAACAACTTCTACATTTCTACCCCTATTGAAAGCGATGTTTCGTGCTTCATCCCGATGCAATTCAGTAGAATAAAAAAGTTTCCATGCATAATTGTGTAATGGAAGGTTATAAGACCAGTCATCGGTAGCAGTCCAAAATGCATAAGGGTAATAACATAGTAGCCTATAACGAAATATGTCATACCTAAATTGTTCGCTGAATAAATCAAGATATGGCTGCGGATAAAACAAGATATCTGGACTTAATTCACTTTTTATATCTAAAAGGCCTTGGCTGGATTCTCCAAATTGATAATTAACATTTTTGGCCGCAAAGTAGTCGCTTAACTCATTTACACATTTCTCTTGCTGTTCTTTGGAGTAAGAGATCGTTGGAATAATTATAACCGATACATTAAAGCGTGGATGTTTACTCAATAAATCATATATATGTTGATATCTCCACATTGGCAATGAGAACGCTATAAACACTACATTGATGTGCTTCTTATGTCTCAATCTATAAACCAATATTTTCTGATATATTGGTAATAAGATATTGATTTTTACATAATGTATTAATTTCTGTAATTTGCCCATTGATATGAATGTATTACATCTTGATTCTTCCGCTCTTTAGTTTGTATTCATAGCTATGTCTACCTTCTTCGCGAAAATCATCGTGATAACGTTGCAATACGGTCTTATATATTTCTTCATACTGAGGAATGTACAAATCGCATTTAGCGTCCAACGCTTTTATTATCTCCGACGACAACTCATTGAGCATATCAAGGTCTGTTTCACCATGGTAGAATCCAGTCCCTTTGATAGACCCTGGTGAAACATTGAGTATTCTATTGGTTGTTCCAGCTTTTTCTAACTCAACATTTACACTCTCTATAAATATTTTTAATGCAGCCTTGGTAGCTCCATAAATTGAAAAGAACGGAGAAGTCATAAAACCCGAAATAGAACACATTACACCGCAATAAAAGTCTTTCTCTGATTCGATTTTACTGTAAAATCGCTTGATTAGCCTAATGACGGATATCGTATTGACATTAAAAGAGTCTACAATATGCTGGTCCTCTATATCTTTAAATAATGATAACCTGCCGAAGCCTGCCGTAATTATTAATGAATCGATATCTGCAAAATTGTCGAAAAAACTATAATCAGTATCGGTTAAATCGAATATGTAGGTTTCTATTTTTTCGTGCTGATGTATACTTTTTAATGGCTGTTTATCCACTATGTATACTTTTTCGCACGCTGAATTATTTGCTAATTTGTGAGCAATTGCTAATCCAATACCATTTGCTCCGCCTACCACCAATGTCTTTTTCATACGACTATATCTCTATCGTATTCTTGCGTTCTGCAAATTGCTGCATAATATTTGCCATCGCAATACTCTCTTTGGGTGCTAAACGCACAGATATCAGACGGTTATTTAATATACACGATATAAATTCCTGAATCTCATACCTCAAACCTGCACCATCCCATTTGTAAAAGAATTTCTTGTTATCATTTTGATCCTCGTATCGCAGCTCAAAATAGTCTGTTTTCCACCAAGGTGCAGGTACATACGCGTACCCCTCTGTTCCTGATATGATAAGATTTCCTTCCGTCTTTACACCCAACCCTAACTTAAATGAACATATAGCATTCGAATAGCGCATTACGCCTTTAGTGAAGATATCTACACCATTATTGATTCGAGAGAATAAACTTAAATCTTCATAATTGGGTCCCAACAGTTTTATAATTGGTAGCAAAGGATATGATGCCAACTCATACATCGAACCTCCTGCTTGCGCAGAGTCAAACTCTCGAAGGTTTTTATCCAGCAACAACTTCGAAAGTGATGCTTCAATATCGACAACCTCGCCTATCACACCACTTTTTATCATCACCATTAAATGGTTAAAAGCTGGACAATGGGCGGTTTTATTTGCCTCTAGTAAAACTAAATGCTTATTTTGTGCTAAATCATACAACTCTTGTGCTTGGCTTCCATTCAAGACTAATGGAGTTTCACACAATACATGCTTGCCAGCCAATAGCGCACTCTTTACATATTCGTAATGGCTTAAATGAGGGGTTGCCACATATACTGCATCTACATCATCTATCAGCAATTTGGCTTTTGGGTAAACTCTAACCGAATCGTTTATAGTAGATAATTCGGATGCCACCTCTTCATTCACATCGTAAATTCCTACAAGATTTACTCCATTGACATACGATACTTCTTGTACGAATCTTTTAGCAATTCGTCCAGCCCCGATGATTCCGACACGAATATGTTTTTGACTTTCATCTCTTAATAAAGTTGATGAAATACCCTCTGTGCGGGGTAAATATACTACATCGCAATACTCGCGCAAGTATTCAAATTTACCCTCCCAATCGGACCCTATGGCAAAAATATCTACTCCATATTTCTGAATGTCATCAATTTTTTGCCCCACATAATCTTCTACAATAATTTCATCAGCAAGTCCAGTCGCTCTAACTGCTTCGACTCTTTCAAGAACATTGTTTCGGACATTCAACTTACCTCTTTCTCGGTCAAAGCTATCGTTGGTTACTCCAACGATTAGATAATCCCCCAGCGCCTTTGCTCTTTGAAGTAAATTGATATGCCCCTGATGCAAAAGATCGTATGTTCCGTATGTAATTACTCTTTTCAAAGCATTAATGTTTTTGATTTCCTCCCTCTCCTATCCAAATATCTTCTCCCAGAGGCTTCTCTTGGGTTGGTTGATGGCGATGTTGCTGGCCTCGCGCAGATATCGGTCGTAGCTCATGCCGCGCGAAATCATCTCGTACAGCACGCCCCAGTCAGGTAGTCCGCCCACATTTCTGTCGTCGATGAACATATCTGCCTTCAGCTTGCGGCTGCGCACAGCACCTTCGTCCACATCTTCGTCGGGGTAGTTGCTGTTCACCGCAAAAAACTCCAATCCTCTCTGCCGACACCACTCCACAGCCTCCTGCAGGAGCCTGCCTTCTCGGCACGACCACAGAATCAGCCTATGCCCGTCGTCCTGCAATTTTTTCAGTGTAACTATAGCGAATGGAATCTCTTTTCCGATTTGCGGATACTTGTGCTCCACAATCGTGCCATCAAAATCAACTGCAATCAACATAAATTCTTGATTTTTTTCTGCCCTGCGTCCGATTTTCTCCAAAAATCGCGCTGAAAATCTGCGTTTGTGCTGCTATTTCGCGCTCGGGAACGCGCGTTACGCGGAAGTTGTGTGAGTCTATTGTTTCAGCACTGCGCACACCTCGGGGGCTTTGACGCCCTTGCAAACGCGTGAACGCCAATCACTTACAAACTGAAAGAGCTGGATATTTCTCCAATTCATTGCCCTCAACTTCTAATGTCGGCACAAATATATAAAAAAAGGCTCATTTTCTGCCATTAAAAGCCACTTTTTTAGGGGGGGGGGATTTTTTTTTCGTCTCGCCGCTAACCGCCGCAAAATCAGCCTCCTATTCTCGTCTCTGCGCCGCTCAAAAAAAATGCTCCAAAAATCTAAAAAACTTTCAAAAATCTTTGGTCGTTTGTTTTTTATGCCGTAACTTTGCCGCGAAAAGGCCCAAAAGCACGCCGATAGGTCTGATTTTCAGCAGCGGGACGATAGTTCTGCTGGTGCAAAAAGCCTAAGCTATACAACAAAAAAACGAATAAAATAATAAAAATAGCAATCAAAAATGAAAAAGAAAATCTACGAGACTCCTCGCACGCTCTTCTACTCAGTTGAGGTCGAGGGTTCATTTGCAAGCTCGGCATCCCTCAAGGATCCTGATAACGAGCAGGCTTACATCGAGGAGCACGATGTGAATTTGGAGTATAACTCATTTGATAAGACTGTCTTTAGCTCAGATGGGGCTTGGGACTAATAAGGGAACTGGAATTTAAGAATAACAGAAGCAATGAAAAAATATATACTTTTGACATTGGCCTTGGTTGGCCTTATGGTTGCTTGTTCGAAGGACGATATGACTTCGGATATTATCACGCCCACACCTAACGAGGAGGTGAAATTCTCTTTGACCCTCGATAATGGCAAGAACGACACTCGTACACATTATGGTGAGGAGCAGTTTGATGAAGATGAAAACAACGACATTGTTAGACAATACTTCCCCGTTTTTTGGAATGAAGGAGACTTGGTGTCTATCTATGCCACTGCAGGTGCTGAGAGCCGTAATCAGGCTGTATATGAGGTGATTACTAGTACTGGCCAGCAGTCTGCTGAAGACCTTGCACACACTGGTGCTCACGGTGTTCAGTGGGGTAATGAGGGTGTGTCTGATTTCTGCGCTGTTTACCCCGAGACTGGTAAGGCTTTCCGTAAAAGCGGTGATGCTATCCTTGTGCCTGCATCTATCAGCCGCCAGCAGCAGATTGTTTTTAATTATCGCCAGGTTGACGAAAATGGTATGGCAACAGATGATATCGATGTTCACAAGGGTACTATTATCTCGTCTAATGCAGCCGAACTTGAAGAGGACTTGCCCAATGCCATTATGTATGCTCGTACAAATGGTGTTCAGAATGGCGATGTTGTAAACCTTCGCTTTAAGCCCTTCTCTACTGTTTTGAAGTTCCACTTTGGCGGTTTCAGCTCTATTACTAATGCGAATACAGGAACCGAGCAGATTGCGATTAGCTCTATCGTGCTTACTGCTCCCGCGGGTGTAAATATTGCTGGTGATTTCGATTTGAGCATCACTGGCTCTACACAGGTTGACGACAAAGGCAATAGCACTGCGGCTGCTACCGTGAAGAATGTTACTAATGGTTCAAATACTATTACCATCGGTACAATGTACCCCAATGGTTCTGCATTGATTCTTAAGCAGAATGAGGCTTTGGAGTTTGATGTATTCTGCATTCCTCAGGATATGACTATCGGCCAGAATCAGTGGACTGTTACTGTGAACACAGGTAGCCACGGTAGCCATACATTCAAGATGAATCCCGCAAATGGAGATATCACACTTCAGGCTGGTAAGATTCACAAGTTGCCTATCCCCAAGAGAGAGTCGAAGGTTGAGATTCAGGAGTTTGAATATGATAAATGGATATCACAGCTCGACCAGGATATCTATCTGTCAGAGATTTCATTCCCTGGCTCTTGGTATGCGTTGGATCCCAAATATCAGGCAACTACTGACTTGACAGCGCAGTTTAATCAGGGTGTCCGTGCATTTAACCTTGATTGCCGAATTAACAAAAGTGGTAGCGCTAATGACCATAGCTTATTGGGCGGTATAGGTGCTGAAAATACTTGGAGCGATGGTGATTATCCTAGTAAGGCATATTTGGCGTGTGCGGGTCAGGAGGATAATACAGGTCTCAGTATTCCTCTCGTCGGCAGTGCGCAGGGACTAACAGAGAGTGTTCATGTACTTAGCGCTATGACTCAGATAGCGTCTTTAGCACAAACTCACCCTAATGAGGTGCTGGTGGTAGTGTTTACATTCTCTGAAAAAGCTTATGATATTAGTGGTTATGCTTATGGTTCTATTAGACCAGATTTTATTACAGAGCAATTAAATAGTGTTTTGAATACCTCTGGCATTAAAGAGTGTATTTACACTAATGTTTCGGAGGATACAACAATTGATGATGTAATTTCTTCAGGAAAGAATATTATTGTTAAAATCAATCATAGTGTTGATGATTTTTACTCAAACACATCAATCAAAAACTTGCTTCCCGCTGGTATTATGACTACATTTGGTTCATTGGCTGCAAACTCTGATTATAATTTGGCAAATGATTTGATTACTAATATCATTGGTTTGCACAGTGAGACGAAGTATACTACATACTTCTCGCAAATGAATGAAGCAACTATTTACAATGGTACGACACCTACTAATATTAAGTATTACTACCATCATGGACAGCATACTCGTGATGACGACTCTGAAACGATAACGGCTGGTGAATATCCAACTATGGGTAATCGTAAGGTGGCTATTGACGATGTGTTGGCGAAGGCTCTTGAGATATATGATAATAGTACTCACGATGCTTGGTTCCAGATTGGTATTGGTGGTAGTTTAGGTGGAGATAACCCTGCTGGTATGTCTCCGTTGGTTAATTATCTGCAGGAAAAAATCGAGGATAAGATGATTAATAATCCTTCACCTGTGGGTATTGTGCTTATGAACCATGCCACAACTACTGGTCTTCAGCTGGTTAAGGATATCGTACAGATGAACGATAAGTTCTACCTCAAGCGTAAGGGTGGTGATATCATCACTGGTGGTGAAAATGGCACAACTCCTGACAATGGTGGCGGCTCAGGTAATGGAGGTCGTGACTAATCCGTTCTTGGCTGATAGTATTAACTAAAATTTTGAATTTTGGATACGAACTAACATATAAATACGACACACTAAAGGTTATGTGATTCTGCTTGCGCGGAGACACATAACCTTTGGTGTGTGACGAAGTTTAACTTAAATTTTTCTTTATGGTACGAAACCTAAAAACCGCAATTGCTTCAATTGCAATGATTTGCATCGCCGCAGGCTGTGCAAAGGAAGAGAGTAACAACATCATTACTCCAGAATCTACTGACTTTGTCGCAGAGATCGAGATTGTGGATGATGAGGTTTTCTCTCGCTCAAGCGTTGATCCATCTACGCTTGACAAAACTACTTCACCATCTTACTTTTGGAATCCCGGTGACGAGATTGGCGTCTGGACTAACCGTTCAGAGAAAAATCTCCGTTATGTAAACACAAACACTGTAGATACAAAGTCTACAACATTCTCACCAGCTAATGGCGTAACAGTTAAGGGTACACCCACTTACGCTTACTTCCCCTACAATCCTAACGCAGGTACAACAGTTACATCGCTCGTAGGTAACTTGCCCAACGAGCAGGTAATCAACGAGAGTATGACAAATGTCCCTGGTGAGCTCCTTTACGGTTCACACTCTTCGACATCAAGCGGTAAGTCAAAGTTCTCGTTCAAAAGCATCTTCTCGACTGTCCGCTTCCGTCTGAATGCTGACAACACCGAGTTGGCTGGCGACGAGCTCCAGAGCCTCGAGATTACCATCACACGCAACGGCTCACCCGTTGATTTCTGTGGTGATTTCAAGTTTAACGCTCGCTACGGCACATACTCAAAGACTTCTAATGTCTTCAACACCGTGAAGATCGACTTCGCTGGCAAGCCCCAGTTTAATGGCAATGTAGTGTTCCTCACTACCGTGTTCCCCACAATCAAGTCGGGCGATATTATGAAGTTTGTAGTTTACACAACTGATTACACTGCAACTTTCTCACAGAAGGTTACATCAACAATGCAGAAGAACTACACATACACTTACACATTGCCTCTGGAGAACTACGATGTAGAGATCGTGCCCAACAAGACTCCCGAGCCCGAGCCCGAGCCTGAGACTCCTGCTGAGCCCGAGAATCCCGAGCCTGAGCAGCCCGCAGAGCCTGAGCAGCCCGCAGAGCCCGAGCAGCCCGTTGAGCCCGAGACTCCCGCAGAGCCCGAGCAGCCCGCAGAGCCCGAGACTCCCGCAGAGCCTGAGCAGCCCGCAGAGCCTGAGCAGCCCGCAGAGCCTGAGACTCCCGCAGAGCCTGAGCCAGAGGTTCCCGTTGTTCCCGTTCCCGAGGTTGTAACTGGTTCTTTCAAGTGCGCTACTTACAATGTAGATGGTCTGCCCAAGAAGATTAGCCTCGTTACAATCAACGGCGACGGTCCTGGTTCTGACGGTACAAAGTCAATCAGCTCGAAGATCGCAAGCGAGGGTTGGGATTTCGTAGGCTTCTCTGAGGACTTCGCATATCACAGCGAGCTCACAAGCAATATGAGCAACTATACATTCGGTACACACCGTGGTTCAGTAAGCTCAATTTCGTCAAACAACACTGACGGTCTTGGCTTTGCTGCAAAGAAGTCTTCTTGCTCGTTTGGTTCTACAGAGTCTTGGACGAAGTTTACATCAAGTGCTGGTGGTATTACAAGTGGTGCAAATACTTGTATCAACAAGGGTTTCCGTCACTACGTAGTAACAATGGCTGATGGCGTAGCTGTTGATGTTATCATTACTCATATGAATACTTACAGTTCATCAGGTTCGAGCCACATCAACGCTCAGCACGCACAGTTGAAGCAGATTGCACAGTACATCAACTCAATCAGCGTGAACAACCGTCCTATCATCTTTATGGGTGATACAAACTGCCGTTATACTCGTCACGACTTCAACACATACTTCTGGAGTGTATTGAACAAGGACTTGACTTATGCTGACCCCTGGGTAGAGTTCCAGTGGGACGGTGTATATCCTACTTACCCCTCAAAGTCGTTGATGGTAAGCGATGCTACAGGCACTGACTCAAGCACAGATATCATCTGTGAGAATACTCAGAAGGGTGAGGTTGTTGATAAGATAATCTATATCAACAAGACTGGTAACCCCGTTCAGTTGAAGGCTACAAGCTACCTGCGTGATGAGAATTTCAAGGGTATGGCTGACCACTGGCCTATTGTAGTTAATTTTACTTACACTTACACAAAGTAAGCCAACTAACAATAGAATTAGAGAACTGTCGAGATGAAAATCTCGGCAGTTTTTTTTATTTGTCGATATCGCATCGCGTAAAACTTATATTCCGCTGGCGAGATATTTTTTGCCCATTGGAGAGTGTGGAAAGAAAATTTTATTATCTTTGCAGTGTATAAGGAGCCCTTACGGACCGAGCGTCACGGAGGGTGAAAAGGGAATCCAGTGAGAATCTGGAACAATACCAGTTGCTGTAAGTCCCGTCCTGATAGGTAGTTATGGTGATAGCTACCGCGAGAAAGGATGGATGTTGTACGCACTCTTTGCCACTGATCTGTGTGATTGGGAAGGCGCGACAATGGGATAAGTCAGAAGACCTGCCTTAGCATTTTGGATTAATCACCTGCTGGGATACGGGTAGTAATCACACTATTTTATTACTGTTTTTTGCATATTTGAGCGATTGTGGTATCGGGGTGTGGCGTTGTCGTACCCGACAGTTTGCGTGGCGTGACGGGATGGTTGACCTTAGGGTCGGTATGTTTCGTTATGTGGCATTGGTCAGATGATGTCGTACTTGACAATCATTCGCAGGAGGTGTAAATAGCGGTAATATCGGTTGATTAAAAGGTATTTATAAAGATGGCAAAGGCTGTTCATACTTCGTTGAATTGCGGGGTGGGCAAAGCTCTTCGGGCAGCTCACTCAGGCGAAGTGTGTCTGTTTTGTTCCATTGCGAGCAGTGTGAAAAGAGAGAAAGTAACAATGAAAACAAACTATTAATTCAATTCACTACTATGGAAAACAAACAGACAATGCAGCCAAAGGTGCAGGAGTATCAGGCGCCAGCAATCGAGGTTATTTCAGTAAAAATTGAGTCGGGCTTTGCGGCTTCACAGACTCCCTCACCTTGGGATGAGATGTAGAATTAAACGATGTATGCTATTATGAAAAGAGGTATATTATTCGCTATGGTAGCAGTGTTGTTTGTTGCCTGCCAGAAGAACGATTCAGAGGTGAAAGCCACTGGCAATAAGCTGATTGTAACGGGATACAGCAACATTGAGACACGCACAGCATTCGACACTCCCGACGAAAAGACTATTCCCTACACTTGGACTGCAGGCGACTGCGTATGGTTGGGTGAGAACAAGAGTAACTCCATCGCTACGGATTGTACTTTGGCAACATTCGAGTTCGAGAATATTTCGGATGCAAATGCTGATAACGGCCACATATTCTACAATATGACAGGTGATCAGGCCAACATTGCCAAGGTGCTTTCGCAGCAGAGTGCTGACGGCAACTTGGGTAACGATGGTGATTTTGGCTATGCGACATTGGATGTAAACAACTCGTTCCGCCTGGAGCATCAGACCGCCTATGTGTGGTTTGACACCAAGCGAGGCAGTGGTACTCTTCCCCTTTTGACATCTATCACACTTTCGACCGAGGGACTAAAGATTGCAGGTGAGCGCACTTACGACTATGAAAATGGCGAATGGAGTGATGCTATCACCAACGGTCGCTCGGAGATAACACTCTCTTTCGATGGCGGTTATGAGTTGAAGAGCGAGAACAATGGCGTTATGGCAGCTATGGTGGTGCTTCCCGCCGAGGTTGAGGGAACTAATATTACCGTCACCTACAAGTTCGCTGACGGCAGAGTGTTCTCTGAGGTGAAGAACCCCCAAAAGAACTTCACAAGCGGTGCTACGCAGCGTGTTTCGACAACCATCAACGAGAGTGACCTTTACGAGTTGCGCGTGCTCACATTTGAGGACGAGGATGCGAAATTCTCACCAATGTATTTGGACTATGCCGATGGCTGGTCGGGTCGCGAAATATCAACTTGGAGTGACCTAATTGACGCAACTCAGTATTATGGTCCATTGTTGTATGGAAATGACCAGATGGATGCAATGTATTTTTGGTATGATGAGGGTAATACCGAACTATACCATATGTTCCCCGATAACTATGCCTACTGCTTCTGGGGAGGCGGACACGCTATTTCAAACTACTGGGGACCTGGTTATACTGACAACGATAGAAATATCTATATCGCTAAAGAATATGGCCAGGAGTATGTTGATTATTGGACTGGCAAACCTGGTGCAGACGCTGCTCTTGGTTGGTTCTTGTTACAGCTTATGGCACCTATCGCTCCTCATTCGGGAGATAATTTCTGTGTGCATTATGGCTACAAGGATAGCAAGGCATACATAGAGAATCTGCCCGAAATATCTTTTATGGATTGCGAGCCGAGAGTTATTGACCATATGTATATTACCAATACTAATTACACTCTCAATCAGCTTTTCAATGGAGTTAAGAGTGAAGAGGGGAATACCTTTGGTGGCAACTGGACTGGCTTAACCGAGGATGCTTGGCTCAAAATTGTGGCTTATGGTTATGATGACATTGATGCGGACCCTTATGAGCCTACAAGTGAGACGGAGATTTACCTGGTAAAAGGCTTCAATGTAGTCGAGGATTGGCAGAGATGGGACCTCTCTGTACTTGGTCCAGTAGCAAAGGTTAGATTCAACTTCCTTTACTCGGATGAGATGGGAGGACGATATGGCTTTACAATCCCAGGTTACTTCGCCTACGACGATGTTGCGGTGCGTTTTGATGAATAGAACTATATGAGGAAATTTTTAGTGTATATGTGTTTATGTGTTGTTGCTCTCTCCTCGTCTTGTAATGTGGACGAGGAGCTGACAACAGCCTTGCCCCCGAAGATTGCTCTCGATAGCAAAAGCGGTATCTATACCGTCAAGCAGGGACGCGAAATTATCATTGCACCGTCATACGAATTTGCTGACGATGCTGTGTATAGCTGGACGATGGAGGGTGAAGAGATTTGCACTTTGCCTTCATTGTCGTTTGTGGCGAAGGAGATTGGCAAATATTATATCACACTCTGCGTCACAACCGACGCAGGCTCCGATAGTGAGGAGATTCGTGTAGATGTGGTCGAACTGGAGATTCCCACCGTGTCGATTGCGGGCCATAAGAGTCTGACGGTTGCCGTGGGTGCCGAACTGCAATTTAACGCTACGGTGCGCGAAACTTCGTTGCCGACAACATTGGTGTGGAGTGTGAATGACGAGAAGGCGGGCGAGGAACCATCGTTTATCTTCAATGCTGAAGCGGTAGGCAGTTATGTCATTACGGCTACCGCTATCAACGAGGATGGCACGCATGGTGACTCGGTTACAGTGGAGGTGCTCAATGCCGAGGATATGCCCATTGCGTGGGATTTCGAGCGCAGTGAATACCACACAGTAGTTGGCCGCAAGTTACTAATTGCACCGTCGGTAATGAGTAAAGAAGAGGGTATTACTTATTGCTGGCAGGTTGTCGGTGAGGATGAAGTTGTGGGTACAGATTCATGCTTTGTCTTTACGGCCGAGTCGGTTGGTGAATACGCAATTACGGCCTCGGCATCTATTGAGAAGGAGGAGGGTGAAGTAACCCTTACGCGTGAGTTTACAGTGACTGTATATGACCAGGGTGCGTTCTATCGCGCAAAGGATGCTTCGTCAAAAGCCGATTGGAACAAAGTTTACGATTATACTCCCGCTCCTGGCCAGTTTATCAACGAAACCAAAACGGGTGGCTTTGATGGTACACAGACCACTCCCGAGGCGGCTATTGCCTACGCCGAAGCGAGAATGTCGGAGGTTGATAGAGATGGTAACCCATATCCAAACTGGGTGTCGTTGGGTGGTTTCGGTGGCTATATCGTTGTTGGCTTTGACCATAGCATCGACAACTCGGGCGACTACGACCTCGGTATTCTTGGCAACTCATTTAGCGGTTCGTCGGAGCCTGGTATTGTATGGGTTATGCAGGATGAGAACGGCAACGGCTTGCCAGATGACACCTGGTATGAACTCGCGGGCTCGGAGACGGGCAAGGCGGAGACTATTCAGAATTATGCTGTCACATATTATCGCCCCACAGGTCCTGGTATGCCCGTGCAGTGGACCGATAATCAAGGTAACAGTGGCGAGGTGGACTACCTCAAACAGTTCCACCGTCAGGAGTACTACTACCCACTTTGGGTTGAGGCCGACAGTTACACTCTCACTGGAACATGCCTCGAAGCGCGCAATTATGACGCTTCTGGCAATGGCTCATATTGGGTAAATGCTGAGTATGATTGGGGATATGTCGATAATTTTAGCTATCTTGACCGCCTAACTGATGGTGCTAACTCTGATGCGTCGGCTAATGCAAACCATTTCAAGATATCGAATGCGATAGATTTTGAGTGCCAACCCATTGTGTTAGAGTATATTGATTTTGTAAAAGTGCAGTGCGCTGTAAATGCCAAGAGCGGTTGGTTGGGAGAAGTCTCGACCGAGGTGTTTGGCTTTTATGACTATAATATGAAGAGATAATATGACGAAAATTGTCGTTAGGTTAATATTTTTTTCCATTCTCCTGCTCCATACTTCGTGTATGAAGTGGGAGTATGGTTTTGAGGAAGAGTTCGATACTTCGGCTTCGGGCGAGGGGTTGTTTATCTGCAACGAGGGTAACTTCCAGTACGGAAACGCTACGCTCTCTTACTACGACCCCGCGACCAAGAGCGTGCAGAATGAAGTCTTCTATCGAGCCAACGCAATGAAGTTGGGCGATGTGGCGCAGTCGATGATTATCCGCAACGGCATAGGCTGGGTGGTGGTCAATAATTCGCATGTGGTCTTTGCTATCGATACCAAGACCTTCAAGGAGGTGGGGCGCATCACAAACCTCACTTCGCCCCGTTATATCCATTTCATATCTGACGAGAAGGCCTACATTACGCAGATTTGGGACAATCGCATCTTTATCGTGAATCCCAAACGCTATGAGGTGACGGGTTACATCGAGGTGCCGGGTATGACTATGGAGAGTGGCTCTACCGAGCAGATGGTGCAGTATGGCAAGTATGTCTATGTGAACTGCTGGTCGTATCAGAATAGAATCCTGAAAATCGACACCGACACCGACGAGGTGGTTGATGAGTTGGAAGTTGGCATCCAGCCCACTTCGCTGGTTATGGACTGCAACAACAAACTTTGGACCGTCACTGATGGCGGCTATGAGGGCTCGCCATACGGCCACGAGGCACCGTCGCTCTACTGCATCGATGCCGAGACCTTCACTGTCGAAAAGGAGTTTCCGTTCGAGTTCGGCGACTGGCCTTCGGAGGTGCAGCTCAACGGTACACGAGATAAGATTTATTGGCTCAACGACGATGTGTGGGAGATGGATGTAACGGCCGACCGTATTCCCGTACGCCCGTTCCTGCCATACAACGGTACGCTCTATTATGGTCTGACGGTTTGCCCCCGTACGGGCGATGTCTATATTGCCGATGCCATTGACTATGTGCAGCAGGGTATGGTATATCGTTACTCGAAAGATAGAGAGCTTCTCGACAGCTTCTATGTGGGCATTATTCCTGGAGCATTTTGCTGGAAATAAAGTATTTATGCGATGAAAAGATTTTTACTTATACTATATATTTTGCTTACGCCTTACTTCTTGATGGCGCAGCAGACCAACACAAGGGATTGGGCTCGCAAGGGTATCAACATCCCCGATGTGACGGTCTATGGCCAGCGCCCGATGAAGGAGATAGGCACACAGCAGACCAAGTTCGACACGCTGGTGCTGAAAGAGAATATCGCCCTCTCGATGGCCGATATCCTCACCTTCAACTCCTCTATCTTTGTCAAGAACTACGGCCGTGCCACACTCTCTACCGTGGCCTTTCGCGGTACTTCGCCCTCGCATACGCAGGTGTCGTGGAACGGAATGAAGATAAACAACCCGATGCTCGGAATGACCGACTTCTCGATGATCCCCTCATACTTTATCGACGATGCCTCGCTGCTGCACGGCACTTCGTCTGTGAATGAGACGGGCGGCGGTCTGGGTGGCTCGGTGAAACTATCCACCAAGCCCGCGCAATCGGAAGGCTTTGGTCTGCAGTATGTGCAGGGTATAGGCTCGTTCAAGACCTTTGACGAGTTCTTGCGCTTAACTTATGGCGATGACCATTGGCAGGTATCTACGCGTGCCGTCTACTCTTCATCGCCCAACGACTATAAGTATCTGAATCGCGACAAGAAGATAAATATCTATGATGATGATATGAACATCATCGACCAATACTACCCCGAGGAGCGCAACCGCAGTGGTGCATACAAGGATTTGCACCTTCTGCAGGAGGCATACTATAACACGGGCAAGGGCGACAGATTCGGTCTGAATGCGTGGTATATAAACTCCAACCGCGAGTTGGCGATGCTGACCGTAGACCACGGCGACGATACTGACTTCGAGAATCGCCAGCGCGAGCATACCTTCCGTAGTGTTCTCTCGTGGGATCATTTGCGCAAGAATTGGAAAGTAGGCGCAAAGGCGGGCTATATCTACACCTGGATGGCCTACGATTATAAGCGCGATGTCGGCAACGGCACAATGGCACATATGACCCGCTCACGAAGCCGTATTAACACTTTCTACGGCCAGGTTGATGGCGAGTACTACATTGGTAATAAGTGGCTTTTTACGGCGAATATGTCGCTACACCAGCACCTTGTCGAGAGCGAAGATAAAAACATCGTGCGCCAGGATGGCAATAAGGCTATCGTAGGCTACCGCAAGGGGCGTCCCGAGTTGTCTGGCTCGGTGTCGGCGAAGTGGCGCCCGATAGAGCGCTTGGGTCTGTCGGCTGTTATCCGTGAGGAGATGTTTGGCAATGAGTGGGCACCCATCATTCCTGCATTTTTTATAGACGGAGTCCTCTCCGAGAGGGGTAATGTCGTGGCTAAAGCCTCGTTCTCGCGCAACTTCCGCTTCCCGACGCTCAACGACCTCTACTTCCTTCCAGGTGGTAATCCCGACCTGAAGAAAGAGAGCGGCTGGACCTACGATGCGGGGTTGTCTTTTGCCATCGGTGAGGAGGGTATATACTCATTGAGTGGCTCGGCTAACTGGTTTGAGTCATTCATCAAGGATTGGATTATCTGGCTGCCAACGACCAAAGGCTTCTTCTCGCCCGACAATATAAAGGATGTGCACGCCTATGGCGTAGAACTCAAGGCTGATATGAATGTTGCGCTAACTGCGGAGTGGCAGTTGGGACTTAACGGTACATTCTCGTGGACTCCCTCAATTAATGAGGGTGAGCCTCGCACGCCTGCCGACCAATCGGTAGGCAAGCAGCTGCCCTATGTTCCCGAGTACTCATCAACCGTTACGGGGCGACTCTCGTGGCGTAGCTGGTCGTTCCTCTATAAGTGGTGCTACTACTCAAAGCGATATACAATGTCGTCAAACGATATCTCGCTCACGGGCAAGCTTCCGCAATATTTTATGAGTAACATCACTCTTGAAAAGGGCTTCTCACTCCCGTGGGCCGACCTTTCGTTGAAGGGCTCGGTGAACAACCTTTTTAACGAGGAGTACCTCTCGGTACTCTCACGCCCCATGCCAGGTATCAACTACGAAATCTTCCTCGGCATCACCCCCAAGTGGCATAAACGCAAATAACCACCTAAATAGGCCGATTACAATAACTAATGGGATTAGCGACTGTGTGGTAGCTAATCCCATTAATTGTTGATGTAAGTTATTCTATGCTCAAAACGATAGTTGAGTACACTGGCGAAGTTTCAAAAATAAAAAAGCAGTTACATTTCTGCAACTGCTTGATTTTGAGCGGAAAACGAGACTCGAACTCGCGACCCCAACCTTGGCAAGGTTGTGCTCTACCAACTGAGCTATTTCCGCAGAATGTATTAGATTGTGCAATCGTTTTATCTGATTGCGAGTGCAAAGATAAAGCAAATATTTTATTTACCAAAACTTTTTAGCAAAAAATATTTGCTTTATTGCACTTTTATTTTTGCCCTATATGCTAATATGCATATATACAGTTAGATACGCTTCTTTCGCCAGCGTGGTCAAATTTGCGGTTATCGCAGGGATAGTTCACAACTCCGTTCTCGGGGGCGTCTTTAATCCACAAAGTGGTGGAACCTCCGCCGTCGAGGTTGAGGGCATCGTAGCCTCCCAAGACGCGAATCAGGTGCGCCAGCTCCTCGATGCTCACGCCTGCAGCGTTGCCCGCCGAGCGGCCATCAACTGTGATGAAGACCACCTTGCCGTCACGAGTGGTGTAAATTGCACTGCGGGGGTGTTTGGTCTTGATGAACGATTCGCTGCACTTGCTCCAGTCGGCATAACCACCTTCGTCGAGCATCACGGGGCCCGATGCCAGCACCGTACCCTTATTGCCCTTATAGCTACGCTCGATGTCGGGAGTCCAGTCGAGGATACTCAGCTTGCGGCCCGAGATATGCACGGCACCGTTTACGCGCGATGCCGCTTCGCTGGTGGTGGTTGAGTCGATAACCTCGCGGTCAATCTTATAGAAGCAGGTGGAGTTGCCTTCTCGCATATTATAAAAGGTACCATTGATAGCAGCTACGGCACCTTTGTCGCTGGCCATAGCGCTCGTGCGGCGCATATTGTTGTCGTGAGCGACGGCCAGGTGCAACTTTGACGAGCGCGAAATCTCAACGAGGTTGATACTCTGCGCGCCGTTGTAGAGGTCGCCAATCAATGCACTTTTCAGCGTCACACCCTTCTGCGGAGAGTGTGTAGTCCACTTAGCGGATACTATCGCCAGCGAGTCTGCGGCGGTCTGGGCCCCTGCCGACAATGTCGCGCATAGCAGGGTGGCCAGAAGAAGCAATCTCTTCATTGTCTTACTCCTCGGTTATGGTGATAGAGAAGATGAGGTCGCCAGGGCGGATATCGTCAATCACATCCAGACCCTCTACTACCTGACCGAAGCAGGTGTGTACGCCGTCCAGGTGCTGTGTGTTCTGGCGGTTGTGGCAGATGAAGAACTGTGAGCCGCCTGTATCCTTGCCGCGGTGTGCCATAGAGAGTACGCCACGGTCGTGGTACTGACGCGGTGCAGATGTCTCACACTTGATAGTGTAACCAGGACCTCCCGTACCGTCACCGATGGGGCAACCACCCTGAATTACGAAGCTGGGGATAACACGGTGGAAGCAGAGTCCATCGTAGAAGCCGCTCTCGGCAAGTTTGATGAAGTTGTCGGTAGCAATGGGAGTTTCGTCGGTGTAGAGTTCGGCCTTCATGTCGCCCTTCTCTGTAGAAATAATAGCGTATTTCATAGTTTTCTGTTATTTGAATTGATAAATAGTGTTTTTTGAAAATTCACTGCAAGGTAGGAAAAAAATGGCAAAAAGATGGTTTTTGGGATATAAATGTGTAAAAAAGTTGCCGAACTATGGCGGATTAAAATAAAAGCACTATATTTGTGTCTAAATTGTGGAAGGTTCCCTATGAAGAAGATACTTATTGTAGGTGCAGGTGGCCAGATTGGTTCTGAATTGACAAGTTACTTGCGTGGTATATATGGTGGCTCGAATGTTATCGCGGCCGATTTGAGAGAGAACGAGGCGTTGGCTGGTGACGGCCCGTTTGTTCAGCTTGATGCTTTGAATCGTGATAAGTTCGCTTATGTCGTTCACAAGAATGGCGTGGATGCCATCTACAACCTTGTAGCCTTGTTATCAGCTACAGGCGAGAAGAATCCGCAGTTGGCGTGGAATATCAACATCGGTGCGTTGAACAACTCTTTGGAGATTGCGCGTGAGTATGGTTGCTCGCTCTTTACTCCGAGTTCAATTGGTGCCTTTGGTGGTGATTTCCCCAGAAACAACACTCCGCAGGATGTTGTTATGCAGCCCGATACAATGTATGGCGTCTGCAAGGTGACGGGAGAGTTGCTCTCGAACTACTATTACACTCGTTATGGTGTTGATACTCGTTCGGTGCGTTTCCCCGGTATTATTTCGAATGTTACGCTGCCCGGTGGCGGTACTACTGACTACGCTGTAGAGATTTACTACGCAGCGGTTAAGGGTGAGAAGTTTGTGTGCCCCGTGCGTGATGTATATATGGATATGATGTATATGCCCGATGCGTTGAGGGCTATGGTTGAGTTGATGGAGGCCGACCCCGACAAACTTCGCCATCGCAACAGTTTTAACATCGCATCAATGAGCTTTACACCCGATATCATCTACAACGAGATACGCAAGCGTATCCCCGACTTTAAGATGACCTATCGTATCGACCCCGTAAAGCAGGGTATTGCTGAGAGCTGGCCCAATAGCTTGGATGACTCTTGTGCAAGAGAGGAGTGGGGTTGGAAGCCACAGTGGGATCTGTCTTCAATGACAGACGATATGCTGGAGGCTATCAGAAAAAAGAATCTTTAGCGAGGTCCCCGTCTTGGGGAGTAAAATGCGATAAAGATAATTGTAATAGTTGAGAGAGGTGAAGGTCCCGTTCTGGGGCCTTCACCGTTTTTGTATATGTGCGAATTTTATTGTGCCGAAAAGTCGTATTTTTTTTGCCACTAAAGGGCGTTTTTATGATATAATTTGTTATATTTGTTGCGATTAACCACTAAATTTTACACTTATGCGAAAACTTCTTTTGGTCGCCACATTTTTGATGGCTTGTGCTTCGGTATCGGCACAGAATATTCAGCTGCATTACGATTTTGGTCGCAGCCTCTACAATGATTTGGCCAAGACTGATGAGTCGTATGGTCGTCCTGCCTTGACTACAACTGTCGAGATGTTCCGTCCAGATGGTTTCGGTAGCACATTCTTCTTTATTGATATGGACTACTCGAAGGGTGTGAAGGGCGCATACTGGGAGTTGGCGCGTGAGCTATGCTTCTGGCAGGAGAGCAAGATGAGTTGGTTGTCGGCTCACTTGGAGTATAACGGCGGTTTGAGCAAGGCTGCAGGCTCGTTCAACGACAGTTGGTTGGCGGGTGCTACCTACTCTGGCCACTCTAAGGATTTCTCAAAGACTTGGTCAGTATCAATGATGTACAAGTATATTCCCAACACTGTGAATATGGCTGGTGAGAGCCAGGAACACAACTTCCAGATTACTGGTGTGTGGGGCCTTAACTTCGCAAAGGGATGGTGCACATACTCTGGTTTCATCGATTTCTGGCGTGAGTTCCGCCCTTGGCAGGCAACATCGCACATTATGCTGTCGGAGCATCAACTTTGGTTGAATATGAACAAAATCAAGGGCTGGGATAATGTAAACTTGAGCATCGGTAGCGAGGTTGAGTTCTCTAATAACTTTGTGGCAAAGGGATTCTATGTGATTCCTACTTTGGCTGCGAAGTGGACTTTCTAACGCGCTGCATTATAGAGCGAAAGCCTCTGCGTGCGGAGGCCGGTATTTAACGAAAAATCACTAAAATTTTATATTATGTTGAAGAAATTGTTTGGTTACGATCCCGAGAAGACAACCATCCGTACGGAGGTGTTGGCTGGTATTACAACCTTCCTTACGATGTCCTACATCTTGGCTGTTAATCCTGGTATGTTCAGTCAGCTGGAGGGTATGTCGGCAGGTGCTGTATTTACAGCTACGGCTCTGGCTGCGATACTTGGTTCAGTTGTGATGGCCGTATGGGCAAAGTTGCCTTTTGGTCTGGCTCCGGGTATGGGTCTTAATGCCTTCTTTGTGTTTACCGTTTGTATGGGTATGGGTTACTCATGGCAGTTTGCGCTGACTGCGGTATTCATCGAGGGTTTGATATTTATCGTAATGACGCTGACCAACTTGCGTGAGGCTATTGTGAATGCCATCCCTGCATCGCTCAAGAATGCGATAGGCGCGGGTATTGGACTTTTTATCGCCTTTATCGGTCTGCAGAATGCTGGTGTAATTGCCAACAACGATGCTACACTCGTGTCGTTGGGCGAGATTACCAAGGGCAGCCCGCTGTTGGCTCTTATTGGTCTGGTTATTACTGGTTTCCTTGTGGTTAAGAATGTGCGTGGTGGTCTGCTTATCGGTATTCTGCTCACAACGCTTATCGGTATCCCTATGGGTATCACCAACTATCAGGGTATTGTGTCGGCTCCTCACTCTATTTCAGATATCTTCTGCAAGTTTGAGTGGGAGAATGTCTGGTCGCTCGATATGTTGGTTGTAGTCTTTACATTCCTCTTCATCGATATGTTCGATACTATCGGTACTTTGGTGGGTGTATGTACTAAGGCTAATATGTTGAAGCCCGACGGCACTATTCCTCGCGTTAAGCAGGCATTTATGGCCGATGCTATCGCTACAACTGCTGGTGCTTGCTTGGGTACATCAACAACAACAACTTATGTTGAGAGTGCGTCGGGTGTGGCTATCGGTGGTCGAACTGGTTTGACAGCCTTTATCGTAGCTTGCTGCTTCGCTGTTTCGCTCTTCTTCTCGCCGTTGTTCCTTGCTATTCCTTCGGCTGCAACTGCCCCCGTTCTGATTATCGTGGGTCTGTTTATGTTGGGTCCGATTAAGAATATCTCGTTGGACGACTACGCAGAGTCTATCCCCGCATTCATTACCATCATTATGATGCCTTTGGCATACTCAATCTCTGACGGTATTCTGTTGGGTATGATTAGCTATGTTGTGCTGAATGTTTTGTGTGGTAATTTCAAGAAGATTACCCCCACGATGTATGTGCTTGCAGTACTCTTCGTGCTGAAGTATATCTTCATCTAATTTGGGCGTTGCGAGCCTTGCCGTAGGGTAGGGCTGACGCTATTGATATGAGGGTTTCGCCGCAGGGCGAAATCCTCTTTTTTTTGCCCCTTTGAGGGGGTGTTTTTTTTTGTTTATATTTTGATACTCGCAAAAATAATCTTACATTTGTAAGAATATTTGCCTGTAGCAATTAGAGAAAAATAAACGAATATAAATTAAACCAAACCAAACAATGAAAACACGATTCCTTACACTTCTGGCGTTGCTCTTTACGGTGGCGTCATTTGCGCAGCCTCGCGCAGAGTATCCTCGTCCGCAGTTTGAACGCGGTGAGTGGTTGAATTTGAATGGCGAGTGGAGTTATACTCTCGACTTGGCTAATACTGGCGCAGAGCGCAACTACTACAATAGCAAGGGTTTTGATGGCAAGATCGTGGTGCCTTTTGCTCCCGAAAGTAAGCTCTCGGGCGTAGGTCACACCGAGTTCATCAATGCCGTATGGTATCAGCGTAAGATTCAAGTCCCCGCAGCGTGGAGTGGCAAGCAGATTAAGCTCAACTTCGGCGCTGTTTACTACGAGTCGGAGGTGTATATCGACGGTAAGTTCGTGGGTCGTCACTATGGTGGTTCTGACTCATTCGCTTACGACATCACCGCTTGGGTGGCTGACGGTAAGGAGCACAACTTGGTTGTACATGCCGTGAGCGATATTCGTGGCGGTAAGCAGCCTGGTGGTAAGCAGTCATCTCGCCTGAACTCTTACGGTTGCTCATACACCCGTACGACAGGTATTTGGCAGACTGTATGGATGGAGGCGGTTGATGCAAGCGGCTTGGAGCGCGTGCAGGTGCTGACCGACATTGACCAGAGCCAGTTGGTAGTGACTCCCACATTCTACGGCTACAACACAGGCAACAAGTTTGCCATCACCGTCAAGGATGGCGACAAGGTTGTTGCCAAGACTGAAGTAGGCGCATCACAGGGTCTGCCCGTTGTACTCCCCATTAAGAAGGCGAAGTTGTGGACTCCCGAGTCTCCGTTCCTCTATGATGTGGTTTACGAGGTTAAGAACGCTGCCGGCGAGGTTGTCGATTGCGTGAACTCGTATGTTGGTATGCGTAAGGTGCATATCGAGGGCACAAAGATTATGCTCAACAACAAGCCCTACTACCAGCGTTTGGTTCTCGACCAGGGCTTCTATCCCGACGGCGTGTGGACAGCTCCCTCTGATGAGGCTTTGAAGCACGATATCGTAATGTCGAAGGATGCAGGTTTCAACGGCGCTCGTCTGCACCAGAAGGTATTTGAGGAGCGTTTCTACTATTGGGCTGACAAGCTCGGTTATCTCGTATGGGGTGAGATGGCCTCTTGGGGCAAGGATAGCTCATTGGTTGAGGCTGGCCGTAATTTCCTCTCGGAGTGGACCAACATCGTGGTACGCGACCGTAACCACCCCGCATTGGTGGTATGGACTCCCTTCAATGAGGAGTGGGCAACTCCTACCAACGAGATGGGTCGTCTGCTGACGGATGCATACTATGTGACACGCCAGCTTGATCCGTCACGCCCCGTGAACACAGTGAGCGGTGGTCTGTATGCAATCTCTGACTTCTGCACAACTCACTCTTACAACCAGAGTGGCGAGGGTCTCTATAAGCAGCTCTATAGCGATGGTAAGTTCTACCAGCCGCAGGGTGCAAAGGATGGCAAGTCGGCAATGATTATTCTCAGCTACGACGGCAAGGTGCCCTATGTAGTTGATGAGTTCGGTGGTATCAAGTGTATGGAGGCTAACCCCGCCAAGGAGAACGCTTGGGGTTACGGCGACGCTGCACCTACCAAGGAGGATTTCTACAAGCGTCTGGAGTCTTTGGTTAAGGCTATTACCGACCACAGCGACAAGATCTGCGGTTTCTGCTACACACAGCTCACCGATGTCGAGCAGGAGCAGAATGGTGTTTACTACTACAACCGCGAGAGCAAGTACGATATGGAGCGCGTAAAGGCTATCTTCCAGATGAAGGCCGAGGGTTACGAGCAGTAATAGATGCCAAAATTAAGTGGTAGACTAAGTAATGAATGAAAAATTAATAAAAAGATAAAATGAAAAAGATTTTAGTGTTGATGGCAGCCCTGATGACAGGGTTTGGTGCGTGGGCACAAATGCCTCGCGCAGAGTATCCTCGTCCGCAGATGGAGCGCGAGGCGTGGGTGAACTTGAATGGTGAGTGGAGCTATACTCTCGACTTGGTGAAGACTGGCTGGGAGCGTAACCTGAAGGATAGCAAGGGTTTCGATGGCAAGATTGTAGTGCCGTTTGCACCCGAGAGTAAACTCTCTGGCGTTGAGCATAAGGAGTTTATCCCCTGCATCTGGTACCAGCGTGAGATTACTATCCCCGCAGCGTGGGAGGGTAAGGATGTGCTGTTGAACTTCGGTGCAGTGTATTATGAGTCAGAGATTTATGTTGATGGTAAGTTCGTTGAGCGTCACTTCGGTGGCTCTGACTCGTTCTCTGTTGATATCACTCGCTTCGTTAAGGCGGGTAGCTCACACTCGTTGGTTGTTGTAGCATCGAGCGACCTGCGCTCGGGCCGTCAGGCAGCTGGTAAGCAGTCATTGCGTAACGACCCGTTTGAGTGTATGTACACTCGTACAACAGGTATCTGGCAGACTGTATGGATGGAGGCTGTTGCCCCCACAGGCATCAAGCGCGTGAAGACTACTACCGACATCGACCGTGGTGTGGTATCTATGGAGTTCACTATGCGTCGCAACTCTGTTGGCAATATCTTGACCATCAATGTTAAGGATGGCAACAAGGTCGTAGCTACCGACACTGCCCCCGTAGCATCGGGTACAGTTGTATCGTTGCCCATCAAGAAGGCGAAGCTGTGGAGCCCCGAGTCTCCGTTCCTCTACGATGTTGAGTACATCTTGAAGGATGCTCAGGGTAATGTAATCGATCAGGTTGCTTCATACTTCGGTATGCGTAAGATTCACACCGAGGGCAACAAGATTCTCTTGAACAACCAGCCTTACTATCAGCGTTTGGTTCTTGACCAGGGTTTCTACCCCGAGGGCGTGTGGACAGCTCCGTCGGATGAGGCTTTGAAGAACGATATCCTTCTCTCAAAGGCAGCTGGCTTCAATGGTGCGCGTCTGCACCAGAAGGTATTTGAGGAGCGTTTCCACTATTGGGCTGACAAGTTGGGTTACCTGACTTGGGGTGAGGCTCCCAGCTGGGGCTTCGATGCCAACAATGTGGAGTCTGCTCGTAACTACCTCAGCGAGTGGCAGAACATCGTGGTGCGCGACATCAACCACCCCTCAATCGTTACTTGGACTCCCTTCAACGAGCAGTTCTGGCCCGATGAGAAGCAGTTCCCCCGCTTCCAGGCCGACATCTACAACGCTACAAAGCAGATTGACCCTTCGCGTCCTATCAACACAGTAAGTGGTGGTGTGCAGACTGTAACCGACATCTGGACCGAGCACCACTACGAGCAGAATCCCGAGAGACTGCGCGAAATCGTCTTCAACAAGGGCGATATGTTCACACGCGCTCCCGATATTCAGGCTCGTCCTCGCGGTAACATCGGCTTTAACCGTGCGGTGTTGAATGACCCCTTCACATTCCCCGTATATGATGGTTCTATCCCCTATATCCTCGACGAGTTCGGTGGTATCAAGTGTATGGAGGCTAACCCCGCCAAGGATGGTGCTTGGGGCTATGGTGATGCTGCACAGACTAAGGAGGATTTCTACAAGCGTCTGGAGGCACAGGTTAAGGTGCTTATCGAGATGAGCGACAAGATGTGGGGCTTCTGCTACACTCAGCTCACAGATGTTATGCAGGAGCAGAATGGTATCTACTACTTCAATCGCGAGAGCAAGTACGATATGGAGCGTGTGAAGGCTATCTTCCAGATGGCTCTTCCCGAGGATAAGAAATAGTCGAAAAACAAGAGATTAAGATATGAAAAAGATAATGATGATGCTCGCCGTAGCAGCCCTTGCAGTGGGCTGCGGCGGTGGCGCCAAGGTTGCAGATGAAAACGGTCTTGACTTGATTAAGGCCGAGAATTTCGATGGCGTGGTTGATGGCAAGAAGGTTGGCCTCTACACGCTGACAAATGGCAAGATTACTATGCAGGTTACCAACTTCGGTGGCCGCGTAGTATCGCTCTGGACTCCCGACCGCGACGGCAATATGGCCGACATCGTGTTGGGTTATGAGAGCCTCGATCGCTATGTGAATAATGCTGGTGAGCGATTCTTGGGCGCTCCCGTGGGCCGCGTGGCTAACCGCATCGGTGCTGGTAAGTTTACGCTCGACGGCAAGGAGTACAACACTCCGCTGAACAACAACGGCCAGACGCTGCACGGCGGTCTGAAGGGTGTTGATATGGTGGTTTGGGATGTAGAGTATGTGGCTGACAACGCCATTACACTGCGCCTGGTGTCGGAGGATGGCTCTGATGGTTTCCCCGGTAACCTCGATATCGAGATGACCTATACACTCACAGAGGATGATGAGTTTGAGGTTACATACCACGCCAAGACCGACAAGAAGACTATCGTCAATCTGTCACATCACTCGTTCTTCAACCTCAAGGGTGAGGCTGGCGGTACAATCACCGACCACATTCTCTCTATCGCTGCCGATGCAGTGACCCCCACAGATGCTAACCTTATCCCCACTGGCGAGTTGATGCCTGTTGAGGGTACACCTTTCGATTTCCGTGAGCCCCACGCTATCGGTGAGCGTATCGATGCCGACCACGAGCAGCTCGTGAATGGTAAGGGTTACGACCTTAACTGGGTGTTGTCACGCGAGGATAATGGTCAGGTTGAGACAGTTGCTACTCTCTATGAGCCTTCGACAGGTCGTTGTATGGATGTAGCTACCGACCAGGTTGCACTGCAGTTCTATAGCGGTAACTTCTTCGATGGCTCTACAAATGGCAAGTACGGCAAGCCCCTTAGCTTCCGCGAGTCAGTTGCTTTGGAGACACAGAAGCACCCCGATGCTATTAACCACGATAATTTCCCCTCTATAGTTCTTAATCCGGATGAGGTTTACACTCATGTCTGCGTTTATAAGTTCTATACGAGATAATTTTACGATATGAAGAGACTACTTTTTACTGCCGTTGCTTTGGTCTTGACCATTGCCGCATCAGCGCAGAATCGTTGGACTATCCAGCCCGATGGCTGCATCAGAATGGATGTTGATAAGGTGAGCTTGCCTCACAACGACCACATCGAGATGAGCGGCAAGATGATGGCCACGGTGCTTTATTGGGGTATTGACGAGAAGTCGCGCTTTACACTGGACCGCTCGTTGGTCTTCCCGATGTTGCGTACTATCCCCAACAATACCCACGCGAGTCTGATGATTCGTCAGAACCTTGATGTGGTTGCACAACTGCGTATCAACAACAATAACCGTCTGGCTTTCAAGACTCGCTATGTGGAGTTGGATGGCCTGATGAGGGTTGTCGAGGAGCATCGTAGTGGCAGCTATGGTCTGGAGGTTGAGCGCGTGATATTCCCCACGATGGAGTGCCAGATGATGTGCGAACACTATGTGTTGCGTAACACGGGTACCATAGGTTATGCTCTGCAGATACCTACGCTTCGTCAGGAGGTAGCCACCGACGCCAGACGCGGTGTGAAGGGTAGTTATACTCTCCTTAGCCAAACCAAGGGTGGAGGAGTATATACTTTGGCTCCTGGCCAGAGTGTGGAGTTTGACCTTGTTATCGAGGCCTTCAACAGCGAGCAGAAGAGTGTGGCCGAGCAGGATGTAAAGTCGTTGCTGGCCGAGCGCGAGGCCTATGTGCGCTTCGTGGACGAGAATCTGGTGCTGGAGACCCCCGATAAGGTTATCGATACAGAGTTCCGCTACGCCAAGATCAGAGCTTCGGAGAGCATCTGCAAGACTAAGGGCGGCTATATGCACGCTCCTGGTGGTGAGAGCTACTACGCAGCCATCTGGGCTAATGACCAGGCCGAGTATGTAAACCCCTTCTTCCCCTTCTTGGGTTACGATGTGGGTAATGAGTCGGCTGTAAATTCATACCGCCACTTCGCTCGTTTTATGAACGACGAGTGGAAGCCCATCCCCAGTTCTATCATCGCTGAGGGTGACGACATCTGGAATGGCGCGGGCGACAGAGGCGATGGTGCAATGATTGCCTACGGAGCATCGCGTTATGCGCTCACACGCGGCAGTCGTGCTGAGGCTGAGGAGTTGTGGCCGCTTGTGGAGTGGTGTTTAGAGTATTGTCGCCGACAGATTAACGACAAGGGCGTTGTTAAGTCCGATAAGGACGAGTTGGAGGGTCGTTTCCCTGCGGGAGATGCCAACCTCTGCACATCGACACTCTACTACGATGCACTCCTATCGGCAGCCTATCTGGGTCGCGAGTTGGGCAAGAGCCCGAAACTCATTGCCGACTATCAGAAGCGCGCCAAGGCTATGCGTGCAGCCATTGAGTCGCACTTTGGTGCCAATGTAAAGGGTTATGAGACATATCGTTACTATGAGGGTAACGACATCCTGCGCTCGTGGATTTGTATGCCTCTGTGCGTTGGAATCTACGACCGTGCCGAGCAGACTGTAAATGCTATGTTCAAGTCGGACCTCTACACCAAGGATGGTCTGCTGACTGCGCAGAATAGTTCTACATTCTGGGATAGATCTACGCTCTATGCCCTGCGTGGAGGCTATGCGGCTGGTTATGCCGATATGATGACCAAGGAGTTGTCGTTCTATTCGTCTAACCGTCTGTTGGGTGACCATGTGCCATATCCTATCGAGGCGTGGCCCGAAGGTAGCCAGCGACACCTCTCGGCTGAGAGCGGACTCTACTGTAGAATCGTCACCGAGGGCATGTTCGGAATTCGCCCGACAGGTATGCGCTCGTTTGAACTCAAGCCCGAGATTCCTACAGAGTGGGAGTATGCACGATTGAAGCACATCCGTGCCTTTGGCAGCGACTTCGATATTGAAGTGGAGCGTCTGGCCGATGGCAAACTGCAGGTGAAGGTTAGCGAAGAGGGTGGACGAGTACAGACCTTCAAAGTAAAGCAAGGAACTGCTATCAAAGTTAAATTATAGATTATCAATTAAATAAACTAAAACTTAAAACTATGGACATTAATTTGATTCGAGAGAAATTTGCCGAGCATTTCGGCGCTGCTGGTGAGTTGTACACTTCACCTGGTCGTATTAACTTGATTGGTGAGCACACTGACTATAACGGTGGCTTCGTATTCCCTGGCGCTATCGACAAGGGTATGGTTGCCGAGATTAAGCCTAACGGTACAGACAAGATTCGTGCATACTCTGTAGATTTGAAGGATTATGCCGAGTTCGGTCTTAACGAGGAGGACAAACCCGCTGCATCGTGGGCTTGCTACATCTTTGGTGTGGCTCGCGAGATTTTGAAGCGTGGCGGTAAGGTTGAGGGTTTCGACACTGCATTTGCAGGTGATGTGCCCCTTGGCGCTGGTATGTCTTCATCTGCTGCTTTGGAGTCTACATTCGCTTTTGCTCTTAACCACATCTACAACGAGGATAAGATCGACAAGTTCGAGTTGGCTCGCATCGGTCAGTCTACCGAGCACAACTACTGCGGTGTGAAGTGCGGTATTATGGACCAGTTTGCATCAGTACACGGTAAGAAGGGTAACTTGATGCGTCTTGACTGCCTCTCTTCAGAGTATGAGTACTTCCCCTTCGATCCCGAGAAGTTCGGTTATCGTTTGGTGTTGCTCGATTCAGTTGTTAAGCACGAGTTGGTAGGCTCGCCCTACAACAAGCGTCGTGAGTCTTGCGAGAGAGTTGCAGCTATCTTGGGTCAGGAGACTCTGCGTGGTGCAACTATGGAGCAGTTGGATGCTATCAAGGAGCAGATTTCAGAGGAGGATTATATGCGTGCCCGCTATGTGATTGGCGAGTAGAAGCGCGTATTGGATGTATGTGCCGCTTTGGAGGCTGGTGATTTGGAGACTGTCGGTGCTCGTATGTACGAGACTCACTGGGGTATGTCGAAGGATTACGAGGTTAGCTGCGAGGAGTTGGATTTGTTGGCTACAGTTGCTAAGGAGTGTGGCGTAACAGGCTCTCGTATTATGGGTGGTGGCTTCGGTGGCTGCACAATCAACCTGGTTAAGGCCGAGTTGTACGATGCATTCATCGCAACAGCCAAGGAGAAGTTCAACGCAGCCTACGGCCACGAGCCCAAGGTTTACGATGTTGTAATCTCTGACGGTGCCCGTAAGTTGGAAATCTAATATAGTCTATACTATGAAAAGAGCGATATTGTCTATCGTAGCGGTGCTCCTCGCTTGGGGAGCATCGGCTACCATAGTACTGCCCAAGGTGTTGGGTAGCAATATGGTTTTGCAGCAGCAGACCGAAGTGAATCTGTGGGGTAGTGCAGAGCCTAACAAGAAGGTTACAGTAGTTGTGTCGTGGGCTAAAGGCAAGGTGCAGACCGTTGCCGACGGCGAGGGTAAGTGGGCTGTTAAGGTTGCCACTCCCGCAGCATCGTGGGACAAGCAGACGATTACAATCAGCGACGGTGAGCCTGTTACACTCGAGAATGTACTCATTGGTGATGTATGGGTAACATCGGGTCAGAGTAATATGGAGATGCCTCTGAGCGGTTGGCGAGGTCAGCCTATAGAGAACTCTGAGAAGTATATCTATTCGGCAGGTAAGTATGCTGACAAGATTCGTCTTTTCACCGTTAAGAGGGCTCGCTCCTACGATGTTGATAAGGAGGACTGCGAAGGTGGCGAGTGGGAGTGTGCATCACCCAAGAGCGCTGCTAATATGTCGGCCGTGAGCTACTTGTTCGCACATAACCTTATCGATTGTGTGAATATCCCTATCGGTGTGATTACATCTAACTGGGGTGGTACTCGTATCGAGTCTTGGATGCCTATGTCGGCTTTGAAGGAGATTCTTACTCCCGAGCAACTTGAGGCAAAGCACAACACATCTATCAAGCCTACAGAGTTGTACTGCGCTATGATTGCGCCCATCCGCAACTTCAAGGCTCGTGGTTTCCTCTGGTATCAGGGTTGTTCTAACCTTGCTGACCACGACCACTACGATGTGATGATGGCTCGTATGGTTGAGCAGTGGCGTAAGGATTGGGGCGATGAGGATAACTCAATGCCTTTCTACTACGCAATGATTGCTCCCTATAGCTATGGCAATTCGCCCGGTATTAGCTATCCTATCTTCGTTGAGTGTCAGTTGCGTGCGCTGGATAAGATTCCTAACTCGGCAATGGCTGGTAACACCGATGCTGGTGAGGAGTATTGCATCCACCCCGCAAAGAAGGAGGGCTTGGCGCGTCGTATGGCCGCTTTTGCACTGCGTGATGTATATGGCCAGGGTGGCGTAGAGGTGGTTTCACCCACATACGCTTCGCACCGCGTTGATGGCTCAAGCATCATCGTTAAGTTCAATAACACAGGCTCTGGCTTCTATCCTGGCTCTGGCAAGCCTATCGAGGGCTTCGAGATTGCAGGTGCCGACCGAGTATTCCACAAGGCTGAGGCTCGTCTCGTAGAGCACGAGGTTAAGGTGTGGAGCGATGAGGTGAAGGAGCCCGTTGCAGTGCGTTACGCTTTCCATAACTATGTGCCTTGTAACTTTATGCATATTTTGGATCTGCCCGTTGTTCCGTTCCGTACAGACAACTGGAATGATGTACAGTAATAGAGCTGTTAAGGCATAAAAATAGGCGAGGCTGTCCGACAAATATTGCGGCAGCCTCGTTTTTTGTTTTGATAATGCTAGAATATGCAGTTTTTTGTCGAATTAAAAGTAATAATTTCGGTGTAAGTGTCGTTGTAAGAAAAAAAATGTGTAATTTTGCACGATTATTACCCTGCATAGCAGATGTAAATTAATTAGTAATGAGACAAAAGTTATCTTACATTGTAGTTTTGCTTGCGACCGTAATGGCTTTTTGTAGCTGTTCGACGGTTCAGAAAATCATAAATACGGGCGATGCCCAGTTTATCTTTGAGCGTGCAAAGGAGTACTATGCCGACGAGAAGTGGGCCAAGGCTCAGGCTCTGTTCGCAGTGTGTGAGCCCTACTATCGTGGCTCGATGCGTGAGGATAGTGTCACCTTCTTCAAGGCTCGTTGCTGCTTCAAGCAGTCTGACTACTACTCTTCAGCCGAGATGCTGGATGAGTTCCGTCGTACATTCAACCGTAGCGTCTTTATCGAGGATGCCGAGGCTATGTATGCTATCAGCCTCTACAACATCTGCCCCTCTCCCGAGCGTGACCAGTCGATGACCAGCCAGGCTATCGTAGCCATCTCGGAGTTTATGTCGCACTATCCCGAGAGTCCACAGATGCCCTTGTTCCAGGATATGACGCAGGATTTGACTTGGCGTCTGCACGAGAAAGCTTATGTTAATGCCTACACTTACTACAAGATTGGTCGTTACAACTCGGCAATCATCGCTTTCCGAAATGCGCTGAAGATGTACTCTGATACGCACCGACGCGAGGATTTGCTTTACCATATCACTATGGCGTCGTTCAAGCTGGCAGAGAACTCTGTTGAGGAGAAGCGCCTGGATAGATATATGTCTACGCTCGATGCATACTACTCGTTCATTATGGAGTACCCCGAGTCGAAGTATAAGAAGGAGGTAGAGCATGTGGCCGAGGTGACCAAGCGCTTTATCGAAAAGAGCAAGCAGGCCGAGTAGCGTAGCTGACAGATTTTTTAGAAGATAATAACAACGAAATAATTACACATAAGATGGAGATTAAGAAGAACATTCCCAACAACACGGTTACCCGTAAGCTCGTCGATTTGGATAAGAATACAGGTAATATCTACGAGAGCATCAACATCATCGCACGCCGTGCAAATCAGATCTCAACAGAGTTGAAGACTGAACTCAATCGTAAGTTGGCTGACTTCTCGTCACCCACCGATACTATGGAGGAGACTTTCGAGAATCGTGAGCAGATCGAGATTTCACGCTACTATGAGCGTCTGCCCAAGCCGGTGATTATCGCTACCGAGGAGTTCCTTGATGACGAGGTATATTACCGTCGCGGAGAGTAAATCTTGACTCACCAGTCGGGCCCGCGCCATAGTGCCTTTGCCTTGATCAGATGGTCGGGTGTGGGGTGCCTTGTGCGAGCTTGAACTAATGAAAAAATACCTTAATATGTTAAAGGGTAAACATATTATATTAGGAGTTACGGGAAGCATAGCCGCTTATAAGTCGGCTTTGCTTTGCCGTTTATTGGTGAGTGCTGGTGCGGAGGTAAAAGTGGTGATGACACCACTCGCAAAGCAGTTTATTACGCCTCTGACGATGGCTACATTGTCGAAGAATCCCATACTTGTTGATTTCTTCAATCCCGAGAACGGAGAGTGGAATTCGCATGTGAAGTTGGGACTCTGGGCCGACTGCTACCTTATCGCCCCCGCTACGGCAAACACTATGGCCAAGATGGCTGAAGGCGTGGCCGACAATCTGTTGCTGACCACATACCTCTCGGCTCGTTGCCCGGTGATGGTTGCTCCGGCAATGGACTGCGATATGTATGCACATTGTGCTACGCAGCGCAATATCGAGCGTCTGCGTAAGGATGGTGTACACTTCGTTGAGGCCGAAGAGGGAGAGCTGGCAAGTGGCCTCGTGGGTAGTGGCCGTATGGCCGAGCCGCAGCACATCGTTGATGCTGTGGTGAAGTTGCTCGCCGAAAAAAAAAAGAGAACGCTTGACGGAAAGCACTACCTTGTAACTGCGGGTGCAACGATTGAGGCTATCGACCCCGTGCGTTATATCTCGAACCACTCGTCGGGTAAGATGGGCTATGCCATCGCCGAGGAGTTGGCCGAGCGAGGTGCAAAGGTGACTCTGGTGAGTGGTCGTACTGCGCTGGATAAGCCCGCAGGCGTTGAGCGCGTAGATGTGTTGTCGGCCGAGGAGATGTACGAGGCTTGTGTGGCACGCTACGACGAGGTGGATGGCGCTGTGATGTGCGCTGCCGTGGCCGATTATACCCCGCAGCAGGTGGCCTCGGAGAAGATTAAAAAGGGCGAGGGCGATATGTCGATTGCGCTGAAGCGTACACCCGATATCGCTGCCGAACTTGGCCGCCGCAAGCGCCAGGGACAGTTGTTGGTGGGCTTTGCTATGGAGACTCAGAACGAGACGGCCAATGCCGAGGATAAGCTCCGCCGCAAGAATTTCGATTTCATTGTGCTCAACTCTCTGCGAGTTGAGGGCGCAGGCTTCAGAGGTGATACAAATGTGGTGTCGCTCATAGATAGTGCCTCGCGCGAGGATTTGCCGCTGATGACCAAGCGAGAGGTGGCGGCAAGGATTGTGGATAAAATAGAAAAATCACTCTAAATAACTATGTTGCAGCAACTGACAGTAGAGAACTATGCTTTGATTGAGAGACTCGATATGGAACTCGACTCTCACCTGAATATCATCACGGGTGAGACTGGTGCGGGTAAATCTATCCTGCTCGGAGCATTGGGTCTGCTGATGGGCAACAAGAACGAGGGTAAGACCATACGCGATGAGTCGCGCAACTGCGTAATCGAGGGTCAGTTCTATGTGGCCGACTATGGTCTGGAGTCCTTCTTCGAGGAGATGGATATCGACTACGAGCCTACGGTGCTGCTCCGCAGGGTGATTTTGCCGTCTGGCAAGAGTCGTGCTTTTATCAATGATATGCCCGTGCAACTGACTCAGCTTAAGGAGTTGGGCGCACGATTGATTGATATACACTCACAACATCAGAATCTGGTTATTGCTGACGAGGCGTTCCGCCTTAGGTCAATCGATGCGCTGAGCGCGTCTACTACATTGGTGCGAAAGTATCGTACCTGCTACGATGCTCTGCGTGAGGCCGAGCAGCTGTTACAGCGCCAGATTGAGGAGGCCGAGTCGTTGCGTCGCGATGAGGAGTGGTTGCGTTATCAGGTCGAGGAGTTCGAGGCTGCAGCACTCAAAGAGGGCGAGTTGGAGGCTACACTCGCTGAACTGTCTATTCTTGAGAATGCCGACCAGATTGGCGAGGCATTAAATATCGTCAGAAACATACTCGATGCCGACCAGATTGGCGTGCTGGAGCAGTTGGCTATGGCCGAGAATGCTATGGTGCGTGTCAAGAAGGATTACCCCAGCGGCGAGGAGTTCGCCGAGCGTCTGCATTCGGTGGTGCAGGAGTTGAAGGATTTGGGCGCAACGATTGCTTCGGCAAGCGAGCGTATTGATGCCGACCCCGAGAAGTTGCAGCGCTTGACCGATAGGGTCAATATGATATATTCGATGTGTCAGAAGCATCGTGTCACTACGCTTGAGGAGTTGATGGCCGTAGGCGAGCGTTTTGCCGAGCAGTTGAAGACCATCACTCACAGTAGCGAGAATATCGATAAGACGCGTCAGCGCATTGCTGATCTTCGTAAAGAGGCCAATGCTATGGCGCAAGAGATTCACGCCTTGCGTGAGAAGGGTGCGGCCGAGATGACGCAGAGTGTCGAGAAGATGCTCGGTAAACTCGGTATGGCCGAGGGGCGTTTCATCGTTGAGTTGCAGCCAAGCGAGGAGCTTTTGCCGACGGGTTGCGATAGAGTGCGTTTCCTCTTCTCGGCCAATGGTAGGGTAGCACCGCAGCCAATCGAGAAGATTGCCTCGGGTGGTGAGATTTCGCGTATTATGCTGGCTATCAAGTCGCTCCTGGCGCATAGTGCCAAGTTGCCGACAATCATCTTCGACGAGATTGACACTGGCGTGTCGGGCCGTATAGCCGATGCTATGGGCGAAATTATCAACTCTCTGGCAGAGGATATGCAGGTGGTGGCTATTACGCACCTGCCGCAGGTGGCGTCGAAGGGCGAGACCCATTTTGTTGTCTATAAGCACGACAGCCGCACCAACATCACTCGCCTCAGCGCCGATGAGCGTGTTGAGGAGGTTGCCAAGATGTTGTCTGGTAGCGAGATAACTTCGGCAGCGATGGAGCAGGCTCGTCTGTTGCTCGGCAAGTAGAATAAGACTAACTAACCTAAAACAATAACGATTATGAAGAGATTTTTGCTATGTGCAGTGTCGCTGTTTGCGATTCTGCTGAGTGGTTGTACAGCATCTGACCCCTTGAAGAAGGAGTTGGAGCAGGCCCTTAAGGTGGCTGTGGAACAGGATAAGCAGCAGGCTATACGAATGAATGGTTTTGAGACCAAGTTGCCACGAACATTCGAAAAGGGCGAGGTGAAGTTTGCCGATGCTCGCGGTTGGGTGTGTGGTTTCTTCCCTGGTTCGCTGTGGCTTTTGTATGAGCATACGGGCGATGCCGAGTTGAAGACTCTGGCCGAGCAGTACACTCGCCGTGTGGAGTCTGCAAAGGATGATAAGGGTACTCACGACTTGGGCTTTATGATTTTCTGCTCATTCGGTAATGCCTACCGCCTGACTGGTGACGAGTATTACAAGGGCGTAATCGAGCAGGCAGCCAAGTCGCTCGTTACACGATATAACCCGACAGTTGGTTGCATCCGCTCGTGGAACACTCACCGCAAGGAGAACCCCGAGATGGACTTTATGGTTATCATCGACAATATGATGAACCTCGAGATGCTGGAGTGGGTTGGCGGATATGACGAGATCACCCGTTCGCACGCCTATACAACCATCAAAAACCACTTCCGTGAGGATAATAGTTCGTTCCATGTTGTGGCTTACAACGAGCTCACGGGCGAGGTTGTCGAGAAGCGTACAGCGCAGGGCTTCAAGAATGAGTCGGCTTGGGCGCGTGGTCAGTCGTGGGGCTTGTATGGCTACACTATGATGTATCGTATGACAAACGACGAGACCTACCTGCAGCAGGCTGTTAAGATTGCCGATTACCTGATTGCTCGCCTTCCCGCCGATGCTATTCCTAACTGGGACTACGATGCAGATGTTCAGATGAAGGACTCTTCGGCTGGTGCCATTATGGCTTCGGCTCTGATAGAGTTGTATGGCTTCACACAGAACGATACCTACCTCGATACCGCAAAGCGCCAGTTGCACTCGCTCTGCTCTGATGCGTATTTTGCTAAGTTGGGCGAAAATGGTAACTTCCTTCTGAAGCACGGCGTAGGTCACCTTCCCGGTAAGTCGGAGATTGATGTACCGCTGTCGTATGGCGACTACTACTTTATCGAGGCCGCAATGCGTTATTTGGCGTTGTAGTATAAGGTCTTGTATTAAGATAATAGGCTGGCTAATTCTATTAGCCAGCCTATTTTTATGGTGCGAAAGGTACAAAAAAAGGACAAACCTTTCGATTTGTCCTCTTTAGTAGCGGGGGGAGGACTAATCAAATTGCTATGCAATTTGCTTTTCCTCCTTCTTGCAAGACATAGCCTGCAAGCAGTCTCTGCCCTTGCTTCGTGCGTCGGTTCGAACCTACGGTTCTCGCCCTCACTCCAGGTATATAAAAAACTAACGGAGCACCATTTGGTACTCCGTTTTCGTTTTAGTAGCGGGGGGAGGACTCGAACCTCCGACCTCCGGGTTATGAGCCCGACGAGCTGCCAACTGCTCTACCCCGCGATGTATCGTTATATGGGTTAAACCCGATATTTCTCATTTGCGTGGTGCAAAGATAGTGAAAAAAAATGGTCTCTGCAAAAATATTTTAGACTTTTTTATATCACGAGTAGCCAAATGCTTGAAAATCAGTCGTTATAATTTTACTTAATATTTGCCGCAACTATCTCCGAGAGGTCTTTTACCGTGTTTTTTGCTCCGCGGGCGATAGCTTTCTTGCAGAGCGGGCAAGCCGTCACGATGGTCTGGGCAGCGGTGGCATCCAGCTCCTCGGCGACACCTCGCGCGATGGTGAGTTGCTGCCTATCGTCGATGGCGGTGTTCGCTAGTGACGAGCCACAGCAGAGTGCATCCTTGCGGGTGTGTGCTGGCTCGAGCAACTTGCCGATGTTCTCTATCACGGCACGCGGCTCGTCGTATATGCCACTGCCGCGTCCAAGCTCGCAGGGGTCGTGATAGGTGAATGTGCTCTCGGCCGAGTAACCCACTTGAAGGCGTCCTTGGCGTAACAGACGAAGGATATACTCCGAGTGGTGCAACACCTCGATGCCCTCCAACTTATACTCCTCGCGGAATACACGCAGGCATATGGGGCACGATGTCACGAGTGTGGTTATGCGGTGCTTGTAGAATAGCTCCTTGTTGTAGTCAATCATCTTCTGTGCCGAGTCGCTCTCGCCCGAGAGTTTCAGGGGGCGACCGCAGCATACGCCACCGCTCTTGTCGGCCCACCACACATCCTCGCGTGCAGCCTCAAATATCTGCTGCATAGCGGTGAGGGTGTTGGGCGTGAGCAGGGTCATACACCCCGCAAAATAGCCTACGCGGCCATCACCCTCCGAACGGTCGAGGTTACGCAAATATTTGTAACGGTTCTCGTTGGGGATGTTTCGCATCGATGTGCGCGAATTCTGGCGCAGGGTGTTGAGGTTGATGCCTACGGGACATATCGCCTCGCAACGGCCACACATCAGACAGTTGTTGGCAATCTTCTGCTGCAACATATTGTAGCGGCGGTCACGCAGGAAATAGACCGACTGCACATCGTTTATACCCAACTGCGCCTGCAACTGACAGGGGTCGATGCAGATACCACATCTCGAGCAAGCCTCCACCTCGAAGTTGTCGTAAGATTTCTCTTTGGTCTCGGGTTTGAGATGGAAGTGGCGCAGGAAGATGAGCGGTATCTCGGTGAAGATGTGCATATATCGAGAGAACGGCATCGTCAGGAAGAATATGCCGAGCGCCGACGAGTATGCCCACCATAGTGGCTCGTAGATTGTGTGCAAAATATCGGCATTGATACCCTCGGCCAGCAAGTGACCGATGCCTCCCGTCAGGAACCCTCCGCCACCATAGATGGCGCAGGTGACGCTCTCGGCCAGCAGTCGGAGCGGGAAGATAAACCACAGCGCAGAGAGAGCTATGCGGTCGAATGTGATGTGCTTGGTGGCGCGCTTCATACCCATAGCGCGTGAGCGCAGGCGCTTTAGCCACGCCAGCGTTACGCCAGATAATACGACGAGCAGTAGCAAGTCCATCACAAAGTCGAATGTGGGCTTATGCGTGCCAAAATCATTCAGCGCAGCGAAGTATTTGAAAAAGACATGCCCCTGCAGCGGCACCCACTTTAGTCCGAGGTATGCCACGGTCTCAATCCAGCCCACGGCGATAAGTAGAAACCAACCGAAGGCCAGACTCATATGCATATATCCCAATAGTGGATTCACGCGAAAGATGCGGCAGTGTAGCAACGATTCGCGCACCACCTCCCACGCAGCTGTGAAGAGACGAGGTGAAACTGCACCCTTGACGATTAGTTTGATGTCGGAGCGAGGTAGGTCTCTTAACCACGATATATATTTGGCGGCAATGATGATGAACATCACTGTCGCTCCAACTATGAACGGGATACAGAAATCTGCAAAAAAGGTCATATTAGAAATCTCCAAGTTTTCGTTTGATTAGCATAACCACGCCGCGAGTGTTGATGCCTCGGGGGCATACCAGACGGCACTTGCCACACAACATACATTTGTTCATCTCCTCGTATGCTCCCTGATACTCACCACGGCGCACCAAGGTGTGTACCTTGCGGAAGTTGAACTCCGTGAGGTTGCCCGCCGTGCAGGTAGCCGTGCAGGAGCCACAACCTATGCAGGCTTGCAGTTCTGGCATCTCCTTGATGACCTCCTTGCTCTTGTTCAAGTTGTTGCGGTTGAGGTCGATGACGCGGGGTTTGTTTATCGAGAATCCGAAATTTATCATCTTGAAAATGGGTCTGTTGTTGGGGTTGTCTATTTTTTACTCTCAAGCCACGCCTTAACGCGGAGTGCTGCCGTAGCGCCGTCGTTCAGCGCTTCGCCCACATTTTTCGGTGCGGTGATGGCACCAGCGTAGAATATGCCCTCCACATTACTCTCGGTGTTGTGTAGGAACGAGTCGCGCGGCTGCATAAAACCACTTGGTTGGCAGCGCAGGTTGCTGTTGGCCGCAAAATGGCTGTTGTCGTCGTTGGCGCGCATACCCGTCAGCAGAACGAGCATATCGACGCCCATCCTCAGAGGTCGGCCCGTGAGCGTGTCCTCGGCCTTGATTTGCAAGCGCTTGTCGATGTTGGGGCTAACCTCCGATATGCGGCCTCTGACGAAGTGTACATTATAGGTCTGCTGCGCTTCTCGGTACATCTCCTCGTAGCCAGGGCCGAACATTCTGATATCCATATAAAAGTTGAATACATCGGCCGCAGGGTATAGCTGCTTGAGTTCGATGGCCTGCTTGACGCCCGTCACGCAGCACACCTTCGAACAGTGGCGCTGACATACTTTCTCGTCGCGTGAACCTACGCAGTGCAAAATGGCAATGCGGCGGGGTGTGCTACCATCCTTCATACGCACATCGCCTTTGTTGAACATCTCCTCGAGGTCGGCCGAGGTGATTACATTGTCGTAAATGCCATAACCATACTCCTCTTTGATGCGGGCATCGAAGAGCGTATAGCCCGTAGCAATCACTACGGCGTCACACTCCAACTCCTTGCCAGAGGCGAGCGCAACCTTCGTGGAGGAGATCTCCACCGCCTTGCTACCCGTCATTATGGTGATGTTTTGCGCCTGAGCTAACTTCAGCCTCAGTCCGCTCAACACCTCGTCGGCAGGGGTAAATGTTGGGAAGAGTTTGTGCCAGCCACGAATCTTTCCGCCCATATCGGAATCCTTCTCAAGGAGTGTCACCTTGAAGTTGTGGGCGGCGAGTTCGGCTGCACACTGCATACCTGCTACGCCTCCGCCAATGACTATAATGTGTTTCATAGAGTTATCTGTTTTATTGTGGCATTAACTTCGCCGTAGTTTATCGTTTAATGAAGTATCGGGCATCGTTGCACGAGTAGCTATTTACCACAGCCTTGTCGGGACGCCCCATGTATTTACCATTCTTGCCAAGATATTTGGCCGATGGGTCATACTCTACGCCCATCTTGTCCAGCAATGGCTCTACATCCACCTGGTGCATCTGCATTCCCAACTCCCACGGGTCGTAGCCAAGCACCAAACCTGCCATCTCTTCGTATGTGAGGACGGGGATTCCTGCACCGTTCTGGCCATAGATTGTGCCATCCATCTCGGCTATGGTGTATTGCCACTTGTCGAGGAACATCGAGCATCCGGGGCAGTTGCAGACAATGAAGTCGGGCTTGTAGGGAGCCATGCTCTCCAACTTTCGATGCGAGTTCGATATCGAGTATCCGCGGTTGGCCTGCACCAGATAGTTGCGGAAGCCGAAGCCGCAACAGTGGCGTCTTTCAGAGTAGTCCACCAACTCTCCGCCCCACGATTCTACCATACCTGCCAGCACATAGGGGAACTCCGAGCCTCCAATTCCCGACTTGGGGAAAATCTTGGCGTAGTGGCAGCCAATGTGTTCTACAACCTTCAACGGCTCGCCTGTATATACATTCACCAACTTGCGCTTGGCCTTTTGCGCTATGGCCTCGCGGTGGTGGAAGATGATATCGGATGTGTGCGCCAGATTTTTCGGCTTCTTGAACTCGCGACCAGTAGCCTTGTAGAGGTTCTCGCGTGTCTTCTCCTCGGTCTCGGGAAACTCCTCCCAAGTGGCCAAAAGCTCGGTGTAGATGCCGAATGAGGTGATGCACGACGAGGTAAAATTCTCATACCCCGCATCGTTCATCAGTGCAAACTGACGGGCCACAACAGTCATAATAGTCTCTAAAGGCACCACATCAGAGTGGTAGCCGATGCCTGTGCACGATGTGTGCAGCGGGTCATCGAATATGTCGCGCTCGAGGTCTTTGCTCAGTATGTTGAGGAACGCCTTTTCGCTGCCAGGAAAGAAGTTCTGACGGATGCACGAGCGAGCATAATAGTAGTGGTCGTCGGCTATATCTTTCTGGTAATCTGTCCAACTATTGCGTTTCATAACCTTTAGTAGTGTTCGTTAGAGTTGCGTGTATAAATCTCCATAAAGTACTCCTCGTTGGCGCCGTCAAAACCCATCTCGCGGGCTTTGCGGTCGGAGTGGCGCTCTATGGTCTCGAACATCTCGGTGCCACCCGTAACATCGAATATGCGGTTTATCTCGTCGAGTGTCTCGTCGCTCACCTTACGCAGTGCGCCTGCGCCCTCCTTGCCATAGACGGGGGTGAATTGTCCGTAAATCTGCTCGTCGTTGTCGATAATCCAGCGCCATACGGTACCCTGCTCGGGGTGGAGTTCGGGGCGGATGTTGCGAGGTGTGAGGCAGTAGCCTGTTCGTAGTATATTATCTCCAATGGCACGCTTCAAAGCCAACTGCTGACGACCCTTCTCGCTCTCAACAAAGAAACCCAACTTCTGCGACAGCGTACGCAGTGCCTGAATCACATAGGCTGGGGTATTGCCACGAGGACAGCGCGGACGGCACGACATACACTCGCCGCAGTACCAGATGGTCTCCCCCTTCATCAGCTCCTCGATGGCCTCGTCGTCGCGTGTCTGCACGATGCTGACAATCTGGCGAGGGTCGTAGTTGTAGAATGCTGCGGCGGGACACACTCCAGTGCAGACTCCGCAGTTCATACACGCGGTGAGCCCCTCCTTGAAGCGGATATCCTCCATCAGCATATCGAAATATTTAGCCATAAAAAAAGTAACTTTGCTTGCAGAAGCAAAGTTACTATATATAGGCAATATGAACGGTAGTATAAATACCCATTTTCTTTTGACGCGGCCAAAGGCTCGAGGCTAAAGATGCGCCGCGACAGAGAGGATTTTATCGCTTTTTATACTCCTCGAATGTGAAGGGGTAGGGGTACTTCTCGCCGCAGACAAACGACTCCTGGCTGATGAGTTCCCACTTCGATTCATCCCACTCGGGGAACGATGTGTCACCCTCGTAAGTGTGCTCGACGCGAGTTAAGTAGAACTTGTCGGCAATATCCATCGCCAAGGCGTAAATCTGTGCACCGCCGATGATGAAAATCTCCTCCTCTTGCGGGAAAAGAGCTATAGCATCCTCCAATGAACTCACCACCGTGCAGCCCTCTATGTGGCTCTGTGTGCGTGAGATAACGACATTCTGGCGGTTGGGCAAGGGACGTCCCAATGACTCATAGGTCTTGCGACCCATGATTACGGGGTGGCCCGAAGTGATGCGCTTGAAGTTACGCAAATCCTCGGAGATATGCCACAGAAGTGTATTTTTGTCGCCGATGACGCCATTCTTGGCTACGGCTACTATAATGCTTATCATAATTGCTCCTTTTTAGAACGACATAGGTGCTTTGATGGCAGGATATGGGTCGTAACCCTCGAGTGTGAAATCCTCGTAGCGGAAGTCGAAAACCGACTTCACATCGGGGTTAAGACGCATACGCGGCAGTGCGCGAGGCTCGCGTGAGAGCTGCTCGGCCACCTGATCCGCGTGGTTCAGGTAGAGGTGTGTATCGCCCAGAGTATGAACGAACTCGCCCGCCTCAAGACCACACTCCTGTGCAATCATCATCGTAAGAAGTGCATACGAAGCGATGTTGAACGGCACGCCGAGGAATGTGTCGGCGCTACGCTGATAGAGTTGGCACGAGAGCTTACCCTCGGCAACATAGAATTGGAACAACACATGGCAGGGAGGCAGGGCCATATCGTCCACCTCGGCCACATTCCACGCCGAAACAATCATACGGCGTGAGTTGGGGTTATTCTTGATTGTGTCAATCACCTGACGAATCTGGTCGATGCTGCCGCCGTCGGGTTTGGGCCAGCTACGCCACTGATAGCCATACACATGGTTAAGGTCGCCATAGGCGTAACCCTCGATGGGAGAGGGGCTCTGTACGCTCGATGCTGCAAGGAACTCCTCCATCGTAATGGGCGTGATGCCTCGCTCGGCGCACAACTCTCCGTAGTAACGATAGGCATCGTTATCCCAGATGTGTACTCCGTTGTCTACCAGATATTTGATATTGGTATCACCTGCCAGGAACCATAGCAATTCGTGTATTATACCCTTCAGAAAGACCTTCTTGGTTGTCAGCAACGGAAAACCGTCGGCCAGATTAAAGCGCATCTGATGGCCAAAGACACTGCGGGTGCCTGTTCCTGTGCGGTCGCCCTTAACGATACCATCGTTAGTGATGCGGCGAAGCAGGTCGAGATACTGTTTCATTATCGGAAATTTTTAAGTTCAATATTTCCCTCCCCGTCGCTTACGGCGTACGAGCCTTCGCTCTCGCTCCAGTTGCCCAGGAATGCGATATCCAGGTTCTCCTCGCTGTGGAAATGGGGGTAGTGCATATGGCCAAAGAGCAGGCAATCAACATCGGGGTGTTGCTGCTTGTAGCCACGGGCATAGTCGATGAGGAACTGCAACGATTGGGGTGTGATTGTTTCGTTGGCGTGCGATTTACGCGACTTACCGCTCCACCACTGCCCGAAACAGAGTGCCAGGTCGGGGTGGATGAGGTTTGAGAATAGCTTGCGCAGGATGTTCGAGCGGAACGCCGAGTTCATCAACCTTAGCAGCGGTTTGTCGCCGATATTGAGGTTGTCGCCGTGTGCTATGTGAATGGTGCGCTTGCCGAGAGTAATCGTGCGCGAGGTATGCACCACCTTTACGCCACACTCCTTCTGCAGATAATCGCGACTCCACATATCGTGATTACCTGTTATGAATACCACTTTGATGCCTCGGTCGGTCAGTTCGGCCAGCTTGCCCAATGTGCGTACAAAGCCTTTGGGGACAACTTTGCCATACTCAAACCAAAAGTCAAAGATGTCGCCAACCAAAAATATGGCCTCGGCATCAGCCGACACCATATCGAGCCAACGGACAAAACAGCGCTCAGTGCGACGAGATGTAGGCTCGTCACCTGCACCGAGATGAACATCCGAGGCAAAGTAATACATTGTGGTTTAGATAAGTTTCTTGATTTCGCTATCGAGCTTATCGCCATCCAAATCCTTGCTGACGATATTACCCTTACGGTCGATAAGGTAGTTGGCGGGCAACTTCTGTACATTGTAGCTACCAATGACGGGTGAAGCCTTGCCAAGCAGGTCACAAACCGAAATCCAAGGCAACTTCTGCTCCTGTACGGCGTTAATCCACAGAGCCTTCTCTGTGTCGATAGCCACCTGATAAATCTCGAAGCCCTGCTCGCGGTACTTCTCATATACCTCTTTCAGGTCGGCATTCAGAACATTGCTGTTACCAACCTCGGCTGACCAGAACTGTAAAAGGATAACCTTGCCGGTGAGTGACGAGAGCTGATGACGCTTGCCGAACATATCGGGCATATCAATCTCGGGGAAGTCGCTCTCCGTTACCTGTGAAAGCAGATTAATCTGTGCGTCCATACGCGCAATCTGGCTACGCAGAACGGGCAGATAGGGGCTCTCGGGGTAGCTTTCCTCCAACGATTCGGCTACGGTGCGGTAATATACGATGTCGCTATTGCCGTTGAAGAGTCGGCTCTCGTTGGGAAGACGCTGATGCAGAGCATATACGGCAGCGATGTTGCTCTTGTTCTCGATGATAAAGCCGAGCTGGAAGCGCTGAGTCTCGTGCTTGATGCGTGTGTACTCTTTAGCCAATTCGGTGCGCTGCTCGAGGCTCATCTCCGATGCTGAAATCTTTGAGATGATGTCGTTCATAGCCATTGCACCCTCGATGTACTTGCGGGTGAACTGCTGCAGAAGCTGTGACTCTGTAGAGCCCTCCACCTCGTAGTTGCGCAATACATTGCCAGCCGACGAGAGGCTGATGTTGTCACCACCAGCAATCAGCAACGGAATACGCTCGTTGTTGTAGCTTACATAGTAGAGCGACGGAGTCTGTGCTACATCGGCAATCTGCAACTTGAAACCACCATTCTCGTCAAGTTTTACAGAGTCAATAATGGCCTGCTCCAGAGGAGTAGACTGCTCAAGATATACCATATTGGCGTCCAAACCTACGAAACGACCAGTGATATTCACTTTAGATGACTGGCACGAGCTAAATGCCATAAGCACTGCTACGGCCACAAAAAGTATTCTATTCATTCTCGATATATGTTTCATACAAAATACAAATATAACATCTTTTCAAGAATAACGCAAATTACTTTTGCGAATTGTGTCTTGAATGGTTATCTGTTCCATTTTTTTGCACCCTTGCGTTGCCAGGCTTACTGCGCTGTGCTGTGTGCTGATTTTTCTGTGCAGCCTTCTGTGCAGTGCGCTGTTGGGGCTTTGCAGAGTGTTGTGAAAGGTGTTGTTTGTAGTCGCTTCGTAGATTATTCAAGGCAACTTCATCCAGTTCGATGCCACCTTCAGACATCTGCTTTATATCTTTTATGATGATCTCGTTGTTGGGGTGCTCCTGGTTGTACTCGAAACTCTTGGCACGCATAAAACGGGCAAGGTTCTCGACAGCCACATTGCAGGCCTCCTTATCCTTCTCGTCGCGTAACACACGGAATGTGCGAGCTACATATTTACCATAGTGCTTATACTGTATGGGGCTCTGCGGGTACTCCATCTTGCGGGGTGAAATAGTCAAATCTTCACGCGAGGGGCGGGGGTATGGAGAGTCCACATCCAGCTGGAAATCAGACATAATGAACAGGTGGTCCCACAGTTTGTGAGTGAATTCGCCCGTATCGCGCAACATGGGTTGTAGATTGCCCATTACGGCGATTACGGCTTGAGCCTGACGATTACGCTGTTCGCGATCCTCGATAGTCATCAGGTGGTCCACCATCTCGTGAATGTGACGGCCATACTCTGGCAGATAGAGTTTGCGGCGCGTGTAATTGTAATTGTGTTTCATAAAAATATTGCGGCTTTTAACGCTTCTATAGCTCGATAGTCCCAGCAGAATACTCTAATATGGTTGCAATCGAGACTTTTTGGTCGTGAAAAATATGCCGTTAAATGATTAAAAGAGTGCGACTTTTACTTCGGCGGCCGAGGCCTGTGCAGATTGGAATCCCCGAATAAAGAGTCTATCTTTGGTACTGCAAAGTAAATGTAAAAAACTCAAAAATCAAAATATGGCAAAGGTTTTAATATTGGAACAATCAAAAAGTATGCGAAACACATTGCGCGAGCGATTGGAATTCGAAGGATTCGCCACGACGGTGGCCCGACGCGACGAAGTGAGCGAGAGCGTATGTGCCCGCCGAGGCTATGATGCAATACTCTCAGACGGCAGTAGCGGCGATGAGGCAGCGCTCGGCGTACCATTTATAATAGTCACGCCATCGGGTTCGATTGATGGGGCTGTGATGGCCGTAAAGAGCGGAGCCGAGGATTATATCACCACTCCTGTCGATATGAATCGCCTGCTATCTACGCTGCGCCGAATCGTAGAGCGCGACGAGGATGAATCTCCGCAGTCGGCAATATCGGTGCCCATTGCAAAACCCAAGCGTAAGGTGAGTGACAGAGCCGAACAGATTGTTGGTTCGTCAGCTGTAATCGAGCATGTGCGGTCGTTGATTGATAGGGTGGCACCATCCGATGCCCGAGTCTTGATTATGGGTGAGAATGGCACGGGTAAGGAGTTGGTAGCCCGATGGTTGCACGAAAAAAGTAACCGTGCGGCAGGACCCTTTGTTGAGGTGAACTGTGCCGCTATCCCCTCGGAACTTATCGAGAGCGAACTCTTCGGCCACGAGCGCGGAGCCTTCACCTCGGCCATCAAACAGCGCAAGGGTAAGTTCGAGCAGGCTAACGGCGGTACACTCTTTATGGATGAGATTGGCGATATGTCGCTCTCGGCGCAGGCCAAAGTGTTGAGGGCGCTACAGGAGAGTAAAATCAGCCGTGTGGGTAGTGACAAGGATGTGACGGTAGATGTGAGGGTTGTGGCCGCCACGAACAAGGATATCAAGGCCGAGATAGCCAAAGGTAACTTCCGCGAAGATTTATATCACCGCTTGAGTGTGATTGTAATCAAAGTGCCTCCGTTGCGTGAGCGTGCTGACGATATTCCCGCACTGGTGTATCACTTCATCGAGATAATTGCCGCTGAACAACATATTGCTCCAAAGGAGGTGGACGATGATGCAATGGAGGCTCTGAAGTCGATGCCGTGGACGGGAAATATCCGCGAATTGAGAAATGTGGTTGAGCGACTGATGATACTTAGTGGTGAGCGGATTACTCGCCGCGATGTAGAGTCGTATTGCTAAGAAAGATAAGAAAAAAGGCTGCTAACTCGCTCGGTTAGACAGCCTTTTGTGTTTTAGATGCTTTGCAGTATGTGTAGCAACTCTGTGGCGTTATCGGCAATGTAGTCGGCGCCATTTTCTACCAACTCCTCGCGAGAGCGGAATCCCCAACTCACTCCCACAGATGTGATGCCTGCATTGCGAGCAGTCTGTATATCCACGCCCGAATCGCCCACCATCACGCAGCGGTTGCGCTCCACGCCAGCCTTTTCAAGAATCAGATTCACGAGTGCTGTGTCGGGCTTGAGGGGCACACCCTCACGGTTGCCACATATCTCAACGAACTCCACCTCGGGGAAGAATTTTTTAATCAACTTATCTGTTCCTGCCTGAAACTTATTGGATGCTACGGCCAACTTAACGCCCGCCGAAACGAGTGCGGCTACCACCTCTACGATACCAGGGTAGGGTACGGTGTGGGTGTCGATGTGGTCTATATAAAAATCTACAAAATCTTTTCTTGCTGCCTTCACATACTCGGGTGTACGCAACTCCTCGGGCAGGGCGCGCTCGACAAGGCGCATAATACCGTTGCCCACAAATGAGCAGTATGTGTCATAAGAGTGTGTCGGCAGACCACGCATCGCAAGCATATGGTCGCAGCCCACGGCCAAGTCGCCTATGGTGTTGAGCAAAGTGCCGTCGAGGTCAAATATAACGAGCAGGTCAGACTTCATAACTTATTCTTCTTAATCTTATAACCTATAGCAGCAATCGCAACCGAAACGATAGGGCTGGCGATGTTGAATATGCAGTAGGGCAGGTAGGTGAGCGTGGCAACACCCAGAACGGTTGATTGCGTCATACCGCACGAATTCCACGGAATCAGCACTGATGTAACGGTAGCCGAGTCCTCGACGCTACGGCTCAGCAAGCGGCGCTCCAAGCCACGATTGTCGTATAACTGCTTGAACAGGTCGCTGGTCAGAATGATTGATATGTACTGGTCGCCCGTTGTGAGGTTGAAGAACATACCCGAGCATACGGTAGAACCAACGACGCTTGCTGTGCGATGCGAAATGCGCACGAAGATACGCGAAATTGAGGCAAGCATCTTGCTGCCATACATCACGCCACCGAAGCACATCGCGCAGATAATGAGCCAAATGGTATCCATCATTCCGCCCATACCTCCCGTAGCAACCAACTCGTTGAGCTGAGAGTTACCCGTCTCGATGGCTGTGTGGCTTGTCGCGCACTGTATGATGGCGTAGAGTGATGAAAGTGACTCCGAGGCCGAAGACGACGCGGCAATCTTGGCGATGATATCGGGCTGCATCACTAGCATAGCAATCGAAGCAAGCACCACCGATGCAAATAGTGTCACGATGGCGGGAAGTCGTCTTGAGATAAGCACTCCCGTGATGACGGGCACGATAAGCAGCCAGGGCGAGATGTTGAATGTAGCGAGCAGCGACTCCTCAATTGTGAGTATGTCGGCCGTTGATTCGGTTGTGGTGATGAATCCCGCTGTGGCGAATGTGGCAAGCGCTATGAACATCGAAATAGATGTGGTGATGAGCATATACTTTATGTGCGAGAAGATGGGCACCTCCGATGTCGAAGAGGCCAGAATCGTAGTGTCGCTCATAATCGAAATCTTGTCACCAAAATATGCGCCCGAGATGATAGCACCCGCTACCCAGCCGTCGCTGAATCCCATTGTGTTACCGATACCCATCAGCGCAACACCTATGGTGGCGATGGTAGTCCACGACGAACCCGTCAGCAACGACACCACAGCGCAGATGATGCACGATGCGGGCAGAAAAATCGAGGGGCTTAGTATCTTCAGTCCATAATATATCAGCGTAGGGATGATACCGCTGGCCATCCAGGTACCTGCTATTGCTCCAATGAGCAACAGAGTGAGCAGGGCGGGGGTGGCGCTACGCATATTGTTCACGATAGCATCTTCCAGCTCCTGCCAGCGATATTTGTATTTGATGATAGATATAGAGGCGCATACGGCCGAGGCTGTGAGCAACGAGAGCTGTGAGCCACCCGCTATGGCGTCGCCTCCGAAGAGCTTTATCGTGAAGGCCAGCATCGTAACCAATACCACCAGAGGTATTATCGAAACTATGGCCGAAGGTAGTTTTGTTGTATTGTTGTTCTCCATTTTACTTAATTTGTAGCGGCAAAGATAGAGATTTCCTAAGAATAGTGGGCTAAAAAATTGAAAACAGATGGCGATTAAGCACAATTTTTGGCCGATTTTTGTATATTTGCATAAGGCAAATGAGATTTGTTGGTCTAATATCTCTTTTTTATGGTAAGACTTTCGCTTGTAATAGCCACATATAATCGCTCGGCAATGTTGCTCGATACGCTGCAAAGTGTTGTGGGTCAGAATGCGCCCCGCGAGCAGTGGGAGTGTGTAGTGGTGAATAACAACTCGACTGACGATACTTTGGAGCGCTTCGCCGAGTTCGTGGCGCAATATCCCGAATACAACATCAGAATGGTGACTGAGCTGAATCAGGGTCTATCCTATGCTCGCAACCGTGGTATTCGCGAGGGTGAGGGTGAGTATATCGCCATTATCGACGACGATGAGCATATAGCCCCCGACTTCATCAACTCCTACATCGAACTGTTCGACACCGTACCCGATGCCGTTGCGGCGGGAGGTCCTATCGTGGCCGAGTATCCTACGGGTCGTCCCAAGTGGATGTCGTGCTTTACCGAGCGCCCGATAGCCAACACTATGTACTTTGGCGATAGCGTGCGCGAATTCCCCAAGGGTCGTGTGCCTGGAGGTGGTAATATGGCTTTGCGCCGTAGCGCTATACGCCGTTATGGAGTTTTCGACACTTCGCTCGGTTATGTGGGCGAGTCGCTTGTTGGTGGCGAGGAGTGCGACCTCTTCGAGCGTCTGCAGATTGCCGAGGCGAAATATTACTATGTCCCCAAGGCGGTGATGTACCATATAATCCCTGCCGAGAAACTTACTGAAAAGTATCTCTCGCGCCTGAGTTACAATGTGGGTGTGAGTCAGTTACGCCGTGCAAAGGTCTATCGTCGTGTGGCTCGAGTGCGACTGGTGGAGTGTGGTAAGTGGCTGGCTACAGCGGTTATAGCTGCGTGGTATGCGGTGACGCTGCAGTGGAGTAAGGCATCGCATTTGTTGCAGATGCGCTGGAACATAACCAAAGGTCTGTGGAGTAAATAGCCCTCTGTGGCTTATGAATAAAAACGAGGTTGCCCAACATATTGTGGGGCAACCTCGTTGCTTTTTGCTTGTATCTGCTCTATTAGATCGACAGAATCTTCACGATGTCGGTATCCTTCAAATCCATCTGCGATGTGTGCGCCACCGCCTTCTTGAAGGGAACATATACCAATTCGCCGTTCTTGATACCAATCATAACATTGCGCTGACCCTCTGACAGAGCCTCGATAGCTGTTACACCCATCTTTGAAGCCAGGATGCGGTCCTTGGCTGTGGGAGAACCACCACGCTGGAGGTGTCCGAGGATAGTCACGCGTGCATCAAACTCGGGGAACTCCTTTTTGATACGCTCGGCCATACCCAACGCACCGCCCGTAGCCTTGTTCTCGGCAACCAATACGATAGCCGAGTTCTTGCTCTTGCGGAAGCCGTTGTGGATAAGCTCGGCCAACTGGTCCACCTCGGTCTCGCGCTCGGGGATGATAGCGGCCTCGGCACCCGATGCGATAGCACCGTTCAGAGCCAAATAACCTGCCGTATTACCCATAACCTCGACAAAGAAGAGGCGCTCGTGGCTTGAAGCCGTGTCGCGCAACTTATCGACTGCATCGACGATAGTGTTCAGTGCTGTGTCGTAGCCGATTGTCTCGTCAGTGCCGTCAAGGTCGTTGTCGATTGTGCCAGGAAGACCCACGATGGGGATATCGAACTCGTTGGCGAAAATCTGTGCGCCCGACAGTGAACCGTCACCACCGATTACTACAAGCGCGTCGATGCCTGCGGCCTTCATATTGTTGTAGGCCTGCTGACGACCCTCGGGAGTACGGAACTCCTTGCTGCGGGCAGTCTTGAGGATGGTGCCACCCTTCTGGATGATGTTGCTGACGCTCTGTGACTTGAACTCTACTATTTCGTTTGTTACCAAGCCGTGATAGCCTCGCATAATACCCTTTACCTGATAGCCGTTGTAGATTGCACTACGCGTAACGGCACGAATGGCTGCATTCATACCGGGGGCGTCGCCTCCCGAAGTCAGAATACCGATACATTTAATAGCCATAATATTGTGTGTTAAATTAATTACTTGTTATGTGCAAAGTTAAAGATTTTTATGATATAACCTACCCCTTAGAGCATAAATTGTGCGATAAATGGAGGGGTAAGGATTATTTGTAACATATAAAAGCGCGATTACCTAACAACTTCGTCAGATAACCGCGCTTAATTATATTACAAGCAATCAGCCTGTTTAATCCACTCTTTTACAAAATTATGCGTCTTTAATCGTCTATTGATATAGTATGTATCTCCTCCACAACCATTTAAGATAATTTGATTTGCAGAGTGAGAAGTATAACTCCAGTAAATACCTCCGTTGGGGTCAAAATAGCAAGCATTGGGATTAAATGCGTCCATTTTTATATCCAACTCTCCCATTACATCGCGCTTGTTGTTGGGCGAGAAATAGATGGTAAACTCTCTAGACGCTTCAGGTTGTTGCATTAAGCGTATGTTCTGATAAAATAGAGAGCCTTCGTTTACATTCTCGATGCGTGCAGCGCGTAGATAGTAGTAATTAGAGTCTTTCAAGATATAGTACAAAAACATATTTCTCGGCGTATTAACCTCGACATAAATATCTTTTGTAGCCTCATCAAAATCTATAATTGTACCCAAACGCCACTCTGATAATCGCTTGCCGATTGATTCCTTGTCGGTTGCCGTCGGCATATCATATGGCTCACATAGTTCAATCTCTTCGGCTTTAATCAGTTTGTGCCCATTTACTTTGACACACTTGTTTGATATAAATTTCAGATTAAAATCCTTAGGTAAGTCTCCCCTTATTATAGTGTCCTTGCTGAATTGGATCGACTCCTTTGTAACATCTTTGACAATCAGCATTACATTGATGCAGTCGTCAGATTGTTTTTCAAAGTACATCATTACTTTGTCGGTAAGCAGTAATTCGGCATCATTGCTTACCCATACTCCTGTGTGGCGCTTGGCGTATATGTTTGTGGTTACAAATATTGCCATCACAAGGAATACCCCCTTGAGAATCAATTTTTTCATAATCTTTAGTCATTAGATAATTGTTAGTTGAATAGTTTGAAAGTTTTGTTTTGAGTTTTCTGTATATCCTATCGGTTTTTACTCCTCATAGGGTGACTGCCAAAACCACTCGTCGTCCGACACACGCAGATAGGCCCAGCCGAATGAGTTTGTATAAGAGTTAATCTCATCATACGGCATCAGGGCAATATAACGGCAGGTCTGCCCCTCGACTACTGTTTCAGCATTGAAACGGGCATAATCCATACAAAGCAAATAGTAGAGATTCTTGGCCATATAGCGGTCGAGATAATGCTCTTTGTAAGTCTTCTGACGGTTGTTCCAATTCGCATCCTCGTTTAGTTGCAGAGGTTGGTCATCACGCAGACGCTCACGCACCTCGGCGATAGAGAGCATAACGCCGTTTTCGTCCATAACATAAGCTTCAAATGTCGGGTCCACCCACAACCATTTGTTCAAAGTATTGCTGTAAACGGTGGTGATAACATGGCAATCTGCCACAAAATCACGCGGCAAACAACCAACAGAACGAGCGTTGAAGCCCATAGCAAGGTACACTTCCATCAGCATTTGCGCCATCATACGGCAATTTACTCCACGATTCTCCTTTTGACAGAGTTCAACCATAGCAATCGTATTCTTAATCTCTGGATTAATAGAACGTCCATCGTGAGGCACAATGTTATGCACCCAATGCAACAAGTTTTTAATCTTCGAAATCTCATCGCCAGCCCCCGCTACGCTATCCAAATTGAATTTTTCACGCAAGCGCACCAAATCGGGATTATTTGGCGACATATAACGAAACTTCATTCCTACGGGCAATGTCCCACGATAATACCCTTTGGCATTTTTGAGTTTCTGCTTATAATTGCCACACGCCTCCAATCGCTCTATGCAAGCCTTGTAGCGAGGTTCCTCGCGTATTACATCGAGGTCGCTATCGTTGATAATATGTGATACATCTACCAACTCAACCTCATTTGTGACGCGATTGGTGAAATATTCAAAAGTCGAGAGGGCCTCCTTTTTGTTACCTGCCAGCGAGAGGTAGCAAGTTAGGTTGTAGTAGTAATTAAGGTCCAAATCCGTACCACGCAGAAATGCGGTTTTAACAGAGTCAGGTTGTGCGAAAATGATTTTTCGGTATTGTTTGCGATTGGCAACCACCGCTTTCCATTGACGATTTTCTCGAAGTTCGGTAAATTCTTTATCGAGGCGGTTGAGTCTCTCCTGCCATTCGGGAGTCTGTGCTTGAACTGAAATTGCCGCCATAATAGCAATGGCGAGCATAAAAAATCTTTTCATAATCTTTAGTCATTAGATAATTGTTAGTTGAATAGTTTGAGATTCTTGTTTTGCGTCTTGCTTCTATATCTTGTCGTTTGGTTTATTGTTTCAACTCGTTTTGCACTCCTTCTATAGTTTTTTGTACCTCTTTGCGAGCCTGCTCAATATCTTTACGCGCCTGTTCGATATTCTCGCGTGCTTGCTCAATATCTTTGCGGGCACTCTCTATTTTAGAAGAAGAGATATTGCTCGTTGCATCCTCGGCCAAGCCTATGATGTTGCCAGCCATATTGAAGATGCCGTTGGCGATTGAGAAGACTCCGCCCGTTACGCCAAAAATACCCTCCAATACATCCTTTGTGATGATGTCCGATTTGATTGAGGGGCCTATCAGGCAGTGTACCTTCAGACCGTCGGGCAGAGTGAAGGCGAACTCGCTGTACTCCTCGCCCAACGCCTCGCGCTCGATGTCGAATCCTATGCGGCTACCCTTGATGCCAGATTGTGCGATAGTTGCTCTGTGGCCCGACGAGGCGGTAAAGTTAATCTCCTTGCAGTCGGCATCCATATCCAAGCGCTCTTCTGCATATTTTACCACCTCGGGCGCTCCGCAGAATGTGATTTGCATACCACGCTTGTAGTGTGTCGATGCGGTGTTCTCGCCCAATGTGAAATGCGTCGATGTGGTAGCAGCAGCCACGGGCAATGGCTCCTGACCTATCTGCTCGCGGAAGGCGTTAATCTCTTCGTCGCTGAACTCCTCGAAGAGTATATCCTTGTCGTGTTTGAATACCGAGTCAAAAGCATTCTCGATGGTGTCGGCAAAATCTACCGACGACTTGATGGCTGTAATGGTCATCGTCACGAGCGAGGCGAGCCACAGCAGGAAGACAACGAGTATAGCCTTGCCATTGGGACGGCGTGAGATGAGCAGTGCAATGGCCAGATAAATCAGTACACAGATAGGTATAATTATCACAGCAAAGAATCCCATAAGTGCCACGCCTGTCGTGAAGTCAAACGCCAACATAGGTATAGCGCCCATAGCCACGAGGGTCAGCACGCCTGCTCCGACCACAAGTCCGATAAGGATGAAGGCCGCAACAATCTTTAGCGCAATCAATAGAATCTTGCCTAAAATCACTACGATGTTGGCTAAGATGGTGCGCTCGGTCTCGTCGGGGGCTTGCGTCAGTGTGGTCTGGCGTATGTTGTTGGCCGTAACGCGCTCACCCGTCATCTCCAACTTCTGGCGAGCCGATGTAGCGGCGGGGATAGTGAACCACATAACCAGATAGCTCAGTCCAACCAGCGTTGCGATGTTGGGCAATGAGATGCTAAACCCACCGAAGAGGTTGATTCGTCCAAATACGGTGATGATAATCGGCACGGCAAATATCAATCTTATCCAAGTGGGGTCGATGTCGAAGTAGCTGGCAAGTCCCGAACAAACACCACCCAATTTGCGATTTTGCATATCGCGGTAAAGGCGGCGAGGTATGCGTGGATTGCCGTTGCGGTCGGTGGTTTCGGCAGAGTAAGCCTCTGCGCTGTCGCCCTTCTCGTTGTCAATCTCCTCGGCTGAGCCCATCTGCTTGATGATGTTGCATACCAAGGGCTTGCACACGATGGCGTCGGTAGGCTGTGCTGAGAGTATCAGCTCGGCGATGCGTGCCTCGATGTCGGCGATAATCTCCTCGCCGTCGGGGTCGTTAGCGTATGCTCGTTGTAGCGATTCGATGTAGTCGCTCATGGCCTGATAGGCATCCAACTCAAATGTGAATGATACGCCAGCAAGGCTGCATTTCTTTATCTCGTTCATAGTGCTTACGGTATTTGATGTTATAACTTCTTAACGCTGCCGCCACTCGATGTGCTGCGCTCAACCTGGCAGTTGCCCGTGTAGCGGACATCGCCGCCTGATGATGCCTCGGCCTCGAGTTTGTTTGAGCAATTTACATATATTGTTGCGCCCGATGATGCCTCGGCCTCGGCCTTTACTGAGTTGAGCTCCTGCGCCTTGATGTCGGCGGCTGATGAAGCATCGGCGTCGAGTATGTTTACCTGACCCTGCGCTTTGATTTTGGCTGCTGACGATGCTTTGAGGCTGGCGTTTTCGCCCAGCAGTGATACCTCCACTGAGGCTGCCGATGATGCCTCCAAGAGTGCCTGCGTCTTGAATCGGAAACTGCCCGTAATGGATGCTGCCGACGATGCTTTGACGAGTAACTTGTCGCAGTTGATGCGAGTGAGGTGTATTTGACCAGCCGATGTAGCCTCCAGGCTCACATTCGATGTCGAGAGCGTGGGGTGAATGGTGATTGTGGCAGCCGACGATACTTGATAGACATTGATGTTGTCACGATGTGGGATGGTTACCACCACATGCATATTTGAGATGTTGCCTATCTCGTCGTCGATGCCCACCTTGAGTGTGCCGCCATTGCTTTCGCATATCACATAGTCGATGATGTTGCTGTTGGCCTCGATAGTGGCGCTGTTGCCCTTCTTGTCGCTCATTACTACCTGCACGCCACGGCTGGCCTTGATGTAATTGAAGTTTTTGCCAAGCTCCACTTTGCGTGTGGTGTACTCCTTGCTGCCTGTGACCTTGCGGCTGCTGAAGTTGTCGGCTGAGCCTATGCGGCGGCCGTTGATGATGATGTTGCCGTCTTCGTTGAATACCTCTGTCAGGCTTTCGTCCGATGGGAGTGAGATAATCTCGCCATCGCTGATGATGGTGACGCCGTTTTGGTTGATTGTAATAGTTGAGCTTGCGTTGGGGCTAAGCGTGATACTTTGCGCCGATGCCCCTGTGCTGCCGACGAGCCACATCATCAGTGTGGCGAAGAAGAGAACAGAACTGATAAAAAGATTTTTCATTGTAATTGTAATAGTTTAGTTGGTTGATTGTAATAGTTGCAAAAAGTTGGGAGCATATAATATTTAATAGTTGAGAGAGCTTTATTTTGCTGTTGCACCGCTACGAATGGCCTTAATCTGCTCGACCATCTCGTCCCACGCCGCATCCAACATAGCAAGGTATTCGATACCCTGCTCAGAGAGCATATAGTACTTGCGGGGCGGGCCTTGGGGCGACTCCTCCCAGCGATAGGACAACATTCCCGTATTCTTCAGTCGCGTTAAGATGGGGTAGAGTGTACCCTCGACCACAATCATTTCAGCCTCCTTGAGCTCGGCTATGATTTTGGGCGCGTAAGAGTCCCCGCGCGACAGTATTGCCATAATGCAATACTCCAATATGCCTTTTCGCATTTGGGCTTTTACATTTTCCTCAGTCATAACTTTATTGTTTTTAATGGTTGTGTAGACTAAACTGTTTCAGGCTCTTGCTTCGACACCAGCCACAGAATAAGGTAGAGCAGTCCTGTAGAGAAGCCGGCAATGACGCCCACCACAAAGATAATACGCACCAGCGTGGGGTCAATGTCGAAATACTCGGCTATACCTCCGCAGACACCAGCTATGGTCTTCTCCTTTCTCGAACGGTAGAACTTGCGGCTACGGCCGTAGCCTCCTCGCTGGTTGTCGCTCATCGGGCGGTTAGCATCGCCGAAGGTCTCGGCGTCACCCAACTGTTTCATTGTGGCATATACCACTGCATAGGTGATAACCATCATAGGTGACGGTACTCGCTCGCGGAAGATTTCGGCAATGCGGGCCTCGATGTCAGATAGCGTCTCGGTGTCGGTAGGCGACAGACGGCGGCCGATGTCGTTCAGATAGTTGGTCAGGGCCGTATAGGCGTCCATATCCATCGTGAAGGCCTGCTGAGCGATGTTTACATTAATTGTCTCTTTCATAGTTTGAGAGTGATTTTATGGGTTTGTTATATTTTTCTACTGCAAATATATATGTTTTTATGCTACCTTGTATCGCAAAGTAGTGTAAATTTTCAAAAATGTACACTTTTTTTGCCACTTTCTCTTTAGAGAAAAATTTTTGACGGGTAGTGGTGGCGAATTTCGAAGATTATGAGGAATCTCTCTTTTTGTTGGGAGTTGCGGGCTAAAATTGGGACTTTGGCGGAGTGGGAGTAGGGCTAATTTTGGTTCAAAAATTGTCGTGTTACCACGGATTGACTATCTTTGTCGCTGTAAAGCAGAGTGCGATGATAAAACTTATTGCCATAATGTTGTTGGGTGTACTCGGTGGCTATCTGCTGCGCCGAGTGGAGTGGGTCAAGCGATTGATACCACACTCTACCACATTGACCATACTGATCTTGTTGCTGATTATGGGCTTCGAGATAGGTGGCAATAGTGCCGTTATGCGCAATATGTTGCGTCTGGGTGGCGAGGCTGTCGTGATAGCCGTGGCCGCCACATTTGGTAGTATTGTTGCTGCCCGAATCATCTATCGTGTGGCGTTCAAGAGAAAGGAGGGGCGCAATGGGTAGTCTGCTGATTATCGGTGCATTCGTCGTGGGATGCGTGGCGTCGTATCTGGGTTGGATTCCCGTATGGCTGATTGGTGGCGACTTGGCAATGTGGGTGCTGTTTGCACTAATGTTTCAGGTGGGAATGGGCATCGGTAGCGACGATAGGTTGAAGGAGATTTTCTCTTCGCTCAAACCCCGCATACTCCTCGTGCCGTTGGCAACCATCGTGGGTACGCTTGCGGCGACGGCTTTGGTGTCGCTCACCATATCGCGTTGGAACATAGCAGATGTGCTGGCCATAGGTAGCGGTTTTGGTTACTACTCGCTCTCGTCAATTCTGATTACTTCACTTAAAGAGGGCACACTCGGTCAGCAGATAGCTGTCGAGTTGGGAACAATAGCGCTGATGGCCAATGTCTTCCGTGAGATGCTGACGCTGCTCTTTGCTCCGCTTATGGTAAAGTATTTCGGCCCGTTGGCACCCATCTGCGCTGGTGGAGCCACATCTATGGATGTGACACTACCCACCATCACTCGCTTTTCGGGTCGTGATTGGGTATTTATCTCGGTCGTTCACGGCGTGATTGTCGATGCTTCGGTGCCGTTCCTGGTGTCGCTTTTCTGTTCGCTATAATCTACTCCACAACAAAATAACGGGCGTGGCGTGACGCTATGTAGAGTCCGCAAATTGAAGCCTGGGGATACATCGCGCCATTCTCCGTCAGCGAGATGCCTATCTCGGCAGGGTCAATCAACTGCGCCAGCGTGAAGATATTTTTCTGTTCGGGCAGCGATGGATAGCCCACGGCGGGTCTGATTCCCTGATACTTCGCGGCAAATAGTTCCTTTGCTGATAGCTCCTCATTCGGCGCATAGCCCCACAACTCGCATCGTACGCTTCTGTGCAGCCACTCCGATGTAGCCTCTACAAGACGGTCGCCGAGGCTCTGCATCATCAGACTCTCATACTCCTTACCCTCACCTTTGAGTTGCTCCAACTCCGCAGCGAAAGATGCCGATACGGTGGTGGCAAACAGACCGATGTGGTCTTGGTAGCCCTTGGGGGCAACGAAGTCGCAGAGTGCCAGCCTTACTCCGTCCTCGCCTTCGTGCGATTGGCGTGGGGTGGGGATTATCACCTGATGCTTACCTTTGTGGCAACATTTGCAGCCCGTGTTATGTTCGATGATGATTTTGTCATCCGCACCGTAGGCCTCGAAGAAGCCGACACGCGCTAACATATGGTGCTTACACTGTAACTCATCGAGCATAGCTTCGGCCTCGGCTTGCAACTTGCTTGCCTCGGCAGAGTCACTGCTGACGCGCCATAGGTTGAAGAAGTGGTGCCAGTTGATGTATTGACGCACATCATTAATGGCAATGTGGTCGATGGTACGAACACCCGTGAATGTGGGCTTTATAATGTTTTCCTTGCTCCAGTCAATATCAATGCGAGTCGCCTCGGTGTTGGCAGTGGCGGGTTTGCCCTCCTGCTCGGCCTTGAGTTGCTGTCGTAGCTGCTCCTGACTCTGGCGGGTCTTGGCGATAAGCTCCTCGCCCGCATCACTCTTCAGTTGCATTGCCAGAACAGGGTTCTGCGAAGCATCCTTGGTGTGCAGTACTACGCCATCGTAGAGTGGCGCAATCTTTACGGCCGTATGCAGGGCCGAAGTGGTTGCTCCGCCGATGAATAGCGGAATGTTTATGCCTGCGCTCTTCAGCTCCTTTGCCACATAGCACATCTCATCGAGCGATGGGGTTATGAGTCCGCTCAAACCTATATAGTCGGCCTTATGCTCGATGGCCTTCTGTACGATAGTCTCGGCCGCAACCATAACGCCGAGGTCGATAACCTCGAAGTTGTTGCAAGCCAACACTACGGCTGCAATATTCTTTCCAATATCGTGTACATCGCCCTTGACCGTAGCCAGCAGGAAACGGCCATTCTTGCTCGATGATGCTGTGGCGGCTGCCTCGATGTGAGGTTGCAGTATGCTGACGGCTCGCTTCATCGTGCGGGCGGTCTTGACCACCTGCGGCAAGAACATCTTGCCCTGACCGAAAAGTTCGCCAACGAGCGACATTCCCTGCATCAGCGGGCCTTCTATTATGGCTGCTGCCGAGGGGTAGATGGTAAGTGCCTCGTTCAGGTCCTGTTCCAGATACTCCTCGTCACCACGCTGCAGTGCTGTTGTAAGGCGTTCCTCGATAGATATGCTCTTTCGGTCGGCTGTGGGCGCACTGTCTGTGGCCTCGCTGGCCGCCTCGCGGTACTGCTCGGCAATGGCGATGAGTCGCTCGGTGGCATCCTCGCGACGGCAGAGTATCACATCCTCCAAAGCCTCCAGCAAGTCGGACGGTATGTCGCCATACATCACCGCTGTCGAGGGGTTTACGATAGCCATATCCATACCCGCACGAATGGCGTGGTAGAGGAATACGGCGTGCATAGCCTCGCGCAAATAGTTGTTGCCTCGCAAAGAGAACGAGAGGTTGCTTACACCACCGCTTACCTTTGCGTGTGGCAGGTTGGCGTGAATCCACTCTGTTGCTCGGATGAAGTCCAGCGCATAGCTATCGTGCTCGCGCATACCCGTAGCGATGGTGAGTATGTTAGGGTCGAAGATTATGTCTTCGGTGGGGAAATCAATCTTGTCTCGCAGTAGATTGTATGCTCGCTGGCACACCTCCACCTTACGCTCGAATGTTGTGGCCTGGCCCTGCTCGTCGAATGCCATAACCACAAGTGCTGCACCTAGTCGCTTCATACGCAGGGCTCGCTCGAGGAATATCTCCTCACCCTCTTTCAGCGACAGCGAGTTTACGATGGCCTTACCCTGGATGCACTTCAGTGCCGCCTCAATCACATCGAATCGTGATGAATCGACCATCCACGGCAGTCGGGCAATCTCGGGGTCAGATGCCATCAGGTTCAGGAAGTTGCACAACTCGGTGCGGGTGTCCAACATTCCATCGTCCATATTGATGTCGAGAATCATTGCTCCAGCGCGCACCTGCGACCTCGCAATGGCCAAAGCCTCGTCGTAGGCCTTCTCCTTAATCAGACGCAGGAACTTGCGGCTGCCTGCAACATTACATCTTTCGCCAACATTTATGAACGCTCCATTCTCAGAGAAGAGATCTATTCCCGAGAGCCAGCCCTTGCGGCAGGTGGCGGGACGATGCACCTTGTGGGGTTTTGCCACCACATCGGCAATGGCGCGTATATGGTCGGGAGTGGTGCCGCAGCAGCCACCCACGATATTTACAATTTCGGAATCTACGAATCGTTCAATGAGTCCGCCCATCACCTCGGGCGACTGGTCGTAATTACCCATCACATCGGGGATGCCAGCGTTGGGGTATGCACTCACATAGTAGGGCGATATGGCGGACATCTCCTTCAGCAGGGGGAGCATCTGCTCGGCTCCGAATGAGCAGTTGAGTCCCACGCTCAAGATATGTGGGCTCGACATCGAGCGCAGGAAGGCCTCGATGGTCTGTCCTGCCAACATTCTGCCCGAAAGGTCAGCAATCGTTATTGAGAGCATTATCGGCAGCGAATACCCCTTGCGCTCAAAGACGCAGTGTGCCGCCTCGATAGCTGCTTTTGCATTGAGGGTGTCGAAGATTGTTTCGATAAGCAATAGATCCACGCCTCCCTCGATAAGAGCCTCAATCTGCTCCTCGTAGGCGCTCTGCAACTGGTCGAAATCGATAACTCGCAGGGCGGGGTTCTCTACATCGGGCGACATCGACGCTGTCTTGCTCGTAGGGCCTATCGAACCCGCAACGAAACGGGGTTTATCGGGTGTGAGTATTGTGGCGCGGTCAGCCTCGGCGCGAGCCAGACGGGCCGCCTCAAGGTTGATGCGGCGCACAAGGTGTGAGGTCGAGTAGTCGCTCTGCGAGATGCTCTGCGCATTGAATGTGCAGGTCTCTATAATATCGGCGCCAGAGTCGAGATATTGGCGGTGGATTGCTGAAATAACATCGGGACGATAGAGCGCCAGCAGGTCGTTGTTGCCAGCGACCTTTATGGGGTGTGACGATAACTCTTCGCCTCGGAAATCCTCCTCCTGTAGTCCATAGCGCTGAATCATTGTGCCCATAGCACCATCCAGCACAAGTATGCGACTATCAATAATATCTCTTATCTTGCTTGACATCTTTTATCAATATTGACTCTTTGTAGTTTGATTAATATACCGCCTTGGCGATAGCCTCGATGCTTGCCGAAGCGTTCATCGAGTAGAAGTGTATGCTCGGCACGCCAGCCGCTTTCAGTTCGCGGGCCTGCGCGATTCCCCACTCCACGCCCAAGGACTTAACATCGTCGTTGTTCTTACAGAGTCGCAACTCCGAAGCCAACTCCATAGGCAGGTCGATGTGGAATGTTTTGGGCAGCAGAGCCTGCTGCATCAACGATGTCAGGGGCTTGATGCCAGGGATGATAGGCACATTGATGCCCGCTGCGCGGCACTTCTCGACGAATGAGAAGTAACGGCTGTTGTCGAAGAACATCTGCGTTACTACATACTCGGCGCCAGCCTCAATCTTTGCTTTCAGGTACTCTATATCCATCTCCATATTCATAGCCTCCTCGTGCTTTTCGGGGTAGCCAGCAACTCCAAATGAGAAGGGCTTTGAGGGTACTTCGCACTGCTCGCCGTCGAGCATTGTTCCACGATTGAAGTCGCTAACCTGACGGCAGAGGTCGATGGCGTGTTCGTGGCCGTCGCTCTCGCTGATAAAACGGTTTTCGCCCTTTGCTCTATCGCCACGCAATACCAAAAGGTCTGTGATGCCGAGGTACGATAGGTCGATGAGTTCGTTCTCTAACTCGGTACGCGAAAATCCGCTACAGATGACATGCGGTACGGTGGGTATGCCATAGCGACCTTTCAGAGCGGCGGCAATGGCCACAGTGCCAGGGCGCATACGAGCTGTAGTGCGCTGATAGATACCCTTCTGCACCTCCTTGTATATTACCTCGGTACGGTGAGTGGTGATATTTATGTATGCGGGATTGAAGGGCATAAGGCGGTCGATGGTCTTATAGACCTGCTCTATGCTCTTGCCTCTGACGGGAGGCAACACCTCGATAGAGAATGCTGTCGGATGCTCACTTGCCAAATATGATGCGATACTCATAACCTAAACTACTAAAAACATAAAATGAGTAGCAAAGTTACGATTTGTAACGCGCAATTCAAAATCTTGGCTTAATTTATTTAACCATTCCACTCGTAGTGGGGTGTATCTACACCTGCGTGAGATAGTATGCGCTCGGTGACGGTGGCGGCCAACTCCTCGATGTTTTGCGGGTGAGAGTAGAATGACGGTGAAGCGGGTAGGATGATTGCGCCAGCCTCGGTGAGTGAGGTCATATTGCGCAGATGTATAAGCGAGTAGGGTGTTTCGCGAGTGACGCATATTAATCGGCGACGCTCCTTGAGCATCACATCTGCCGAGCGCTCAATGAGCGAAAGCGACACGCCCGATGCTATGCGGCCAAGTGTACCCATCGAGGCGGGAACAATTATCATCGCATCGTATCGTGCCGAACCACTTGCCGTGGGGGACATCATATCGTCGTTGCTGTAACGAACCACTCGCTCTGAAGAGGGTAGCGAGATGCCCTCGTGCGCGAGTACTTGCTCACCGCAGCGGCTAATGATAAGTGCCACCTGCTCAACCTGTGGGGCTGCCAAAAGACGCTCCACGCATTGGCGGGCATAGATGGCTCCGCTGGCTCCTGTTATTGCGACGATGATTTTCATAGATGCTTACAACTCAATGATTTTGCATTTTAACCCCAACTCCTTGACGCGCTCCAGCACTCGGGGTAGGGCGTAACTCATATTGCGGAACGACTTTTCGCTGTCGTGGAAGGCAATTATCGCACCAGGGGCGATGTGCTTGATGACACCTCGACAACACTCTGAGGGCGTTACCGCAGGCGAGTAGTCGCGCGAGAGGATGTTCCACATAATAACCTTATATCTCTGCCCGATGGCACGCATCTGCGAAGGCAGCACGCGGGCGTATGGTGGGCGGAAGAGGTCAGAGTGCAGGATGTCGTCAGCGAAATCGACATCTTCGATATACTTCTCGAGCGGCATACCCCAACCCTTCTGGTGAGAGTAGGTGTGGTTACCGATTTTGTGACCCTCGGCTAAGATACGCTGGTGAAGGTCGGGATACATCTCGGCGTTCTTGCCCAGAACGAAGAATGTGGCCTTGGCATCGTACTGCTTCAGCGTAGCCAGAATCCACTCGGTAATACCAGGCGTAGGTCCGTCGTCGAAAGTCAGAAAGACTCCATTGCGGTCGTCAATCTCCCAAATCATTTCGGGGAAGATGCGACGAATCAATTTGCCGGGATTAATCTTCATATTTTCTTTCTGCTTTCGTTTTTGTTAAACTGCCTGGAAATGGACAGCCACAAATGTAATGTTTTTTTTGTTTTGTCGGGGTATCAATTTTGTATAAACTCTAAAATTTATTACATTTGCCTGAATTTGAAGTATAAAATCGAGCGCGGGCGGGGTCTTTGTGGAGTCGGAATCTGGTCTGCGCTGTTAAAATGAAACTATTATGAGACGCTTATTTTTCAATTTGATAGCCGTGGGTGTAGTTCTATCTTCGCTCGTTGGTTGCGATGCTTTCTATTCGGCTTCGTCATCAGATACATCTACGGGAAAACCCTACGAGCTGGTTGTTGTGTGTGACCAGCAGCCGTGGTTGAGCGAGCTGGGCGATACACTGCAGGCAGTACTGAAGCAGCCCGTCAAAGAGCTGGCAAAGATTGAGCCTATGTTCGATGTGATGCGAGTGTTGCCCAACAACTTCAAGAGCCTCACACGCCACCACCGCAACATCATTGTCGTTCATGTAAATCCCGAGTTTGCAGAGCCTAAAATCGAGGCGCAGTACGACGCAACGGCCGCTCCGCAGATTTTCATCTCGATTCAGGGCCCCGACAACCACACTCTCGCGCAGTATGTCAGCGACAATCGCGACAATCTGCTCTATGTGCTGGAGAAGGCCGAGCGTGACCGCCGAGTGGACTACTCTAATAAGTACTACTCGAAGCCGCTCTTCGATATGATTAACGAGACATTCAACTTCGAGATGCGAGTGCCCGACAACTTCAAGATGCGTACACAGAGCGACGATATGATATGGTTCTCACACGAGTTGCCCGTAGCAAGCCAGGGATTTTTTATCTACAAATACCCTTACACTGGCCCCGAGTCACTCACTTTGGAGGCTTTGGTGGCGGCGCGTAACCGCTTTGCGGCGCGTATCCCAGGCCCTGCCGACGGCTCTTATATGACTACCGTAACGAAGATTCCCGATCAAACAGGTGAGGAGTACATCCCCTTTATGCCTGACTATCGTCCCATCCGCATCGGCGAGCGCCCGTGGATTGAGATGACCGGCTTCTGGGATGTGGAGAATTATGTGATGGGCGGTGTGTTTGTGAGCTATACAACGGTAAATCCTGCAACACAGGAGGTGGTGACCATCGATTGCTATGTCTACTCGCCGAAGGATAAGAAGCGCAATCTGTTGCGTGACTTGCAACACTTGGTCTATGTGGTTGATTTCCCGAATAATAATTAATTCTTGTGGGGCTTTGGCCCGAGCATAATGCAATACCGAGTCGGGATGCTGATTGATAAAATCGGCGTCCCGATTCGTTTTATGCAGATAAAAGTTTTTTTGCCGAAGAAAAGTTGGAAAATTGTTTTTTTGTACTTACCTTTGTTAGCAGATAAAAATAAGAGTGTTGAATCGGGATTCTAATCTCAAAGTGCAGATGAAGGCTCGTCGTAGAGTCGGTTAGGTGCATTCAAGGTTGGAATTCAGTTTTTTTTTATTGTTTTAGATATGGCAAGTGAGATTATTTATTTGACGGCAGAGGGTTTGCAAAAACTCAAGGACGAACTTCAACATATGCGTTCAGTTGAGCGCCCCGCTATTTCGGCTGCTATTGCCGAGGCTCGTGACAAGGGTGACTTGTCAGAGAATGCTGAGTATGATGCTGCGCGTGAGGCACAGGGTCTGCTCGAGATGCGTATCGCTAAGCTGGAGCAGACTTTGACTAACGCTCGCGTAATTGACGAGTCGAAGATTGACAAGAGCAAGGTGCAGATTCTGAGCAAGGTGACACTGCTTAACCACAACAACAAGAAGCAGGTTACCTATACCATCGTATCAGAGAACGAGGCTAACTTGCGTGAGGGTAAGCTCGCTATCGGTACTCCCATCGCCAAGGCTTTGTTGGGCAAGAAGAAGGGTGATGTAGTTGAGGTTACCGTTCCCGCTGGTGTACTTAAGTTCGAGATTTTGGATATCAATATCTAATATTTCCCTCGCCGCATCTGCTGCGGGCAGAGTGAGTCTGCAAGGGGTGGACGAAGAAAAAGATTTAGGCTGCTAACCGAGAGGTTGGCAGCCTATTTTTTTTGTTAGACAATTAGGTCTATCTGTTTTTGCAGCATTTGCTGTAACGCTCCTCTATGACCTTCCAGTCGAGTACTTCCCAAAATGCCTTCACGCCATCGGCGCGGGCATTGCGGTGGTCGATGTAGTAGGCGTGCTCCCACACATCAATCGTCAGCAGTGGATGCAGACCCTCGGTCAAGGGGTTGCCTGCATTCTGGGTGCTGACTATGCTCAGCTTGCCCTTGTCGTTGCATACGAGCCACACCCAACCCGAGCCGAAGAGTGCCAGCGCCGACTTGTTCATATGCTCCTTAAGCTCCTCCAGCGAGCCGTAGGTGTCGTTTATAGCCTCCATCAGCGGCCCATAGGGGCGACGCTGTGGTGCGGGCGAGAACTGGTCGAAGTAGAATTGGTGATTCCAGGTCTGTGCGGCGTTGTTGAATATGGCGCCATCCGACTGTTTAACAATATCCTCCAGCGACATATCCGCAAAGCGTGTGCCTGAGATAAGTTCGTTGAGTTTGGTCACATAGCCCGCCAGGTGTTTGTCGTGGTGGAAGATTATCGTCTGCTCAGAGATGTAGGGCTCAAGCGAGTGCTTGTAATAGGGTAGCGGAGCAAGCGAGAACTTCTGTGTAACTGTTGCTGTTGTCATAACCAGAATAATAAAATTAGTTAAAAGTGTATTCATACTCTGCTCTTCAGCAAAGATAGTGCCTGACGGAGGATGCGTGTTGAAAAAAAAGAGTCTCCCAAATGGCTATTATTGGCCTCTGCGTGCAGTGTCTGTCGAGGCGGTCTGATTTTTGGAAATTCAGAGAATTTTACTACCTTTGTAACTAATATATTATTGGCGAGTGTATGCGTAAGCTCTATATCATAGCAGGTTGCAATGGCGCGGGCAAGACCACAGCCTCGTATGCTGTGTTGCCCGATATGTTGGAGTGTCGCGATTTTGTCAATGCCGACGAGATAGCCAAGGGCCTTTCGCCCTTCAGTCCGTCGAGGGTATCCATCGAGGCGGGACGCCTGATGCGTAAGCGTATGGATGACTTGCTGGCCTCTGGTGCAGACTTTGCATTCGAGACTACGCTGGCTACGCGCTACTATACGCGCTTCATCCGTCAGGCTCAGGAGCAGGGTTACTTCGTTTCGCTGCTCTACTTTTGGTTACCTTCGCCCGACCAGGCCGTTGAGCGTGTGGCGCAACGAGTGACCGAGGGTGGGCATAATGTGCCGCCAGAGGTTGTTCGCAGACGCTACTATAGAGGATTGCGTTACCTGACTTCGCTCTATACGCCCATCTGCGACTATTGGGTTATCTATGATAATAGCTCGGTGGACGGAGTGAAAAAAATTGCATACGGCACTCGTGATGAAATAAGAGAAGTTGTAGATTCGTTATCATATCGTAAAATATGCAAAATGTAGAGGTTATGAGCGAAATGGAGATTGAGCAGCTGCAGGAGAAGATTGATGCGGGCATACTGTTGGCCCAGCAGCGACTCATCGAGCGCGTCAAGAAGGAGAACGGCGAGTTGGTGGTAATGCGTGACGGTAAGGTTACGCACATTACAGCCGACGAGATAGAGTAATCTCCATTCTGGCAGCACCGCTCTGCGGCGGATAAAACAAGACCGTCCCGATTGAATAATCAGTCGGGACGGTCTGTTTGTATGGCCTATGCCGTTAGAGATTCTCCAGCGTGTACTGAATCATCTTTATGCGGATGTTGTTGGCGTACGCGGGATACATCGAGTGATTCTGGTCGGGGTATATCATCATATCGTACTGCTTGCCAGCGCGATTCAGGGCGTGGCACATCTCCATAGTGTTCTGTACATGGACATTGTCATCGGCCGTGCCGTGCATAATCAAGAGACGAGTGCGGTCGTGCAACTTGTCGGCGAAGTTAATCGGCGAGTTCTCGTCGTAGCCCTTGGGGTTATCCTGCGGCAGGTCGTTGTAAATCTCGGTGTAGATTGTGTCGTAGTAACGCCACGAAGTAACGGGAGCCACAGCGATGGCCATCTTGAAGAGCCCGTCACCCTTCAGGGCGCAACCCAAAGCCATAAATCCTCCGTACGACCAGCCGTAGATGCCGATGCGTGAAGAATCGACATAGGGCTGTGATGCCATATAGCGGGCAAACGAAATCTGATCCTCCACCTCCAGGCGGCCGAGGTCGCCATAGGTCTGCTTCTTGAACTCCTCACCCATATATCCCGTGCCGCGTCCGTCACAGCATACTACGATGTAGCCGTTACCAACCATCACATTCTCCCATCCGAGTGAGAAACTATCGGCAACCGACTGTGAGCCAGGGCCAGAGTACTGCGTAAGGAGTACGGGGTACTTCTTGTTGGAGTCGAAGTCGGCGGGCTTGATGATGTAGGCGTTGAGCTTGTCGCCACGCTCGGTTGTGAATGTGAAGAACTCCTTGTGTGGTAGGCTCTCCATCTTTTTCTTCAGTTCGTTGTTCTCTACGAGGGTGCGTACCAACTCGCCCTTGGCGTTACGAATCTCGACGCTACGCGGTGCGCTGGCTGACGAGAAGGTAGAGATGTAGTACTTCATACCCTTGCTCGGAGAGATTGAGTATGTACCCTCCAACTCGGTTAGGCGGCGCTTGTTCTTGCCCTTGTAGTCTATCGAGTAGAGGTTACGGCGCAGGGGCGACGACTCGGTAGAGATGTAGTAGATGTTCTTGTCCGTAGTCTCGACGATGCTTGTCACCTGCCACTCGCCCTCGGTGAGTGCGCGCAGGGGCTCGATGCCGCTCTTTATCGAGTAGAGATAGAGGTGATTCCAGCCAGAAATTGTCTCGTTCTGTGCGATGAAGCGGTCACCATCGATAAAGCGAATAGTGCTGAGCGAGGGACGCTCAACATAGCGGGGCGAACTCTCCTTGTAGATGGTCTGGTGTGAGCCGTCAGCCTTGTAGAGTATAACCTCGAAGTTGCGCTGCTTGCGGTCGATGCTGTAGTAGTACAACTCACCTGCGGGAGTCCAGCCGATGAAGGGGATATACAAATCCAACTCCTCACCCGAGGCTACCATCTGCTTCTTGCCCGAAGCGATGTCGTAGAGCCATAACTCCACTACAGAGTTCTTGTCGCCAGCCTTGGGGTACTTGAACGAGTAGGGCTCGTTGTAGAGTTTGCCGTCGAAACGCATCATCTCGAATGTGGGTACCTGGCTCTCGTCAAAACGCAGATATGCAATCTGTTTTGAATCGGGCGAGAAGGCATAAGCTTGTGTGAAGCCGTACTCCTCCTCATATACCCAGTCGGCTGTGCCGTTGATTATCTTGTTCCACTCGCCGTCGTTGGTGATGGCTGTGGCCTCGTGACCCATTGCGGCAATATAGAGATTGTTCTGCTTTGAGTAGGCCACCCACTTTGAGTCGGGCGAGAGCGTAAGGTCGCGCACATCCTTCAGTTCGGTTATTGTCTTGCCGTCAGCGAGAGATACAATCTGGTAATCGACCGTAGAAGAGTGTCGGTAGATGGGGCGGTAGTTGTTGCCCAGGATGAGCATCTCCTCGGTAGGAGAGAACTCGTAGCTCGCAAAACGACCTTTGTACAGTGTATCGCACAACTCCTTGTCGGTGTAGCTGTGGCGCAGGATTGCTCCGCCGCGGCTTACGGTGTAGTGCTCACCGTCCTGCATCGAGCGAAGACCCGACACACCACGATTGAGTGATGAGATTTGCTGTAATTCGCTGTATGTCTTCTGTGAAAAAGCATTCGCGCCTACAAGAGTAAGCGCGGCTGCAAGAATGATATTAAGTTTGGATAGTTTCATATTCTGTGTGTTAAATATCGTCTACATTGAAGTCGTAGCCCAGGCGCTTACCTGTCACGAACTTCGAGTTGTCCATCTTGGTGTTGAACTGGTCCACGGTCACGCGCTTGTTCTCCTCATACGGGGGCATCAGCAGGTCGAAGTTGATGGCATAGTTGATTGCCGACTCCATAATTGCCACCAGCGCCTCGCGAGTGATTTTGTCGCGACCGAAGAGCATCGGGCGTACCAGCGTCTGGCGCTTACCCTCGACGAAGAAGCACTTTTCGCGGTTGATGAAGATGCGGCCGATAAGGTAGCCCTCGTCGGCGTTACGGTTGAACTTGAACGAATCTGACAAGAAGTTGTAGATGTTAATCACACCGCAGTATGAGTTGTTTCTGTCGGCCTGCACATACTCGTTTTGCCAGATTATGTGGTTAGAGTCAAACTCAAAGATGTCGGTATGCATCTGGAAAATGAGCAGGTCGCTGGCAATCTGCAATTGAGCCTCGAACTTTCCACGGTCGCGATACTCTATTCTCACGCGTTTGTCCAGCTTGCCATCCAGATCGTCGTCCAACTCTGAAGCAATCTCGAAGAGTACATCCTTTAGTTCGTTGAATGTGGTAAAGGTGTTGTCGAAGATGTGCTGCTTGAGGGTCGATTTGTTGATAATAGCGGCGATTATCCTCTCGCGCATAGGTGTCTTATCCATTGTAATCTGATTTTGTGTTCAACTAAATGTTTGCGCTTATCGGTACAACTTAATGCGCTGTCCCGCCTGCAGGGTGTCGGCCACCTTGAGCTTGTTCATTGCGGCCAACTGCTTGAGGCGCACGCCATACTCTTGTGAGAGCGACAGCAGAGTCTCGCCTTCGCGGACGATGTGGTACTGCTCGTCGCCATTCCACTCCGTCTGCTTGCGCTCGATGTAAATCATCTCACCCTCGATGGGGTCGGCCGTAGAGGCGGGCGAAATCTCGTTATACTTTCGCAAAGTGCGTTCCGTAATGGCGAATGTTGAGGCTATGTCGGCAAATTTGTCGCCGTTGCGGGCGATGACAAAGTGCGTACGGTTGTTGGCATATACTGCATAGCCGTTGTAGGTGCGCTCCACGACACGATAGTCGTTGGGGTCGATGCGACCCTCGGTAGCGGTGGGAATATTGACGCTACTGCTCTCGGCAAATGTCTCGGCCACATTCTCGTTGCTCTTGAAGCGTGAAGCGTAGAGCATTGCGCCATTCTCTTCGTCGAGAAGGTAGAGTTTGTTATCCTCGATGATCTTTATCAGTCGCTGTGCATAGTCGGGGGCGGTGGCGTAGCCTGCGGCCTTCAAGCCTCGAGCCCAACTGCGGTAGTCGGTAGCCTGATAGGCAAAGAGCGAATCGTAACGGGGTGAGTTGTCGAGGAACTTGGCGTGGTCCTCGTAAGACTCCTCTACTGTTTCGTACGAGCGGAAGCACTCGTTGGGGGCATCGTCCGTGTGATAGACCTTTGCTCCCTTCCAATCCTTCTTGCACTTGATGCCGAAGTGGTTGTTCGAACGGCGTGCCAGGTTGCTGTTGCCGCTGTCCGACTCGAGGATGCCCTGTGCCATAGTGATGCTGGCAGGGATACCGTAACGCTCCATATGGTCGATGGCTATCGTCTTGTAGCGGTCGATATACTCCTCCTTGGTTTGTCGGGTCTGCGCCGACGCTTCGCCCATAATTGATATCGAAAAGGCGAAAAGTAGTACGAATATTGCTTTTCTAGAAAAAATCATTATCTTTGTAATTATCAACTAAAGGCAAAGATAGACTATTTTATAATAATAACCAATAAAACTTGCGTTTAATATGTTTACCACGAATGCAAATGAAATCTTCAACCGCGCGATAGATGACTATCACCGCTTTGACGATGTAGACCATAAGTTTGAGAACCCCTATCCCGCAGGTTCGCTCGATGCGCTGTTGTATGACAAAAATATGGTCGATACCGTGCAGTGGCATTTAGAGGATATTATTCGTGACCCGAATATCGACCCCGTTGATGCTTTGGCGCTGAAGCGCAGAATTGACAAGTCTAACCAGGTACGCACCGATATGGTGGAGTATATCGACTCATATTTCCTTGACAAGTATAAGGATGTGGTGCCGGCTCAGGATGCCCGCCTCAACACCGAGACTCCGGCGTGGGCTATCGACCGTCTGTCGATTCTGGCGCTTAAGATTTACCATATGCACCAGGAGGTTGTCCGTGAGGATGTCGAGCAGGCGCACCGTGACGCTTGTCAGAAGAAACTCGACACTCTGCTCTCGCAGCAGGTGGACCTCTCGGCTGCTATCGAGGAGTTGCTGGAGGATATTGAGGCTGGTCGTAAGTATATGAAGACATACAAGCAGATGAAGATGTACAACGACCCCTCGCTTAACCCCGTACTTTATGGCAACAAATAAGAGTAAAGATATTGAGGATAGTGGCAAGAAGCTGCCTCGCCACATAGCTCTGATTAGATTGTCGGCTATGGGCGATGTGGCTATGTTGTCGCACACAATCCGAGCCTTCAAGGAGTGCTATCCCGATGTGAAACTGACGGTGGTCACTCGTCGTCTGTTTGCGCCATTTTTTAGCGGTCAGGATGTAGATTTCCTCTTCGTTGATACCAAGGGCGAGCATAAGGGCTTTAAGGGAATATGGCGTCTGTATCGTGCTATCTGCCGTTTGAAGGTTGACGCTGTGGCTGATATGCACAGCGTGATGCGTTCATCGGCGGTGCGTACGCTTTGTGCATTGAGCGGATACAAGGTCGCCTCAATCGATAAAGGTAAGATAGAAAAGTGGTTCCGCGTAGGCTACAACAGCCGAAATACTGTGCCACTAAAGCATACGGTAGTTCGCTACTGCGATGTGCTTCGCAAAATGGGATTCGAATTTGAGAATCCTGCACCTGCCGTGAAGGTTGCCCGTCTCAATCCTATGGGTGAAAAGAGTGGTAGCTGGGTGGGCTTCGCTCCCTTCTCTGCTCACGATGGTAAGACCTACCCCGAAGATTTGCGTGTGGAGTTAGTACGCCTGATGAATGAGCGATACGACAGAGTATTTATCCATAGCGGCGGAGGTGTAGAGGCTGAGTTTGCTCGTCGTATGGAGGCCGAGTACGATAAGGTGACGGCTCTTAACGGCAAGGTGGATCTTGAGGGCGAACTTAACCTGATGTCGCATCTCGACTGCATCGTGTCGATGGACTCTTTGGCTATGCATATGGCCTCTATTGCGGCCACTCCCGTAGTGTCGGTGTGGGGTGCTACGCATCCTGCGCTCGGTTTCTTGGGTTATGGTTGTCCCGAAGAGGGTGTGTTGCAGGAGGAGATGCCCTGCCGTCCCTGCTCGGTATATGGCAACAAACCTTGCGAATCGGGCGATTACAAGTGTTTGCGAGCCATTACGCCGCAAATGATAGTGGATAAGGTGGATGAACTGATTAGTCGTTAATTTGACGATAAAACGCCTAAAAATAGCTCTTGTTATACACTTTTTGAATATTTACTTAAAGAATAAGGGTTGTCCGACGAGTAAGTTGGACAACCCCTTTTGTTTTATTGCTCGGAATCGAGTTTTAGAAATTCAGAGTGCGCTCGTCGCCGCTGAATGAACTGAAAGTGGCGGTGGCGTTTGTGAAGTAATATACGGCGATATTATCGTCGTTCTCGTTGTACATGCTACGCAGGTTGGAATGTGCGTCCAAAACGGCTTTTTTGGCCTCTACGCGCTCATCTTCGACCATTGTTGCCGCTACGCGTACCCAGTCTGCTCCGCCCTGTGCGCAAATCTCCACTTTTGGGTTCTCGGCGAGTTGCTTGGAAACACGCTTTTTATGGCCAGTGATGATGTAGAGTTTGCCCTCGAAGATGTGCAAAGCACCGAAGGGGCGTACTCGGGGCTGGTCGCCATCCATGGTGGAGATGAAGAATACACTCTTTGAGTTGATATAGTCAAACACCTCCTGCTGTGCAGCCTGGTTGGGTGATGCATATTCAGCGTGGTTGGCGGGAGCGGTTTGCTCGATGTTTGCACTGTTCTGCTCTGCAGTGTTGTTGGCGGTGTTTGGCGAGCAGGCTACCATCATACCTGCCACGGCAATGATAAAGAATAAGTGTTTCATATTGTGTTGTTTTAAGTTATATGCATTTGCAGAAACAAAGATAAATAAAAAATGGGAAAATGAGTAAATGTCATTGCGAGGAGGGCTTTGCCCGACGCGGCAATCTTTTAGAAGGATTGGCTACTCCGCAGACCCTAGGTCTGCTCCGCTTAACGCCTATCCGTTGCGCTCCCGCGAGGCCCTAACAAGATTTCAGACGCAAGAAGATGCTGCGCAACAACCTTCTTTTCTTTATGCCTTGCCCTTAAATAAATTTGCGTCAAGGCATAAAAAAAGAAGATATCAATTTTGTTGATATCTTCTTGCTTCTGAAATCTTGTGGGAGTTGACGGATTCGAACCGCCGACCCTCTGCTTGTAAGGCAGATGCTCTGAACCAGCTGAGCTAAACTCCCGAACTGCTCGGAGGATTAACCTCTTCGCGTTGCGCCTGAACAAGGACTTGAACCTAGGACCCCATGATTAACAGTCATGTGCTCTAACCGACTGAGCTATTCAGGCATTTTGTAAGAACGAGTTTGTTTCGTTTTGCGAGTGCAAATATAGAGGCTTTTTTTTTATCGTGCAAGAAAAATCGAAAAAAAATTAAAAAAAATTAAAAA
>JAFZFX010000050.1 GCA_017555695.1 Alistipes sp.
ACGGGTCGAGGCAGACGTAGAATCTGTCATCATGTTTTTTCTCTATCAAGCCATGAGGATGATACTCGCCACCTTTCTGCGTGTAGACAACTCTATCTCCAATCTTCGGAGTATGCTTTGAACGAGTACTTTCTATTACCTCTACAAGCGAATTGACCATATCGACATCTTCCTGCGTCAATCCGTGATCACTGTCGTATGAAACATTCAGAGGTAGGAGTGTTTCAATCGTGTACTTCTTTGCTTTTGACATAACATTATATTATTTCTTATTAGTCCGGCTATTCGGGGCCGGAGTTCCCAAACTACAGGCTCTAAAAGGTCGTGTTCTCGTCAGGCAAGGTTGTGTGGAAAAATACAGAAGCCCCACGGGGCGAGGATGATTTTTCCACGACACCCGCAGGGCTTGACCTTGCTTGGACGAAAAGAACACGAGTTACCTTTGCCTGTGGTTTGGAGAACTCGGCTACGAAAAACGTATATACACTTTTGCTGATTCGTTGAATTGTTTATAATTTTGTGCAATAAATGATATGAATCTGATGGAAGAAAATAAGTTTTATAAAGGAAAAGCTTTTGTCGTTGGTAATGACCACTATGATTACATGAAACCAAATTTGGATAATGCTGTAAATGATGCAAAAGCAATTCACAATGCGTTTCAAACACTCGGTTTTTTAATGATGCCTGAAGCATATGATATTGACATCTATACTTTTGATACATTATTTGAAGCGTTTAAATCAGATTTAAATAAATTTGATGTTGGTATTTTATATTTCTCTGGCCATGGTGTGGAAATAGAAGGTAAGAACTATCTAATAATGAAAGACACGCCGATATCAGATATTGCAAAAACGACAATAAGGCAGTCTGCAGATTTACAAAATTGCTTGAACGAATTGCACGATTCAGGTTGTAAGATGATAATTGTCATCATTGATGCATGTCGTAATAATCCATTTGAGGGAAAAGAGAGAGGATGGGGTTCTGTAAATCTTGCACCAGTTTTTGCACCTAAAGGGACTATAATTGCTTACTCTACATCACCAGGAGAAACCGCTTCTGATTTTGGAATGGAAGGGCATAGCGTTTATACTGGCGCTTTGTTAGCACACCTGAAAGAAGAGGGGCTTGAAATTGAGACTTTCTTCAAGAAGGTGCGTTCAACTGTTAATGCTATGACTGGAGGTAAAAAAACAAGTTGGGAACACACCTCACTGATTGGAACATTTTCTTTTAATTCAGGAAGAATGATACATATTCAAGAGCTAGAATATGATATAACTTCAATAAGAGACAAAGACTTTAGTTCAAAAGATTTGGCAATAGGAGAAATTATTTCGATGCTTAAATCTTATAATTGGTATACACAAAATGATGCAATAACGAAGTTTGAAAGGATTTCTCCTAATGTAATCAGTAGGAATGACTTGTTTGTTATTGGAAGAAACCTGTTACAAGCGGCTATAGGAGGCTCTAATTATGCTATAAACTTCTTAAAGGATGACAATAGGTTAATAAAGTATACAATTGATAATGAAAACCATTTGTTAAATGGTATACTATTTGAAATATATTTTAATAGGGATGGACAATTTAGATATAAAACATTTAAGGGTGGATTGTTAGATGATATTATTAAATACGCCGACATCAAATTACTTAATTCATCTTTTGATTTTATAGGTAATGTTCTAAAAGAATTCTCACATTACTTAATATACATCCCATCAACAAATGCAAAGGAAATATCAATTAATGTAAAAATTGAAAGAGGACCTTTTAAAACACCATGGGGTGAGTTAAGTGATACATTATTTATCAGATCCATATCATTTGAAGGGTTTGAATTGATTGCCGATGAGGATGAAATCAATGTTATACCAGGCATTATTAGATATGAAATAAGCAAACATGAATTAAAAGATCTACTCTCAAAAGGATATGCGATTCCACCTAATAAATTAAACTTAATCTTCAATGAAGATATAGGTAATGATAGAATTTGTTTTAACAAAAATCTAAAATTAAACTTTAGGAATAGATAAAAATTGTATCTTTGCACCAAGAAAAGAGTTATTTGAAAAGCATGAGGAATATAGTGTAACAAAGCAAGTTAGCAATTTCTTATCCATTGCCCATTCTCATGCGAGTTCTTCTTAATAGTTTGATACTCAAAGATTCTTAATCAAACTTCATCAAATATACGAAATTATATAATAAATCAACCCAAAGATGCGTTATTTTATTGTGTAAAACTATCGTGTTATAAGAAAAAAATATAGATATAATAGCGTGATTCAAGCAAAAAATATTATATTTGCTTGATTAAATTTGCGTTAATAGGCGAATAAAGATTAGAGAAAAACTATAACTTATTAATTAACAGCATTATGAGAAAACTATTTTTTTCTTTCGTAGCGCTTTTCGTAGGCGTTGCGGCTCTATGCGCTCAGGATCAGTTGCCACTCGATCCTAATGTGCGTGTGGGCGTGTTGGACAACGGTATGACGTATTTTATTCGTCATAATGAGTTGCCAAAGGGACAGGCAAGTTTCTACATCTACCACGATGTAGGTGCAGTTCAGGAGGATGACGACCAGCAGGGTTTGGCTCACTTCCTTGAGCATATGGCTTTCAACGGCTCGAAGAACCTTCCAGGTAAGCAGATGATCGAGAAGTTGGAGTCTATTGGTGTGCAGTTTGGTTACAACCTCAACGCTTTCACCTCTTGGGATTGCACAGAGTATATGATTAAGGATTGCCCTATTACTGAGGAGAATCTTGATCTTGCATTGCTCATCCTTCACGACTGGTCACAGTTCATCGAGCTTAACCCAGCAGAGATCGACTCAGAGCGTGGTGTAATTATGGAGGAGTTGCGTACTCGAGATGGTGCAGGTCTTCGCGCACAGAACGATATGCTTCGCAACTTGTTCAAGGGCACTATCTATGAGCAGCGTAACCTTATCGGCTACCTCGATGGTCTTAAGTCATTCGACCACACTGCTTTGGAGAACTTCTACCACAAGTGGTATCGTCCAGAGTATCAGGCATTGGTAATCGTTGGTGACGTAGATGTTGATCAGGTAGAGGCTAAGATTAAGACCCTTATGGCAGACATCCCAGCATCACCTGCTGATGCTGCACAGAAGGCTGTTGTTCACGTTCCTGCAACTGAGACCCCTATCGTTTCAGTATTCTCTGACCCTGAGCTTACTCAGTCAAGCGTTATGATGTTTGCTCGTCGTGAGGCTCTTCCTAAGGAGTACAACAACACTATTGTTGGCTACAGCTTCAATACGATTCTTTCGTTCGTTTCACATATGATGAACGCTCGTTTCGAGGAGATCGCACAGGCGGCTGATGCACCATTCCTTGGTGGTGGTATGGACGAGGGTAACTTCGGTATTTGCCCTACTATGGATGCTACAATGTTCTCTGCTACAGCTCACGAGGGTCGTATTAACGATGCTTTCCGTGCCGTTTATACCGAGATGGAGCGTATGCGTCGCTTCGGCTTCACCGTTGGTGAGTTCGAGCGCGCTAAGCAGGAGATTATGCGTTGGGCAGAGCGTCAGTACACCAACCGCAACGACGTTCGCAACGACGAGTATGCACAGCGTTACCTCGACTTCTATGCTAAGGGAACTCCTATGATGGATGCTGAGACTGAGTGGCAGTTGGATCAGATGTTTATCAACAGCTTGACCGTAGACCAGATCAATGCTGCTTATGCCGACATCGCTACTCCAGACCAGAACCTTGTTATCTTGGCTCGTTCTCCAAAGAAGGAGGGTGTAACCATCCCAACTGAGGCAGAGCTCTTGGCTATCATCGACGAGGTTAAGGCTATGGAGCTTGAGCCTTATGCCGACAACACCGTTATCGAGCCATTGATTGACCCAGCAACTAAGTTGAAGGGTTCTAAGGTTGCTAATACCGTTGTAAACGAGTCATTGGGCTTCACTGAGTGGACTTTGAAGAATGGTATCAAGGTTGTTGTTCGTCCTTCAACTTTGAAGGCTGATGAGGTTAGCATCAACGCTACTTCTAAGGGTGGTCTCTCTATGGTTACTGACGAGGAGTACTACCAGGGTGCGCTTTTGGGTACTGTAATGGCTCAGTCAGGTATTAGCAAGTTCTCTTCTACAGAACTTAACAAGCAACTTGCTGGTAAGAGCGCTTGGGCTAATGCAGGCGTAAATGCTTACGAGCACAGCGTAGTTGCTGGTGGTTCACCAAAGGATATCGAGACTATCCTTCAGTTGCTCTACTTGAACTTTACCGCTCCACGTTTCGACCAGACTGACCTCGATAACTTGAAGAAGATGTATATCCCTTACTTCACAAATATGGAGTCTGATCCATCTTATATCTACGGTCGTGAGTTCCAGAAGACTCTCTATGGCAACAACCCACGTCGTCAGATGACCTCTAAGGAGCATATCGCTGCTATCAACATTCCAGCGTTGAAGGCTATCCACTCAAAACTCTTCTCTTATGCTGACGACTTCCGTTTCGTTATCGTAGGTAATGTAGATTTGAACACTTTGAAGCCACTCGTTGAGAAGTATATCGGTTCACTCCCAACCTCTAAGAAGGTAGCCTATGCAGTTGTTGATGATAAGGTACGCCTCGCTGAGGGTGTTACTACTAACGACTTCCGTGCTGTTATGCAGCAGCCTAAGGTAACTGTTGGTTTGGTTTACACAGGTGCTTTGGAGGATAACGCTAAGAACCGTCTTATCGTTGATTTGTTGAGCCGCGCTCTCGATTCACGCTATATGATCTCTATCCGTGAGGAGAAGGGTGGTACATACGGCGTAGGCGTAGGTGGTAGCATCGAGAAGTACCCAGTTGAGACATACCAGTTGGCTATCCAGTTCGACACTAACGAGCAGTTGGCTGACGAGTTGATCGAGATCTGCGACGCTGAGATTCGCAAGATCGCTGAGGAGGGTCCTTTGGCTGATGATGTTGCTAAGGCTAAGGAGTTCTTGCACAAGAACTATAGCAACGTACTCGAGCACAACGGCGGTTGGAATTCTGCTATCTACCGTTGGTACGAGGAGGGTTACAACTACAAGGAGGAGTATCTTGGTATTCTTGAGAGCGTAACTCTTGAGGATGTTAAGAACTTCGCTGCTCAGCTCCTTAAGGACAACAACCGCACTTTGGTTGTTATGCGTCCAGAGGCTGTGAAGTAATCCACAATAGCAACTATTAGTGTTTGGGGTTGTCCACCGAGTGTGGATGACCCCAAACCTTTTTTTATGGCTCGGTTTATGTAGGGGTAATGCTCAAACCAAAAATCTGTTACTATGAGAAATTTTGCTAAAGGAGTATTGCTCGGTGCTGCTGCAATTGTCGGTGGCACATACCACTCGGTTGCCTGCACAGGCATATCGCTTACGGCTGCCGATGGCAGTTACATCCAGTCCCGCACCATCGAGTGGGCCAAGGGGTGGCTTAAGAGCGAGTATGTAGTGATACCGCGTGGCGAGAAGTTGCAGTCGTTCACCCCTACGGGAGCCAATGGACTACGTTTCGAGGCTCGGTATGGCGTGGTAGGCTTGGCAGTCGTTGAGAAGGAGTTTATCGCTGAGGGTATCAACGAGAAAGGCCTCTCGGCAGGTCTCTTCTTCTTTCCCCGCTACGGTAGTTATAAGCCCTACAACATTGCCCACAACGATAAGACGCTTGCCGACTTGCAGGTTGTGCAGTGGATGCTCTCGCAGTTCGCCACAATCGACGAGGTCAAGGCAGCGGTGAATAGTGTCGATATCGTTGGTCTCGACTACTCGTCGGTAGTGCATTGGCGTATCGGAGAGCCTTCGGGCAAGGAGGTCGTTATGGAGATTGTGGAGGGCAGGGTCAATTTCTATGATAACACCATCGGTGTATTGACCAATGCACCAGGCTTTGAGTGGCATTTAGCCAATATGTGCAACTATGTGAACCTCCACGCTGGTAGTGCCAACGACAATAGCCTCGGCAATGTCATACTAAAGCCCCTTGGTGGTAGTTCTGCTATGCTGGGTCTCCCTGGCGACTTCACACCCCCGTCACGCTTTGTGCGCGCAGCCTTCTTTCGCAATACAGCACCCATAAGGGCTACGGGCTTTGAGGCTGTGCTTGAGAGTTTCCACCTGCTCAACAATTTCGATGTCCCTATAGCGATGGAGAATCCTACCGAGCGCGACCTGCCCAGTGCCACGCAGTGGACCTCGTCGATAGACCTCTCTAACCTCAAGGTCTATTATAAGACGGCCTATAATAACTCGATAAGATGTATAGATTTGAAGGATATAGATTTTGCAAAGGTGCTCTACCAGTCCCACCCATTGGACACTCAACAACAGCAACCCGTCGAACATATCGAGGTTAATTAGTCGATAATCATTTAGAGTAACTCAGGCGGAGGGGGCTCTTTTTCTCTTCTCTCTCTCTCTTTCTCATAGGGAAAAAGAGAGAGAGAAATCTTTATCTCTCAACCAAGGATTATCCTCAAAGTATTGACAAGGGGTATAGTGATACCCACACTCAATAATACTATTGATATCTATATCAGTAAGATATATGTAGAGAGAGTATGGTAACAGATAGTATCTACTCTCTCATTGACATATACTTCCTACCACACTGAGTGCAGTTGTATCTCGTACCACGACCACGGTATCTCTCCAACTGATATCTATACTCACTATTCATACTGATATTTGTTACATTGTTATTGTTGTTTTCTTTTTTCATTCTTTCAAAAACATAGGTATTTTGAATGAATGAAAATTTGAAAATTTAACTTCTGTTCAGCAAAGAGTGTACTCCCGATGCACTCTTATACCCCAGTTCGTCGTCTATTTATAGGCGTTTATGGATTAATTAAGCTAACATATTCCGATGCGATGCTGTCGGTTAGCCAGATACCCTGTTGGGCGTGGTAGAATTTGTGGCCGTGGGTTAGCATCGCTGGGGTTGCTATCTTAAGCACTATAGGCTGGCCGTGGCGAGAGCCTACCTCAAGAGCGCCCTCGATGCTCTCGGAAAGGTGGACAAAGCGTCGTGAGCGTGGCCTTATCCCCTCGCGCATAATAGATGCCAGCGACTTAGTGGCTGTGCCGTGGTAGAGTGTTGTGGGTGGGGTAGATGGCTCTAACTCTAAATCCACATCTATAGAGTGGCCGTAGAGCGCCCTCACCGAAAAATTATCTTCGGAGAGTTCGAAACGCCCCTTGGTGTCGTTGGCGATGACTTGCACCAACTCCTCCAACGTCAGATACAATTCCGAGATTATGCGCTCCACCTCTACCCAGCCGTGGTGGTCGGGGAGTTGCGAGTGCCGAAGTAGGTAGGCAAGCATTTTCGAAGAGTTTTGTATATTACGTTTCATATTCGTTCTCCCTCAATTTTAGGTTCTATAAGGTTAGACCCTCCAACTCCCGAAAATATATCACCTACCACCTCTGATAAAGGGTGGGACGCGGAGGTGAAGTTGAATAATTTTTACTAACTTTGTAAGGCTAAGTTGTGGTTTAAAATATATCTTTTAGGAGCCGTGAGCAGAATTGATTACTTCGAAAAGGGTAGAGAGCATTATAATAGAAAGGAGTATGCCGAGGCGGTGAATTGTTTCCTTCGTAGCATTACGGAGGATTACTATAATACGCCTCGTGCCTGGCTTGGACTCTGTTATGAATGTGGTTTGGGGGTGGCCAAAGATAGGGTTTTGGCTAAGGACTTGTATTCAAGGTGCTATGATAGACTTAGCTTTAGCAAAAGGGACGAAAAATTCGGGTTGTGGGTAGCGGAACATCTCGAAAACCTCAAGGATGTAGCCGAGTGCGATAGTCGAAGAGTATTTATCGAGGGGCTCGGAAATGTCAAGGTCATTAGAAATATCAATGCACCCTATAGGCCTCAGTTTCGATACAATGTCGATGAGGTTGTCGTCCAAACCGATAAAAGAACTACGTTAGTCGAGGGCCTATGTTATGCGCAAAAACATCTGCCCGACATCAATAGGGAGTGGACCTGCGATGGCCAGAGACGCTACTATGACGGCTATACGCTCGAAACGGACTATTTTAATCTCAGGGTGCTACGTGGCGCAACGGACAAATATATATCGAAGGTCGAGGGTAGGGAGTGTCTCCTATACTTTCCAAAGGGCGCAAATCTCGACTATGTATATGTCCAAGAGACCATTCATAAAAAGGTGAGACAGATGCTCTTCAAGCGAACTCAGGAGGTGGTGCCACCAATCCTCAAAGAGGTGTCGGAGCGAATTAATGTGCCATACGGCAAATGCGAGGTGGTGATGACCCATAGGTCGTTCGTAGCATATAACATTGGCCCGAATCACGATATCTACTTCTCAGCTTCGAGCATCCAACTGCCCAAGGAGTCGTTGGAGACATTGTGCATCCACGAGCTGACGCATAATTTTGTCAGTGAACACGGCAAGGACTTCTACGACAAGATGGCAGAACTCGGTGGCGAAGAGGCTGTTAAGCGCGATAAGAGTATGTGGAAGGAGGGTAGATGGCCATATCTGCGTATGTAAAATATCCTCGTAAGCAACTGCTTACGAGGATATATGTTGCATCGGCCATTGCTATTTCTTTAGGAAGCAGGTCTTTAGTACGATGCTGCTACCATCTATCTTGCAATCAACCTCTTCTGGGTTGTCGGTCAAGCGGATGCTCTTAACCTTGGTGCCTCGCTTGATGACCATCGATGAGCCACGCACCTTCAAATCCTTGATTACGGTTACAGAGTCACCGTCCAATAGCTCTGCGCCATTGCTATCTCGTGGTGTATCGTCGTTTTCTGTGGCAGTGCTGTTCTGGCCATCAAACTCGTATGCACAATCGGGACACACATACAACGAGCCATCGAAATATACATACTCGCCCCCGCACTTTGGACACTTTGAAATCTCACTCATATTTTTAAAGTTTTGGGTTAATCTTGTGCAAATGTACAATATTTCTTCGACATTACCTAAAGCCCAACGATATTTCATCCACCACAATATAAGAACAACTCTGCTCTTTTAAGGAAAAAAACAGTCTCGTAAATGCTAAAAAATCTTTCAGAAATAAGGTCTTGTGCAAAATTTTAATTACTTTTGTGTAGATAAGTACGCATTTAACAGAAAAGAATGAACAATTATTCAATGACATATAGTCTTTTTGATAGCTACAGGAGCCTGAAGGTTCCGGTAAAATATGTCGTGGATGATTTGTTTATGTTGCGAAAATTGTGTAACACATTCTCATCGCGCGTATCTTACAGAAATATCTGTCAATGTATTAGCAATTCCTTTTTCTCTGGTTTTGCTAACCATTTCCTCAGACTTATATCTACGCAATGGTGCTCCGCCCCTCCGTGTGGCGGCTCAAGAAGCATTGCATCATCATATTACGGCGTTATCGGTCGGCATTCATCGTGTCTTTCCGAAACGTCGTATTTTATTTGATTCAATTAGCAACAAGATAAATTATAAAAATCAAAAGATATGAAAAGTAAAGAGTTTTTTTACGAACCTCCTATGATTGAGGTTATCGAAGTAGAGGTAGAAAGTGGATTTGCAGTCAGTGGTTATGGCTCTGACAGCGATGATTCTGAATTTTATTATTAATAACGCGTTATTAAAGAAGAAAGAATACATCGCCCCCGTTTGCGTAGCAGTCAATGCTACAGTCTGTCAAATGCTGGCAAGTTCTATTACAGGCTCAGCTCCCGATAGTGATGATACCGAATTTGGCGCTCCTGCACAACGACGCAGAGAATGGGGAAACCTATGGTAACATAAATGGGAATAAGCATAAAAATTGCAGAACATTATGAAGGATATATTTAAAACCATACTATGTGCATTGGCCATGTTCTCGTTCGCCTCTTGCAGTAACGACGACATCGTGCCCGATACGCCCGACGTCCCCGAGCAGTCAGGCGTAAGTAAATACAAGCAGCTTACCTTCAGCACCGCCGATGAGAATGCCGGCAAAGCGGCAACACGTGCCGTGTGGTCTGACCCTAATGGCAAGGGAAACCTTATCTTCAACTGGGAAGCCGATGAGGTGGGTACACAGATGGTGGCATTGCTTTCTGACGGCAATGGGTTCATCCACAGCTATCCGTCGGAACATCCTACCGAAGAGGAGTTGCAGGAGGAGGTGATACACACCTTTATGACTATC
>JAFZFX010000051.1 GCA_017555695.1 Alistipes sp.
AACAAAGTAAATATTCCTCCCGAGGAACTTTTCTGTCGTATTTCTTCGTTTTTGTTTTTGGCTGCATAAACCGCCAAGGGGTCCTTTGGCTGATTCTGATTAATTACAGGGCAAGCTTTTTCACATAAACCACAATTTATGCACTCCTCTGTATTGACTTGCGGATACAAGAATCCCTCATTATCAGTACTCATACTGATGCAGCGTTTGGGGCATATCTGCACACAAGCACCACATCCGCAACAATCTTTTTTATCTGTAATATTTATCATAGAAAGCCGAGGTACTTATTAAATCTCATAGGTAATATCTTGCGAGCTACAGCTATAGCCGCTGATGTACATAATACAACAAGCAACCACGATAGAGCCCAATTGCGGATAGGCAATATAAACTTTATTACACCAACGACAAAATAATGGATAAGATAAATACCAAACGACATACTACCAATATACGCTACGATGGATGTTAATTTATTGCTTTTGTAAGCATATCTTAATTTAGGAGTCAAAATAAGCATTACCACTCCTATTGAATATATGAAAGCAGATAATTTGATTCCATAGCCTCCTCCATAATTTACATTTAGCCAATATGTTTCAATACACTCTAAAACAAAACCCAATATTATCAACACTATTGCGTGAATTGTTTTGTAGTTTATTGATGACGATGAATAATAAACTCCCAGCATAAAAAACACGAACCAAACTGGGAAAGGACCAGCATATAGTATTAATGGTAACTTTACATTAAATAATTTAAGTCCATATGTAATAACCAATATGGAAATCATTGACATAACGACAGAAACAAACAACCACATCTTCTTTCGCTTTTGAAGATATGGCAACAACAAATAATATTGAATTATCAAAGCTATAAAATAATAGATACTATAGCCACAAACTAGAAGCAATACCACTTGTTTCAAAACAGACAAGCCGACAGCCCCATCTAACTGCCATAATTTTATTGCAAAATATGGAAGTGACCATACTATTGCAGGAATGTATACTTTTGGAATCTGTCTTTTCCAAAAAGAGATTCTGGAATCTCTTGTATCTAATATTTTTTTACCACAAAATACACCCGATAAAGCTAAGAAAATTGGAACCGCACAATTCAATAGTTGTCTTACTGTAACTGAACTCATCCCAGCTAAAGTATCAATTGGATAAGCTATAAATGTATGAATTCCTACAACCATTATTATGGCTATACCTCTCAAGAAATCAAAATATTCAACTCTATTATTAGCTACTTTCTCCATTGTTTAATAATCCTATGAATCATACCATTTCGTAAGAACGGGAACCAACCTAGCACCTTATAAGGCAATGCTCGTAAGTGCATAAAAGGAGTGATTTCTCCTCGGAAATAAGAAGCCAACTCTATATAATCGTGCTTCTTTAGGGACTTCTGATTAACTAATTGTTGAACATACCAACTCTTATTTTTTCTATAGTATTCAATATCAAATACTTCTTTATAGTTATCTAATTCACCTAATGCATCTATACCCAGTAGCGTTCTAACGCATTTTTCACATTTTCCACAATTATCTTCCGTTAACAAACATACATTCAAATACTTGTAAGAGGGTTTATATTTTACCACTTCTTTAAGTTTTTCCATACGAGTGAGTCCCTCCCCTTCTGAATAAATTCTCAAATTGCGTGTTGAAAATAACGGCAATGATAACATCTCATAACTTCCACAAGACCTAGACGGAGAATCATCTAATCTAAACTCATGATAATTATATCCCGACGAAGCATAGAAATACACAGAATAAAGTTTTTGCAAGCAAAAAATAGGGAACATACTTGAGTATGTATGTGTTTTATAATGGTTTTGCTCAATAACATCCATTAAGTTAGAATCGCTTATAACTATATTAAAGTTATACTCTTCTGCGAATTTCTTGGGTTGCTCACATCGACTAGCAAATAAACTGGCCGCCTTTTCACCCACTCCGTGACTTCCTACATTGTTGAAAGTAAGATGAGTTATATTATGTCGTTTGAATTTAAGATTTGTTTGACAAGCTAATGCATGCAAAGAGTCTACGCCACAAGATATTCCAGTTCCAACAGCATTTGCACAAGGGAGAGTTTCAGATGCAATATCAGCCTTAATAAGGGGTCTATGAAAATCAATGTTATACGCTACAAGCGCATCTATTAAATATTTATCTACATTATAGTATAAATCCTCGCTTATAGGAGTGTCACACTCTATATCATGTCCATTGCGCATCGCATAATTAAGCACAGCTATAACATACGCATCACTTCTCTCATAACATAGATACTCGCCATAGCATTTGCTCACCTTAAACCAAACTGTTTTGCGCAGGCCATCAATATCTATCTCGTTTGAGAGAATCGCATACTCCCCTTCAATTGTAACTTTTGGTTGACCTATATGTATCATTTCTTAACCTTATTATATATAGCTTTTATATTATTATTTACAAATCCTCGCTCCTGATTATTTAGACCCATAAAATATATTATAAAACAGGTCGGGATAGTAGCTAAAAGTATTGTTGCTAATATTCCAATTAAGGATTCTGCATTAACTGAGCTTTTTAATATATATTGAACCAAACATATTATAATTGTTGGAGGTATTAAAGGTATAATAATCTTTGTCAAATATTCTTTTAACGGAAAATTATTCTCTATTTTCAAAATATAAACTCTAGCAAATAAGCCAAACACCGCCATTGCTATAGATACTATAAATGTAAAATAAGCAGGCATACCCATTTCATATGCAATATATGTCAAAATAAAATTCAACACATAAATGACCGATATTGCAATCTGATATCTTTTTATTTTTCCCGAGGCTTGATTTATCTGAGCTATAGGTGTGTAAGATGCTGTTATCAAAAGTTCTACTAAAACCAATCTTGTAAAGATAACGCATTGCTCAGGGACATTTATCAACCAGATCTCTAAGATTTTATCTGTATACATTAATATCGGTGCCACCAACACCAAAAGCAAATAGAATGCAAGTTTTGATGATGAAAACACGAGTCGATACATACTATCCAGTTGCCCCGCAGCATAGCTTTTAATAATCTGCGGCTTAACAGCTGTCATAAAATTGGTCACAAACATATGAACAGCAGATTGAACTTGCACAGCAATAGCTCGTGATGCATTAAGTACCGAACCAAAGTATATATTTATCAGAATATTCACACCTTGTTTACTTAAGGTATCACTTACGCAACCAAATATCATCCAGCCTGAAAATCCGAATAATTTTTTTAGTATCTCTGGTTTAAAAGTATGTGCCCCCCTACATTCAACAAAATTTTTATGACAATATATGTTGTACATTATGCGTATCAAAATACACAACAATAATTGCAACGCTCCATATACTATCAATTTATTGTAAGGAATTACATACAGTAGATATACAATTAATAACTTCAATACAACCTCTATAATAGAAAAATACGCATACACACTCATTTTCTCGTGTGCAATAATTGCAGCATTGTAAGGAGCGCTAATAACTGTTATGACAAATGACAACACAGAAAAGTGAAAAACCCATACTGCTGCTTCAAATTGCGTTTCTGGAATATCCAACTTATTGTATAGCAACCACAACCCTATGATTTCTATTGATACAGCCGATAACACAGCTATTATCAAATGGGCGATTTCTGCATTATAAAAAATGGCTCGTAATGAAGTTTTATCATCTTGTGCCATTTCATAATTTAGAAATCTTTGGGTGCTTGTTGTCAATGAACTATTCAGAAATGACAACATGGCTACAATGCCTCCAACAACATTGTACACACCAAAGTCTTCTACACCCAGAACATTAAGCACAACTCTACTCGTATACAATGTAACAGCCATTGTCACGAGCATTCTTGCATATAGGAAACAAGTATTTAAGGCTATTCTTTTATTGTTTGTTGCAAGTTCCATTAAGCGATAAATAAGTCAGTCGTATTGGATATCTTAGATATGCCGTAATAACTATATCTTTCCCTTATACATCTCCTGATAGTACTTTTCGTAGTCGCCGCTGGTGATGTTGTCCATCCACTCCTGGTTGTCGAGGTACCAGCGGACTGTCTTTTCGATACCCTCCTCGAATTGGAGCGAAGGCTCCCAGCCAAGTTCCTTCTGCAACTTCGTTGAGTCGATTGCGTAGCGCAAGTCGTGGCCTGCACGGTCAGTCACATAGGTAATCAACTCCAGCGAATGTCCCTCGGGGTTACCGAGCAAGCGGTCAACGGTTGCGATAATAACCTTAATAAGGTCGATATTCTTCCACTCATTAAAACCGCCAATATTGTATGTATCAGCAACTTTGCCCTCGTGGAAAATCACATCGATAGCACGGGCGTGGTCCACAACATACAACCAATCTCGCACATTCTCACCCTTACCATATACGGGCAGAGGCTTACGCTGGCGAATGTTGTTGATGAACAGAGGGATCAACTTCTCGGGGAACTGATACGGACCGTAATTGTTCGAACAGTTTGTCACAATCGTCGGCATACCATAAGTATCGTGGTAAGCGCGCACGAAGTGGTCGCTCGATGCCTTTGACGCCGAATATGGCGAGTGAGGGTTATACTTCGTTGTCTCGTAAAAGAAATCCTTACCATATGCCAAGTGATGCTCTGACGACGATGCTGTAGTCGAGAACGGAGGCTCTACACCCTCGGGGTGAGTGAGTTCCAGTGCGCCATACACCTCGTCGGTAGAGATGTGATAGAAACGCTTGCCATCCCACTTCTCGGGCTTTGACTCCCAATGGAGCTTTGCTGCCTGCAGCAACGAGAGCGTACCCATCACATTCGTACGAGCAAATGTGAAGGGATCCTTAATCGAGCGGTCTACATGACTCTCCGCAGCGAGGTGAATCACACCGTCGATATCATACTGCTGGAAGAGAGCATAGATAGTATCGAAATCACATATATCAGCCTTCACAAATGTATAGTTAGGCTTATCCTCAATATCCTTGAGGTTTGCGAGGTTACCCGCATAGGTCAGTTTATCGAGGTTAATGATGTTGTATTCGGGGTACTTGTTTACGAAAAGACGCACTACATGGCTACCGATAAAACCTGCACCGCCTGTGATAAGTATATTTTTCATTTTTGGTATATTCTTTGTATGTAAGTAAATGAGTATGAATTTGGTTAGAGCTTATGTTACTCCTGCTTCAAAGCCCCAAGACGCTCCAAACAGTAGAGCATTGAGTCCCTCCAGTGCGGGATATCGACGCCAAAGGTCTGCTTGATTTTGCTCTTGTCCAACACCGAATATGGCGGACGCACAACCTTCGAGGGGAACTCCGACGAGTGGCAGGGCAACACATTGCAACCATCGTTACCAGCCGCAAGAGCTATCTCAGTTGCAAAGTCGTACCACGAACAAACGCCCTCGTTAGAGAAGTGATAAACGCCCTCATTACCAGCGTACATATTACCCTCGATAATCGAGAAGATAACCAGTGCCAAGTCGCCCGCATAGGTCGGTGTACCAACCTGGTCAAAGACCACATTCAGGCTCTCCTTCTCAGCAGTCAGACGGAGCATTGTCTTTAAGAAGTTGTTTCCAAACTCCGAATAAAGCCACGCCGTGCGGATTACAATCGCCTTGGCTCCTACCTCAGCAATAGCCTGCTCTCCGTGCAGTTTTGTGCATCCATACACCCCCAGAGGGTTGGTAGGCATATCTTCGATACGAGGAGTATTACCCTCTGCACCAAACACATAGTCGGTTGATATATGGAAGAGTGTACCATTCACAGCCTTCATAGCCTCTGCGAGGTTTCTTACGGCCGTTGCATTTATCAACTCGGCCATAGCCTCATCATCCTCGGCCTTATCCACATTTGTATAGGCGGCACAGTTCACAATAATATCCACTCCATTTTGCGCGGTAAACGCCATTACAGCCTCCTTGTCTGTAATATCCAACTCTGCAACATCAGTATATATGTAGTCGTTGGGCGAAACTGCACCCAGCTTACGCATTTCGTTACCGAGCTGTCCGTTAGCACCTGTTACAAGAATCTTTGCCATACTATTCAAATTCGGGATAAAGATTTACATTATAATCAAACGGAGAGTCAAAATCCTTTAGGCAGAGATGCTTGATATCCTTCTCCGAGAGGAGGGCACTCTCCATCGGTATCTGCCAATCGATACCGAGTGACTCATCCTTGATGCTGATACCTCCGTCGGCCTCGGGAGCGTAGAAGTTATCGCACTTATATTGGAAAATAGCAGTCTCACTCAATACAGCAAAACCGTGAGCAAAACCGCGAGGCACAAAGAACTGACGATGATTATCCTCCGATAGTTCAACAGCAACATGCTGTCCGTATGTGGGCGAGCCCTTGCGGATATCAACAGCCACATCCAAGACCTTACCCTTCACACAACGAACCAATTTGCTCTGTGTATAGGGTGGACGCTGGAAATGCAAACCGCGCATCACGCCGTAGCTCGACATACTCTCGTTGTCTTGTACGAAATTTACCTTACGCACCTTCTCCTCAAACTCTCGCTGCGAGAAACTCTCAAAGAAGTAACCGCGCGAGTCCTGAAACACCTTGGGCTCAATGATGACCAGCCCCTCTATATCTGTCTTTATTACCTCCATAATTAACCAAGATTAGGGTTACCAGTCTCCTTGACCTCATCGATAACCTTCAAGAGGTACTGACCATATTGATTCTTCAGCATAGGCTGCGCCAACTCACGCATACGCTCCTCGGTAATCCAGCCCTGACGGTAAGCGATACCCTCCAGGCATGCGACCTTTAGGCCCTGTCGCTTCTCCAACACTTCGATATATGTCGACGCCTCCGACAGAGAGTCGTGCGTACCTGTATCCAACCAGGCAAAACCACGACCGAGAGTCTGCACCTTCAACTCTCCATCAGAGAGGAACTGCTGATTAACGGTTGTAATCTCGTACTCACCACGAGCCGACGGCTTGATACTTTTGGCTACATCCACCACCTTATTGGGGTAGAAGTACAGACCCACTACAGCGTAGTTTGACTTGGGCTTAGCAGGCTTCTCCTCGATACTGAGGCAGTTGCCCTCTCTATCAAACTCCGCAACGCCATAGCGCTCGGGGTCATTCACCCAATAACCAAATACGGTTGCCTTATTCTCCTCCTCGGCAGTGCGAACAGCATCCTGGAGCATCTTCGTGAAGCCAGCACCGTGGAAGATGTTGTCACCAAGCACCAGGCAAGCACAATCATCACCGATAAAATCGGCACCAATAGTGAACGCCTGCGCCAAACCATCGGGCGACGGCTGCTCGGCATACTCAAAACGCACACCATAATCCGAGCCATCACCAAGCAGACGCTTGAAACCAGGAAGGTCATATGGGGTAGAGATAATCAATATCTCTTTAATACCCGCCAACATCAAAACCGAAATAGGATAATACACCATCGGTTTGTCATAAATAGGCATCAACTGCTTGCTGATACCCTTGGTTATCGGATACAATCTCGTACCACTACCACCCGCGAGGACAATACCTTTCATAAAATTATAACTTATTATTTGTTACTTTTTTCAATCTCTTTTGAAGATATCACGCGTATATACCTTCTCGGCCACATCATCCAAAGCGCTATCATAACGATTTACGATTATCGCGTGAGAACGACGCTTGAAATCTTCTATATCATTAACAACCTCACTACCAAAGAATGTCGTACCGTTCTCCAGCGAAGGTTCATAGATAATTACTTTAGCTCCTTTTGCCTTGATACGCTTCATTACGCCCTGTATAGCGCTCTGACGGAAATTATCCGAGCCCGACTTCATCGTCAAACGATATACTCCAATCACACACTCTCGCTCCTTGCTTTCACAGAAACCATTGTGTTCACTGTATGCATAATACCCAGCCTTAGACAGAGCCCTATCTGCAATAAAATCTTTACGCGTACGATTACTCTCGACGATGGCAGACATCATATTCTGCGGCACATCTTGATAGTTAGCCAACAACTGTTTTGTATCCTTCGGCAAACAATATCCACCGTAACCGAATGATGGGTTATTGTAGTGTGTACCAATTCGCGGATCCAAACATACACCCTCAATAATACTCTGCGTATCCAAACCCTTAGTTTCAGCGTAGGTATCAAGTTCATTGAAATAACTTACACGCAGAGCCAAATAGGTATTGGCAAACAATTTTACAGCCTCAGCCTCTGTCAAACCCATAAACAAGGTTGTCACATCTTCGGCCATTGCACCCTCTCGCAATAACGCCGCAAATTTTTCAGCCGCGGCTACCATCGCCTCGTTATCATCATTTCGGCCTACAATTATTCGACTGGGATAGAGGTTATCATACAGAGCCTTACTTTCGCGGAGGAACTCAGGCGAGAAGATTATATTTTCCACTCCAAGTTTTCTACTTATGATCTCGGTGAAACCAACAGGCACAGTAGATTTTATCACTATCGTTGCATCTGTGTTACAATCCAAAATCTCCGAAAGCACTAACTCCACCAACGAAGTGTCAAAAAAGTTGTTATGACTATCGTAATTTGTCGGAACAGCTATTATAACATAATCGGCATCACCATAAGCACTTCTTGCATCCAATGTCGCCGATAGATTCAAGCTCTTTTCCGTAAAGTATCTCTCAATATACTCGTCCTTTATCGGAGACCTTCGCTCATTTATCGCAGTCACCTTCTCTGGGATAACATCAACCGCCACAACCTCATTGTGCTGTGCCAATAGTGTTGCTATTGACAATCCCACATAACCTGTTCCTGCTACTGCGATTTTCATTATATTGTAAATTTATTGTCTATTCTTTATCCAAAACTTGCAGATATCCATCAGTAAACTCGGCAAGCATTACCGCCGTAATTCCCTGCACCAATACAACCACGCGCTTCTGTCGCTTTCCTTCAACCTTCACAAACGAGCCCTCCACTCCATCAAACGCTCCGCCGATAATTTTCACTGGAGTCCCTTTCGCGAGGTTTATTTCATCAGGAGCCAAATACACCAGCTTATCATCGTAAGTATTGCATACCGCAATGAACTGTTGCATCTGATACTCTGGCACTATAATCGGAACATTCTTGCCACCTACGGGTTTCGTAATATAGTGAAGATACTCTACGCCCGCCTTCAATGTCTGTATTCGCTCTCTGGTTGTATAAACAAATATCAAATTTGTAATTGCCGGAACAAGTTTTCTCACCTTGCCTTGCACTTTGTTCTTCACCATCTCATAGCGCATCGGAACAAAACACTTAACCTGCTTATCTTCCAGAAAACTCTTTGCTTTCATCACCCTGCCGAAGGTCGCACTCATAGCGAACCACCGAGCCTCTTCGGCGCCATTCTCAACCATTATTCCGTCAACCAACATTCTCTTTCTTTTATGTATGCACATTCTCTCGGCTCCCCGAGACAAGATATTTAATATTCTGTCTCAGGATGTTACGCCACCTTGAAGTGCTATATAATACCTCACACGAACTACGCATTTGATATGCTCATACTACATCGTGCTGTTAAACACCCACATATATGGGCATTATACCCTACGAAGATAATAAAAAAAATGCAAACAACACCCTTTTCTCAGATCAAAATAGAAGGTCTATACGAATTTGTTATAGAAAAATTGTAATTTATCATTATAATACAACTAACACCTCTCATTCAAATTAATGCGCTATTTACACCATTTTTCAACCTTATATCAAATATCAAACTACACACTTTCCTATGCCCGTTTAGAATATTTTTATTCTATTTCACCAATGCGCCAAAGGGCAGTAAGCGGGACTCGAAACTCGTGCAAGCACGAGTGTATGTGACATATATTTACACCCCCAACCCATGAAAGGGGCGGTGAGGGTCACGGATTCTTGGAACTGTATAAAAAAAGCAGTATAGGGTAATGCCCTATACTGCTTTTTGAGCGGTAAGCGGGACTCGAACCCGTGACTCTCGGCTTGGGAAGCCGATGCTCTACCAACTGAGCTATTACCGCAAAAACTGTAAGACAAAAATACAAAAAATCGGACATTCACAGCCCACCTTCGGCCAAAATAAATAAAAAATCTGCCGTCGATAAATCTTTTTTGCGGTTTTTACGTCTTATATTTGGAAACGCGTTCCAACAAACGAGATTCGAAAACAAAGAACGAACAAGATGCTCGAACAAAAATTATGGAATTAAACAACAAGACAACTAATCCCAATCAGACTCTTGAGGCTGTAATAACGGCAGAGTTGTCGGCGATGTATCGTTACGCCTGCTATCGGCTTGGCGAGCGGGATGCGGCGCAGGAGGTGATACAGGAGTTGTATCTCAAACTGCACTCCAAGCCCACATCCGAAGTTCGCAATCTGCGATGTTACATCTATCGCTCTCTATCCAACGCCTGTTCGCAGGCTCTGCGTGAGCGCCGAAAGATATGTTTCATCGACATTGATTCGCTGTCGGATTTAACAGCTGAAGACCTCCATCCCGCCGATTTTACACAAGAGCAGGCGCTTATATCCCGCCTACTTGCGGCACTGCCCGACGAACAGAGCGAGGTGATACGTCTGCACCTGCACGGCGAGTGCACATTTGCCGAGATAGCCGACATATTGGATGAGCCACTACCTACGGTCAAATCGCGCTACCGCTATGGCATCGAGCATCTGCGCAAAGGGCTACAGAACAAAATTTAATCAGGTTAAAAACTATCAAGCACAAACATTATGAAAACGGAAAATACACACAACCAATTAACCGATTGGCACATAGAACAACTGCTAAAACCTTGCTTTGCACCTTCGGCTGACGAAATTCGCTTACCCAAAGTCCCCGTACGTAAGTCAACTCGTCGCTTATGGATAAACATAGCACGCATAGGAGGAGTGGCAGCAGCACTTATAGCAGGTTTATTTATCATTATCACCCCCAACAATACTGCCATTGCCAAAACTCCCGAACAAATTGTCATAGATGCATTAGAGAAGATAGAAGATGTCAATTCATACAGGGTATATTTTACTGCAAAAGTAAAGCCCGCTCCTACTGATGTAAATGATTATTACCGTATTGCAAAAGATGGTGAAGACATCAATGGAACTCTAACATTCCTTAAAACAGAAAAAAACAACAAAATAATACGAGTAGAATGGGAGAATGGCGTTACTCAACTATACGATGGCAAGAACTATTATGAATGGGAAGGTACAAGAAGAACAGACAAACAACATTGTGATTCTTTCCACTTTTTAGCAATTTCTGACATTGAAAAGATAAGGAAAATATTCAAAAATGCATTCAAACAAAATACAGCATCTGCTACTATTGACCCAAATAATGCCGTAATAGCAATTGCAGTAAATAGTGACGCATTTATAGATAGTCCCAATTTAGAAAATACAATAATAAAGGCTACATTTTCACCAAGCAACGGTGAACTTTCAGAGGCAGGATTATACGAAGTAAAATCTTCCCCTTGGGTTTCTATTGTCAAAATCCACAGAGCAAAGTCTAATATCTCAATTAGCAAAAAAGAGATTATGGCAGCGCCAAACAAAAAGCATAATAAGAAATAACACTAAAAAAAGAGATTAATTATGAAGAAGTTTATTTTTGCAGCATTGGCTATGACCTTTATGGCCACATCAATGGCTGTAGCACAAGAGATGAAAATCGACAAAATGCCAACTTTCAGTTGCGGCGAGATTAATGATTTCAACACTTGGGTACTAAATAATTTCAAATACCCAGATGAGGCCCTCAACAAAAATATTACAGGCAAAATACTTGTAGAATTTGTAGTAAAAGCGGATGGTACGGTATCATCAGTAAAAACACTGAAGAGCCCTTCCGAACTTCTTACAGCCGAAGCAGAGAGAGTTGTAAAATCTTCGCCCAAATGGCAGCCAGGAGAGGTTGATGGCAAGAAAGTAAGTGTAAAATTAACTCTACCTATTAGTTTGGCAATAACGGAAAACTAAATAATGAATATAGGCTAATTGTTTAGAATATCACATAGTCCTAACATAACAAATAAGGGTATTGGCCACTATTGACCAATACCCTTATTATATAATATAGGACTACCCTACTTTGCTATCTTGGCGATTGACTCCAAGTTCTTGGGATTATCAATCTTCTTGCCCTCGGGAGTGTAAACATATTCGATACGGTCAGCAAAATACTCCTCGACCTTACCACGAACAACCTTCATCGTACTATTAACAAGGCCGTTCTGCTCGGTGAAGGCCTCACCTACGATAGCCAACGCACCCGGCAACCAGCGGTCGGGGAACTCGTCAGCATACTCGCCACCCGTACGATACTTATCCACCTCGGCACCGATAGCCTTGGCTGCTGCACGCAACGACTCCTCGTCGCTCTTGCCGCCCAAGATTGAGCGCATAGCCTCACGGTTGGGCACAACGATAGCCGAAGTGAAGGGGCTCTGGTTGTTATAGATGATAACCTGATCAATCAGCGGCGACTTATCCACGATAGCCTCCTCCATACCCTCGGGGCTATACTTCTCGCCATCGGCTGAAATCAAGAGGCTCTTGAAACGACCCAACACATAGAGGAAACCATCATCGGCCATATAACCCATATCGCCAGTATAGAGCCAACCATCCTTCACGGTCTCAGCCGTTGCAGAAGGGTTCTTCCAATAACCAGCCATCACATTCTCACCCTTGATGACAATCTCACCCTTTACTCCTGTGGGCATCTCCTTACCCTCCTCGTCCAGAATCTTAATCTCCAGAGGCTGGATAACCTTACCCGATGAGCCGAAGCGGTGACGACCCTTACCGAGAGAGTTAGCCGAGATGATAGGTGTAGCCTCCGACAGACCGTAGCCCTGCAACATAGGCATACCCACAGCATAGAAGAAGCGCTGCAACTCTGAATCCAGAAGCGCACCACCACCTACGAAGAACTTGATGTTGCCACCAAATCCTGCACGCACCTTCTCAAAGAGAATCTTATCGAACAGCGCTACCAGCGGCTTGAGCATAAAACGCCAGCCCTTACCCTTCGAGAAACCATCCTGATTATACTCATAGGCGACCTTAAGCGCGAACTTAAACAACTTCTCGACTTTCGGGCCCTGCTTCTTGATTGAGGTCTCGATACTCTTACGGAAGTTCTTAGCCAACGCAGGCACCGACAACAGCACATGGGGCTTTACCTCCTTGATATTTATGGGGACATTCTTCAGTGTCTCCATAGGAGTACGGCCCACCTGCGTAGTAGCCACCGACGCACCACAAGCCACCATAATATAGAAACCTGCCACATGGGCGAAGCAGTGGTCGAGTGGCAAGATGATAAACATTGTGTACTCTGACGGAATATTAATTCGAGTCAAAGCCTGCTCAACATTTGCTGTATAGTTGCGGTGAGTCAAAATCACACCCTTGGGGTCAGCGGTAGTACCTGATGTATAGGTGATTGTAGCATAATCGTCATTCTGAATCGCCTGACCGATAGCCATAAACTCCTCCTTATGCTCCTTGAGATACTCCTCACCCTTGGCAGCCACCTGCGAGAGGAACACCTCGCCCTCCTGCAACTCGGCATCACAATCAAAAACGATGATATGCTTGATAAGCGGCAACTGCTCACGAATCTTACGGAACTTGGGCAGCTGATTGCGAGACACGAAGATTGCCACTACATCAGCGTGACGAAGACGGAACAACAAGTCATTAGCCTCCTCCAACTTAATTGACAAAGGTACGCTGATTGCGCCCGCATACAACAGACCCAGCTCTGCCAGAATCCAGCTGTTGCAACCCTCTGCCAAAATCGACACTGTCTGCTTGGGCTGAATACCCATTGCAGCCAAACCAGCACCGATATTTATAGCCTGACTCTTACACTCTTTGTAGGTCGTAGGTCGGAACTCGCCGTCAGATTTCTCCAACAGGAATGTACGCTCACCATACTTCTCAACCGACGATTCAAACAAATCGATAATGCTCTTTTTCATATTTTAAGTTTTAGGTTAATCCATCTTTAACACCGCCAAGAAGGCCGACTGCGGCACCTGCACCGAACCTACCTGACGCATACGCTTCTTACCAGCCTTCTGCTTCTCCAACAGCTTACGCTTACGCGAGATATCACCACCATAACACTTCGCAGTCACATCCTTACGCACTGCCTTTACGGTCTCACGGGCGATAATCTTCGCACCAATTGCAGCCTGGATGGCGATATCGAACTGCTGGCGGGGAATAAGCTCCTTGAGCTTCTCACACATCTTGCGACCGAAGTCATAAGCGTGGTCGGCATAAATAAGCGACGACAACGCATCGACGGGCTCACCATTGAGCAGGATATCCAACTTAGCCAATTTACTCGGCTTATATCCCGTACGGTGGTAGTCAAACGAAGCATATCCCTTCGAGATACTCTTCAATTTATCATAGAAGTCGAATACGATCTCCGACAGCGGCATATCGAAATTGACCTCCACACGATCCTGCGTAATGAAGTTCTGATTCTTCAGCACACCACGCTTGTCGATACAGAGCTTGATTACTGCACCCAGGAAGTCGGCTTTGGTAATAATCTGTGCGTTGATATATGGCTCCTCGATTGTTGCCACCTTCGTAACCTCGGGCAGTCCCGACGGGTTGTGCACCTCAAGCACCTCACCCGAAGTGGTTGTAATACGGTACGACACATTCGGCACAGTAGTGATTACATCCATATCGAACTCACGATACAGACGCTCCTGGATAATCTCCATATGCAGCAGACCCAAGAATCCGCAACGGAAACCGAATCCCAACGCCAACGAGCTCTCGGGCTCGAATGTGAGTGATGCATCGTTCAACTTCAACTTCTCGAGCGAAGCACGCAAATCCTCGTACTGGTCAGCCTCGACGGGGTAAACACCCGCAAAGACCATAGGCTTCACATCCTCAAATCCCGCAATAGACTCCTGGCAGGGGTTGTTCATAGCAGTGATGGTATCACCCACCTTCACATCGGCCGAGTTCTTGATACCCGAGCAGATGTAACCTACATCTCCTGCACGCACCTCATTGCGTGGACACATCTTTAGTTTGAGTACGCCTACCTCGTCAGCATCGTAGTCGTTGCCCGTATTGAAGAACTTTACATGATCACCCTTGCGCAATACGCCATTGAACACGCGATAGTAAGCAATGATTCCACGGAACGGATTGAACACCGAGTCGAAGATAAGCGCCTGCAACGGAGCATTCTCGTCGCCCTTGGGTGCAGGAATACGCTCAACGATAGCCTCCAGCACATCCTCAACGCCCTGGCCAGTCTTACCCGAAGCAAGCAAAATATCCTCCTCCTTACAGCCGATGAGGTCGATAACCTGATCCTTAACCTCGTCAATCATAGCCGACTCGACATCAATCTTGTTCAGCACGGGCACAATCTCCAAGTCGTTACCGATAGCCAAATAGAGGTTCGAGATAGTCTGCGCCTGAATACCCTGCGTAGCATCCACTACGAGCAGCGCGCCCTCACACGAGGCGATAGCACGCGACACCTCGTACGAAAAATCGACATGTCCCGGAGTATCAATCAGGTTCAACACATAGGTCTCGCCGTTGCGAGCCTTGTACTCCATCTGAATGGCGTGGCTCTTGATGGTGATACCCTTCTCGCGTTCAAGGTCCATATCATCCAGCACCTGGCTCTGCATTTCGCGCTGATTCAGCGTATTGGTCTTCTCCAACAAACGGTCGGCCAGTGTAGATTTGCCGTGGTCGATATGGGCTATAATACAAAAATTGCGTATATTCTTCATCGTGTCAATCGTTTCTTATATAAATCGCGCAAATATACGCAAATTCGTCGGCAAGAACAAAATTAATCGTATCTTTGCACCATTAAAAATAGCAAAAAGATGAATTCGATATCCAAATACGCCAAATTAGTCAAATTTTCGCACACAATCTTCGCAATGCCCTTTGCGCTCATCTCGTTTGTCTATGCCGTAAAACATAGCCCCGATGGCCTCTTCCAGAGTTCACCCTATTGGTGGGCGACACTGCTTGTGCAGGTAGTTTTGTGTATGGTCTTTGCACGCAATGTGGCTATGGGATTCAACCGCTGGGCCGATAGAAAAATTGACGCCAAGAACCCCCGCACTGCCACTCGCGAGATACCCGCAGGTAAAATCTCACCCCGCGCGGCGATGTGGTTTGTCGTAATCAACGCCCTACTATTCATCGTAACGGCCGCCACTATCAACTGGCTTACAGCCGCTCTGTCGCCCGTCGCTTTAGGCGTGATTATGGCCTATAGTTACTGCAAGCGATTCACCTCAATGGCACACCTCGTGCTGGGTCTGTCGCTCGCCATTGCACCCGTCGGCGCCTACATTGCCGTATGCGGAACATTCGCCCTTGAGCCTTGTATTTTGGCGATGCTCGTACTCACTTGGTGCGGCAGTTTCGATATCATTTATGCGCTTCAGGACCAGGAGTTTGACCGCCAAAACGGGCTCCACTCCATTCCCGCCAAATTCTCTACACGCACGGCGCTAAATATCAGTAGCGGCTTGCACGCCGTCAGCATACTTGCGCTTTGCTGGTACGCCACATTCCTACCACAAAATTGGCTCACTTGGAGTGGCGCCGCAATCTTCTCGGCTATCATCATCGCCGAGCATATTCTGGTGACTCCCACGCGCCAGCGCAACATCGGCATTGCGTTCGGCACACTGAATGGCTTGGCAAGTACTACGCTGGCTATCTTCTTCATAGCATCAATGCTCATAGGATAAACCCAGACAGACTATGTGGCTGATTTTAGCATTCCTCTCGGCGGCCTTTTTAGGCCTTTACGATGTTGCCAAAAAGCAGGCTTTACGCCACAACTCCGTACCCAACATATTGCTACTCAACACACTGATTTCGTCGCTCATTTTTCTTCCCGTAGTACTCTCGAGTCAGCTGTCACTTGAGTGGTTTACAGAGGGTAGCCTTCTCTGCTTTGACAAAGACACAACGGAGGCCCACATCAAAATTTTAATAAAATCCGTCATTGTACTCTCTTCGTGGGCATTCGGTTATTTAGGCATTAAACACCTGCCTATCACCATCGTAGGCCCTATCAACGCCACTCGCCCCATTATCGTTTTGGTAGGCGCAATGTTGCTCTTCGGCGAAAGACTAAACGCCCTGCAATGGATAGGCGTTGCGATGGCTCTAACATCGATATTTTTGCTCAGCAAAGCGGGCAAGCGCGAGGGTATAGACTTCAAGCGCAACCGCTGGATTCTTTGCGTCGTAGCAGCCGCATTATTGGGTGCTACGAGCGGACTCTACGACCGCCATATTATGCGCGAATTACCGCCTCTTATGGTGCAGAGTTGGTTCAACATCTACCAAGCTATCATTATGACAATCATCGTATTGTGCATCGCCATAACACAGGGCAAATCAACGCTCAACATCAAGTGGAGCTGGGCCATCCCGATGATCTCAATTCTACTCTCGGCAGCCGATTTGGCCTACTTCGTAGCACTCAGCCGCGAGGACTCACTACTGACCGTCATATCGATGATTCGCCGAGGCTCTGTCGTCGTTTCGTTCACTTGCGGAGCCATCCTATTCCACGAGAAAAATCTCAAGGCCAAGGCCATTGATATGATTTTTATTCTGATTGGTATGATATTTTTGTGGCTCGGCAGCCGATAATTGTGAATTATTGACTATCTTTGCGGGATAGTGAATATAAACACGAATTAAATAATCAAAAATATACTATACTATGGAAATTTCTTTCAATTGGCTAAAGAAGTATATCGACATCAACCTGAAGGCCGAGGAGGTTGCAACCATCCTCACCGACATTGGTCTTGAGGTCGAGGACTTCCGCAAGATTGAGACTATCAAGGGAGGCTTGCAGGGCGTTGTTGTGGGTCATGTACTCACCTGCGAGGATCATCCCGACTCTGATCACCTGCACATCACCACAGTAGATGTTGGCGCCGAGGCTCCCCTGCAGATTGTATGCGGTGCGCCCAACTGCCGTCAGGGTCTGAAGGTGTTGTGTGCTACGGTAGGCTCTGTACTCTACCCCAATGGTGGCGACGAGGAGTTCAAAATCAAGCGTAGCAAGATTCGCGGCGTAGAGTCACTCGGTATGTTGTGTGCCGAGGACGAGCTGGGTATCGGCGCATCACACGACGGCATTATGGAGCTTCGCGAGGACGCCCCCGTTGGTATGAGCGCACACGACTACCTTGGCGTAAAGGATGACTACCTCATCGGCATTGGACTTACTCCCAACCGCGTGGATGCAGCATCACACATCGGCGTTGCTCGCGATATCGCAGCATACCTGCGTAGCCGTGGCGAGGATGTAAAGGTGCAGTTGCCCTCTGTCGAGGAGTTTGCCGTTGATAACAACGATATGCCTTTCGAGGTTGTTGTCGAGAACTCACAGGCCGCACCCCGCTACTGCGGTCTTACCGTTACTGGCTGTAAGATTGCCCCCTCACCCGAGTGGATGCAGAACGAGTTGCGTGCCGCAGGCATCAACCCCAAGAATAATCTGGTGGATATCACCAACTATGTACTCTTCGAGTTGGGTCAGCCCCTTCACGCCTTCGATGCCGACAAGGTAGAGGGCCGCAAGGTTGTTGTAAAGAACTGCGCCGAGGGTACTCCCTTCGTTACATTGGATGGCGTTGAGCGCAAGCTCTCAAGCGAGGACTTGATGATTTGCTCGGCTACTCGTCCTATGTGTATCGGTGGTGTATTCGGTGGTTTGGACTCTGGTATCAGCGACACTACAGTCAATGTATTCCTCGAGAGTGCATACTTCAACCCCGTATCTATCCGTCGCTCTGCAAAACGCCACGGCCTTAGCACCGACGCATCGTTCCGCTTCGAGCGCGGTATCGACCCCAACAATCAGGTCTATGCCCTCAAGCGTGCAGCCCTTCTGATGAAGGAGTTGGCTGGCGGTAAAATCTCGAGCGACATCGTGGATATCAACCCCACTCCCGCTGCAGATTTCGTATTCGACATCTCGTTCGACCGCATCAATATGCTCATCGGCAAGGAGATTCCCGAGCAGACTGTTCGCACAATCCTCGACGCTCTGGAGGTTAAGGTTCTTTCAGAGAATGAGTGCACACTCACCGTTGCCGTTCCGCCCTACCGCGTGGATGTTCAGCGCGAGGCCGACCTCATCGAGGATATCTTGCGTATCTACGGCTACAACAATGTGGAGATTCCCCAAGCCGTACACTCTACGCTCTCGTATGCACCCCAGCCTGACAAGAACAAGCTCTTCAACATCGCAGCCGACCACTTGGCTGCTACGGGCTACACCGAGATTATGTCGAACTCGCTCACTAAGGCAGCATACTACGAGAATCTCACATCTCTGCCCGCCAAGAACTTGGTTAAGATTATGAATCCGTTGAGCACCGACCTCAATGTTATGCGTCAGACCCTGCTGTTCAACGCATTGGAGGCCGTTTCGCTCAATGTAAACCACCGTTCTGCCGATTTGAAGCTCTTTGAGATGGGTAACTGCTACTTCTTCAACGAGGAGAACGCCGTAGAGGACAAGCCCCTCTCTAAATATAGCGAGAAGTACTGCATCGGTATCACCGTTACAGGTCAGGACGCTGCTCCCTCTTGGAACAGCAAGGCCGCCGAGGCTTCATTCTTCACACTGCGTGCTACTGTTGAGAAGTTGTTGCGCCGTTTCGGTATCGACATCTACTCACTGCGCAGCGAGAGCCTCGATAGCGACCTCTACGCCGACGCCATCGCCCTTATGCAGGGCCAGAAGCGCGTTGTAGAGATGGGTGTTGTATCGCCCACACTGATGAAGATGTTTGACCTCAAGCAGCCCGTATATTACGCCGAGATTGATTTCGAACTCATTCTCCGTGCCGCAAAGAAGCAGCGCATTGCAGTCGAAGAGTTGGCAAAGTTCCCCGAGGTTAAGCGCGACTTGGCTCTGCTGGTTGATAAGAGTGTCACATTCGCAGAGTTGCGACAGATTGCATTTGCGACAGAGAAGCGTCTGCTCAAGCGAGTTACTCTGTTCGATGTTTATGAGGGTGACAAGTTGCCCGAGGGCAAGAAGTCTTACGCACTTGGCTTCACTTTGGAGGACAAGAGCCAGACTCTCAATGACAAGGTTATCGAGAAGACTATGAACAACCTCCAGCGCCAGTTAGAGACACGCGCCGGCGCACAGGTTCGCTCATAACTACTTCACAATATTCACCATTAAGGGGCTACGCATCTTCGTGTAGCCCCTTTTATTTATGACTCAAGTGAGGACGAGCAACTCTCGCTCCGACACCTTGATATATAGAAACAACAAAGCCCGCTGACAGAAGACTCTGCCAAACGGGCTTTTATTTGATAGTCGAAGGACTATCGGCTATTTTACTGCATTAACAATTGCCTCGAATGCCTGGGGCTCGTTCATTGCCAAATCAGCCATCACCTTACGGTTGATAGCAATGCCCTTGGCATTAACCTTACCCATAAACTCTGAATATGTCATACCGTAAGCGCGGACTGCAGCGTTAATACGAGTAATCCACAATGAACGATATGTTCTCTTCTTGAGCTGGCGGTGTGCATAAGCATACTGCAAACCCTTCTCGACAGTATTTTTCGCAACTGTCCAAACGTTTCCCCTTGAACCAAAGTTACCCTTGGCAAGTTTCAAAACCTTCTTTCTTCTTGCGCGTGACGCAACAGCATTGACTGAACGTGGCATAGTAAATAAGTTTTTGATGGAACTCATAGCGGCGTGATTCTCTCACGCTCTTTGGGGCTATTCCGTCCCGATTGTTAATAAAAAAAGTGTCTTGTAGAGGTTAATTATTTAACCAACAAGTTCTTGATCTTAGCCTCGTCGGCTGCAGATACAGTTGAAGAATAACACAAGTTACGCTTCTGCTTCTTAGTCTTTTTTGTCAGGATGTGACTGTGATAAGCGTGCTTACGCTTAATCTTACCTGTGCCGGTGAAAGTAAATCTCTTCTTTGCAGCGGCATTTGTTTTCATTTTTGGCATTTTCTCAAAAGTTAATTTAGTTAAACATAGCGCGCAAAGATACGCTTTTTTTCTCAATTATCACACTTTCGCCCAATATTTTTTACTTCCAAGCATAATTATTCCCGAAAAACAACACCTAAAAAAGAATATATTTTGAATTATTCACTACCTTTGTGTATATGATTAAAGCACAAGACATACACAAAAGTTTCGGCGCGCTCGAGGTACTCAAGGGCGTGTCACTACATATCACACCGAGCGAGGTGGTATCCATCGTCGGACCAAGCGGTGCGGGCAAAACCACGCTACTGCAGATTCTCGGCACACTATCTACCCCTGACAGCGGCTCGCTTGAGATAGACGGCAAGCGCATCGACACTCTGGGCGACGATGCTCTGTCGGATTTCCGCAACCGCCGCATCGGCTTCGTATTTCAGTTTCACCACCTTCTGCCCGAGTTCACAGCGTTGGAGAATGTGATGATTCCCGCACTCATCGCCAAGCGCGACCGCAACGAAGTAGAGAAGGAGGCGCTCGGACTTCTAAAGATGATGGAGCTCTCCGACCGCGCCACACACAAACCGAGTGCGCTTTCAGGAGGCGAGCAGCAGCGTGTAGCCATCGCCCGCGCTCTAATCAACCACCCCGCATTGTTGCTAGCTGACGAACCTTCGGGTAATCTCGATTCGAAGAATCGCGAGCAGATACACTCTATGTTCTTCCGCCTGCGTGACGAGCTGGGGCAGACCTCGCTGATTGTCACCCACGACGACTCACTGGCCGAGATGGCCGACAGAAAAATCACTATGCGTGACGGCACAATCCTTTAACACATCGCAACTATGGAGAAGGAAGAGTTGAGAGATCTGCTCGAACATCTGCACGATAAATACAACCGTACCGAGTTCATCGAGCCCGACCCCATAAGCATACCCCACTCGTTCAGCGACAAGGCTGACCGCGAGGTTGCGGGTCTGCTCGCTGCCACCATTGCGTGGGGTAACCGCAAGGCCATCGTCAAGAGCGCCCGCCGTATGATGCAGTATATGGACAACGCCCCTGCCGACTTCGTGCGCAATGCATCGGAGAGCGACCTGGCATCGCTCAAGAGCTATGTACACCGCACATTCAACGGCCAGGATTTTATCGATTTCGTCCTTGGCATACGCCACATCACCACCCATTGGGGCGGCATTGGCAACTACTTCGAGCAACGCTACACAACTACGCAGGATATGACGCAGGTGCTGTCCGATTTCAGACGCGACTTCTTCACCCACCCGCACAACCCCCACTGCGAGAAGCATCTCTCGTCAATTGACCGAGGTGCAGCCTGCAAGCGCATCAATATGTACCTCAGATGGTTTGTGCGCCACGACGACCGAGGTGTAGATTTTGGGCTGTGGCGAAAGATTCCAATGTCGGCACTCTACCTGCCACTCGACATTCATACGGGAAATATGGGTCGTGCGCTCGGACTACTCCAACGCAAGCAGAACGATTGGAAGGCCACAGACGAGATAACACGCTCACTCCGAGAGTTTAACGCCGACGACCCCACACGCTACGACTACTCGTTGTTTGGTGCGGGCATAGATGGTTTCTTAAAGTAAAGGTTTTACTATGCGAGGCAAAGGATTTACATTCAAGCAATTTCATATCGACCACTCGAAATGCGCTATGAAAGTCGGTACCGACGGCACACTCATAGGCGCCTGGGCCACAATACCTTGCGGCTGTCGCCGCATACTCGACATAGGCACTGGCTCGGGGCTCATTGCCATTATGGCAGCACAGCGTTCTAACGAGGCTCAAGTGATTGGCATTGACATAGATAACGACTGCATCGAGCAGGCTCGAGAGAATATTGCGGCATCCCCCTGGGACGACAGAATCACGATAACGCACAGCTCTTTGCAGGAGTTTAGTTCAAGCGAAGGTTTTGATGTCATTATCTCTAACCCTCCCTATTTTGTCGATTCACTGCTTTCACCAGACGAAAAACGCACCACTGCAAGGCACACCACCACACTTACTTTCAAGGAGTTATCAGACAATGTGGTACGCCTTTTGTCGCCCGAAGGCACTTTCTCGCTGATTTTGCCACCAACCGAAGCCGACCTCTTTATGTCGGCGGCACGCGGAGCCTTGTTCTTAAGGCGCCGTTGCGATGTGTGGTCCACACCCGACAGCGGAGTGAAGAGAGTGATGATGGAGTTGCAGACGCAACCACCCACAGAACTTCCCACGATAGAGAAGCTCATTATAGAGGATGGCGGACCGATGGCTTATAGCGATGAATACAAGCAACTAACACGCGATTTTTACCTAAAATTTTGATATATCGCTCAAATAGATTATATTTGCCAAAATAGTATTAAAACTGATATGGTTATGAAAAAGTTTTTGATGATTATGGCGTTGGCAACGCTCGGCGTTGTAAGCGCATCGGCACAGAACAATATCTACAAGACGATAGGCGTCAGCAAGGATGCTAAAGGCAATATCGTCATCTCTGACCCCTCTACAATCTTGGCCGTAGACCTCACATTCGAGGAGGAGCAGATTGTGGTTGGTCCTTACGCAAAGTATGCACAAAAGTATCTCGAGACTCGTCCTTCGCTCGTGGACAAGAGCACTCTTACGCTGAAGTCTGCAGAGGTAGCAATCGTTACCGATTCAGAGTTCAAGGCAAAGCGCGTTGCAAGAGACAAGAAGTCTGCAGTATCGTACTTGGGCGACGAGGATGAGTTTGCAAAGGTCTCACCCGACCGTGTAAATAGCTCGTCTATGAGCCCCGAGAATGCTGCCGCACAGGCTGCGCAGGCTATCTTCACTATCCGCAAGAACCGTATGGACTTGATTAGCGGCGAGGCTGGCGAGAATGTATTTGGCGCAGGTTTGAAAGATGCGTTGGCAGAGTTGGATGCCAAAGAGCAGGCATATCTTGAGTTGTTCCTCGGCAAGAAGGTGGTAAAGACTTTCACCAAGCGCTTCATCATCCCCGTAGTGGCTGGTCAGGAGTCATACTCTGTAGCTCGTTTCAGCAACAAGGGCATAGTTGAGAATGGCGAGGCTACTGGCAACGAGGTTAAGCTCATTTTGACACCCTCGGCTGCTACACCTAAGTTCAGCAGCATCTCAGAGGTTGATGCTCGTGACAAGACAGCCATTGCAGTACGCATTGCAAATATGGCTACTTGCTCGGTAGTTGTTGGCGAGAAGCAGATTGTAAGCAACACAGTACTCCCCATCTTCGAGTTGGGCCGCACAGCTTACATCTCGGCTGGTTTGGTAAAATAATCGCACACGATAAATGATTTAATGGCTGTCGGACTCGGTTGCGACAGCCTTTTTTATAGAACAAAATTTCAAGGCAGATGGCAGACAATACTTCACGAATGATAACCCTGCTGGGGCTTATGCGCAAGCAGATGAACGGCGCCGTAGCAGATGCAATGCACTACTATGGCGAGCGATATGGGCTTAACTATGGCGTGAGCCTGCCCACCTTGCGACAGATAGCCGCCAAGGAGGAGCGTAGCCACTCACTCGCACAGTACCTCTACAAACAGCAGGTGAGAGAGTTACGCCTAGCAGCCCTGCACATCGCCGAGGAACAGATGATGACACTCAGCGAGGCCGAGAGCTGGGAGTACGGCATCATCAATTCTGAAGTGGCCGAAGAGATGGCTTTCGCACTATTGCACAAGGCCAAAGAGAGCCGCGAGATTATCGCGAAGTGGAGCGCATCGCAGAACGAATGGTTGGTGTACTCGGCTCTGATGGCTGCCGCCCGCAATGCCGAGAATATCAGCGAGGAGTTAGTTGCAAACACGGCATCAATCATCGGCCGTTTCCCATCGTCACGCGTCATCGCACAAGGCGTCGTAGCACTGCTCACGCGAGCAGCACAGCAGAGTGATTTACACCCCGCATCGCTCACTGCCGCAGAGGAAATAAAGACTCTGCCCACATCATCAGAAGGCGATTTCTCGGCTGCAGAGTATGCCACCGAGGAGTTGGAGTGGAGATTAGCCGAGTAGGCAAACAAGGACATAAGAAGGCTATTATAGCGCCTCTACCCTTTCGAATCGACGCACAATATCGGCAAGGGTCTCAACTGACAACACACCACTCTCGCGCCAAAGGCGCTGCCCCCGTCTGAACAGCATCAGCGTAGGCACGGCCATTATTCGGAAGTGGTTTACCAACTCTGAATTTTCGTGGTTGTCTATATCGATACGGATAACATCCAGACTTTCACCCATCACAACCTCGAGATTATCGAGAATAAGATGCATCGCCTTGCAAGGACCACACCACGAGGCGTAGAAATCTATAAGCAGGAGACGGTCGTCAGAGGTGAGTGCATTGAATTCGTGCAGTGTCATAACATTCAGTTTTAGTATTGTTGAAGATTGCTGCGCGGAGAAAAATAAAAACTCCACGAAGATTATTCGTAGAGTTTTCAAAAACAGTGCCACCGTAGTTAAAGGCTTCAACCGAAAGCCCGAACCCGATTGATTAAACTACTACGTTGCCACCCAAATTGCCTTCCATGTTGCCTTCCGAATTACCTCCCTGAGCAATACTACTCTCCAACCTAACTAAAACTCCTCGCAGAAGAGTGCACGGGGCAATTCACCTATATTATTTATATACACGGCCTCTATTCCTGTAGGCATCTTGACGCCCTTGCGAAGGAATCCAGAGACGATAATGCGACGAAATCCAAGTCGCGCAGCCTCGCTCACGCGCTGCTCACTGCGTGGCGCAGGGCGCACCTCACCCGACAGACCTATTTCACCAGCACAGCATACTCCATCGGCTATAGGGCGGTCGTAGTATGACGAAATGACTGCTGCGACAATAGCCAGGTCGAGTCCCGCATCGGCAACCTTGAAGCCGCCCGCGAAGTTCAGAAATACATCCTTCTGAAACATCTTGAGGCCAACACGCTTCTCCAACACCGCCAGCAACATATTCATTCGGCGCTGGTCGTAGCCCGTAGCATTACGCTGGGGCGTTCCGTAAGCGGCATTGCTCACCAGAGCCTGCACCTCGATAAGGTAGGGACGGATACCATCCACCGACGAACCTACGGCAATACCGCTCAGCGGCTCGTCATAGTGCGAGAGCAGAATCTCTGACGGGTTCTCCACCGCACGCAATCCCGACTCCGACATCTCGAACACGCCTATCTCGAAAGTGGCGCCAAAGCGGTTCTTTATGCCACGCAGGATGCGGTGTACATTGTTGCTGTCACCCTCAAACTGCAGAACGACATCCACGATATGCTCCAGAATCTTCGGGCCCGCAATAGTGCCATCCTTGGTGATGTGGCCAATGATGAAGATTGAGGTCGAGGTGGTCTTGGCGTACTTAAGCAACGACGCCGCACACTCACGAATCTGCGACACACTACCCGCCGAAGAGTCTATCATCTCGGTGTAGATGGTCTGAATAGAGTCAATCACAACCACATCGGGCTGATACTGCTTGATTTGCAGCAAGATATTTTCTAGCAGTGTCTCGGAGTAGATATAGCACTCCTCGTTGGCGATACCAAGGCGCTCGGCACGCATACCAATCTGCTCGGCCGATTCCTCGCCCGAGACATAGAGCGTACGCAACGAGTGGTTCGACAGGGCCAATTGGAGGCTCAAGGTCGATTTACCAATACCAGGCTCGCCACCCAACAGAATCAAAGAGCCAGGGACAAGACCACCGCCCAAAACACGATTGACCTCGCTATTATTAAGGTCCAATCGGCGATGCGACGAACGCTCAATCTCGCTCACACGCTGCGGAGGCGTAGTGGGCGTTGCCACACCGACAGCCGCAGATGCTGAGGCAGGCTTTGCTATCACCTCCTCGGCAAATGTGTTCCACTCACCACACGAGGGGCAGCGACCCAACCACTTGGGGGCCTCGAAACCACACTCGCGGCAGAAGTAGGCTTTCTTGACTTTGGCCATCTTAGCTCTTGGTTATCTGAAATTACAAATTTACTTTACGAAGAAACGGTAGATATCGTTACCGTTGGCATAAATCACCAGCGCAAGTAGCAGGGCAAAGCCGATGTACTGCATAATCTCGAGGAACTTGTCGCTCGCCTTACGGCCAGTAATCATCTCCCACAGCGTGAACAATGCGTGACCGCCATCCAAACCAGGAATAGGCAAGATGTTCAGCACAGCAAGCATAACCGAGAGGAAGGCTGTCATACTCCAGAAACGGGCCCAATCCCAATCCGAAGGGAAGATATTACCGATTGATATGAAGCCGCCCAACTCCTCGTACATCTTGGTTTTGGGCTGAAAAATCAGTTTCAACTGCTGCCAATAGTCGGCAACGGTCTCGCCAACGAGCGAGATACCTGCGGGGATAGACTGTAGGAGCGTGAATGTGCGAGTGCGGGGCTGGAAGATATCACCCTTCAGCACTACGCCAATCTTACCATCCCCATTAACGGGAACACGCAACTCCGACAGATTACCAGCACGCAAAACAGAGAGCGTCACGGTGTCGCTCTTATGTGACTGCAAAAGTTCAGTCATTGAGGGAACATCCACCTTTGCACCGTTGCAGGCAACAACTTCGTCACCCACAAGCAAACCTGCCGAGATAGCAGATGCTGAAGCCAAAGAATCTACAATGAATGGCACGCGCAACGCATACAAATCCTCGTATGAGCGTGAGCGGCGCATATCGAGCAGGCTCTCGAAGGGGATAGTGAACTCCACCTGGCGACCATCGCGGTCTACCACTACGGTGCGCTCAGTCTTTGTAAGAAGTAACTTTGCTCGTATATCGTTCACATCTACAACCTTCTCGCCGTCGATGCTGATTACCTTGTCGCCATCCTCAAAGCCCATCTCCTTGGCTGTAGAGTTAAATACATAACCCCACTTAACATCGTCGTTGGCCATATACGACTCACCACTGACATAGCGGATACCAGAGTAGATGAGGATAGCGAGCAGGATGTTCATTGTAACACCCGCAATCATCACGATGAAGCGCTGCCAAGCGGGCTTGGCGCGGAACTCCCACGGCTGAACGGGCGCCTTCATCTGCTCGAGATCCATACTCTCGTCAATCATACCTGCAATCTTGACATAACCACCCAGGGGCAACCAGCCAAGACCATACTCTGTCTCACCACGCTTCCACTTGAAGAGTGAGAACCAAGGGTCGAAGAATATATAAAACTTCTCAACACGAATCTTGAAGATGCGCGCCGCAATAAAGTGTCCGAACTCGTGGATAGCAACCAAGAGCGACAGACTCATAAAAAATTGAAGAACCTTAATCAGTATTTCCATTGTATAAATTAATATTTTTCTACTAAACTTATTTTCAAAACGCTATGTGGCAATATTTTGCCACTATTTTCTTCCCCTCATTCAGCCTAATTAACGGCACTGACGGAGGTACTCCTCGGCCAGGCGGCGTGATTCGGCATTAGACTCTTCGTAATCGGCAAGTGTAGGCTGCGCTATGAATGTAGCTCGCTCGAGCGAGTACTCGATGGCGGCCGTAATGTCAGTGAAACGGCACTTGCCCGCAAGGAATGTCGCTACGGCGACCTCGTTTGAGCCATTCATAACACAAGCGGCTGTTCCGCCACGACGCATACAGTCATAGGCTATATCCAGAGCTGGATACTTGACTCTGTCTGGCTCGGCAAATGTGAGCGTCGGGTTAGCCAAAAAGTCGAACTGCTCGCTGGGACGAGAGGCGCGATAGGGGAACATCAACGCATAGCTGATAGGCATATGCATATCGGGCGTACCCAACTGTGCCTTGATTGCGCCATCGTCGAACTCCACCATAGAGTGTACGATTGACTGCGGGTGAATCAGCACCGAGATACGGTCGGCATCAATACCGAAGAGCCAATGTGCCTCGATAACCTCAAAACCCTTGTTTACGAGCGTAGCCGAGTCGATGGTAATCTTCGCTCCCATACTCCACTGCGGATGCTGCAAGGCTCGCTCGGGAGTGACATCCTTTAACTCCGATGCGGGTACATTACGCAGAGCACCACCACTGCAAGTCACGATCAGTCGTCTTATGGGTGAGTGCTCGCCGGCAAGACACTGGAAGATTGCAGAGTGCTCTGAGTCGATAGGCAAGATGGGCACCTTGCGCTCGGCGGCCATACGCATCACCAAGTCGCCACCCACTACCAAAGTCTCCTTATTTGCGAGAGCTATCTTCTTGCCCGCCTCGATAGCGGCAATCGTTGGGTGCAGACCAGCATAACCGACAAGGGCATTGACCACCACATCGACCTCGCCGCTACGCACCACCTGACAGATGGCGTCGCTGCCTGTATAGACCTTGATTGGGTAGTCAGACAATGCGTCACGCAGTGCCTCATACTTCGTTGTGTCGGCAATGACTACGCTGTCGGCATCGAACTCGATGGCCTGACGGGCCAGGAACTGCCAATTAGAGCCTGCCACCAAAGAATTTATCTCAAACAATTCAGGATTCTCGGCTACGATATCGAGTGTCTGCACTCCGATAGAGCCAGTAGAACCGAGGATTGATAAACGCTGCTTCATTTCGGGTTGGTAAAAGATTTACTAAAAAACAATATAAATTTCGGGATCAACGGGCTTACCCTCGTTCCAAATCTCAAGTTCAAACAAGGGGTTAGTCTTGTCACCCACCTCGGGCATAGCGTTGTAGCCAAGCACCTGGCGGCTCTTGACCGACTGACCGCGCGCCACAAGCACCTGCGTGAGGTTGCGATAAATCGAGACATAGCCGTTGAAGTGCTGAACAGTAAGCACCGTACCCGACTCGCCACCAGTAACGATATCGACAACCGTACCATCGTCAATGCTCGTAACGGGAGCATTGGGCGATGATTGGATACCCACACCGAGGTAGTTATCATCACGCGAGAAGTGGCGTGTGATGATACCCTCGACAGGAGAGGCAAAAATCAGACGGCCATCGCCTTGCGCCTGATTGCGGAGTGTACGCGCCAACGAGTACTCGCCATCACCCTCCATCTGGGCTCGCAACAGCGAGTCGAACTCTGAGGGAGGAATGAGTGTCTTGTCCAACTTGACGGTATCATTGTCGCTCAACGGAGTGCGCACAACGGGAGTACGACCCTCCATAATCATTGCGATATTCTCGTTATAGGTGAGCATCTGGTTCATACGGCGCTCAAGCGAATCTACGCGCATAACGCTCTCGACCAACTCGTCGTGAGTACGCTCGGCCGAAGTGCGATAACCAGGGAAGATATCCAACACGGGCGTATATGCCACAAGCAACATCGTCAGCAGAAAGAGAAAAAGGCAAAAAGCCGCCAAACTCGCCAGCAAACCCGCAGGCGAGATATGTACGCTCCAGTCCTCCTGCTTGAGTATTGGATCGTTCATACTGAACCGCTTTTTGCGGAACAGACTTTTGGTACTCTTAAAAATATTCTTCATCTCTCACTATGTATTACTCCAACCTTACAAAGGTATGAAAAAAAAGGGCAAACCCTCGGCCATTGGAGTGTTTTTTTGATACCAAACGAGTAAAATTGGGTCAATATTGTGAATATGCCGCCACGAAGAAAACTCCCTACAGCACCGACATCACCCCACCGACGACACCTTGCCCACCACGCAGCACCTGCTCGGAATGACAAGCAAAGGGCACCGAGCTGCCTGAAAGGCTGAAAAATAGGGGCTGACTGATTGTTTTATTTGCGAAATATTGTTACCTTTGCCTATTCACAAACATAAAAAATTAACCAAACAAAGATTATGGTAAAACCTACATTACTCGTATTGGCTGCTGGTATGGGTTCACGATACGGCGCCTTGAAACAGATGGATGGAGTAGGCCCCAACAACGAGGCTATCATCGACTATTCTATTTATGACGCTATTCGCGCTGGATTTGGCAAGGTGGTATTCGTTATTCGCCACTCTTTTGCTGAGGCATTTACTGCCGTATTCAACAAGGAGCGCTTCGGCGGCAAGATTGAGGTGGAGGTAGTATATCAGGAGCTGGATTATCTGCCCGAGGGCTTCACCGTACCCGAAGGTCGTGAGAAGCCGTGGGGTACAAACCACGCTTTGATGATGGCCGCAGAGGCTATCAAGGAGCCTTTTGCTGTTATCAACGCTGACGACTTCTATGGCGCTGATGCTTACAAGGTTATCGGTGAGTACTTGAGCCAGCTTGGTGAGGAGAAGAACCACTATTGCATGGTTGGATATGAGGTAAACAAGACTCTGTCGGAGAATGGCACCGTATCGCGCGGTGTATGCTCAATCAACGACGAGCGCTTCCTCACATCAATCGTTGAGCGCACAAAGATCGAGCGCAACGCCGAAGGTACAATCGTATTCCACGACTTGGGCGAGGACGAGGCATTGGAGGAGAACACTCCCGTTTCAATGAACTTGTTTGGTTTCACACCCGACTACTTCGCATACTCTGAGGAGTTCTTCAAGGGCTTCTTGAGCGACCCCGAAACACAGGCTAACCCCAAGGCGGAGTTCTTTATTCCGTTGATGGTTAATAAGCTCGTTGGTGAGGGTACTGCAAAGTTGAAGGTGCTGGAGACTACAGCAAACTGGTTTGGCGTAACTTACCAGGCCGACAAACCTCAGTTGGTTGCAAAGATCGAGGAGTTGATTGCCGAGGGCGTATATCCTCGCAACCTTTGGGAGTAAGAGATATTTATTTTGAGATAGCAGAGGCGGGTGAAACGACATTTCACCCGCCTTTTTTGTCGAATCACACCGCGGAAGGCGGTTTTTAGGATTTTGTTTAATATTTTTGTATAAAATAAAGACAAAGGCTATGAAAAGAATATTTACAATACTCGTTACCATTCTATTTTTCGCATCAAGCATCTCGGCACAGGAGAATCAGGAGCAAGAGGCTGTGGACACCACAGCGCAGAAGCTGATGAACTATGCCGCCATCCTTAACAACTTCGGCAAGGCTCTACCACAAGAGAAAGTATATCTGCACCTTGATAACACGAGCTACTACCAGGGCGACAAGATTTGGTTTCAAGCCTATGTCGTGACATCGGACTACAACAAGCCCACGACGCTGAGCCGTACGCTCTATGTAGAGTTGCTCAATGCTGGCGGTACAATCGTGAACAAGCAGGTGTTGCCGATTGTCGATGGCCGTTGCAATGGAGACTTCCACCTGAACCATCTGCCATTCCACTCTGGTTTCTTTGAGATTAGAGCATATACAAAGTATATGACCAACTTCGGCGAGGATGTAATTTTCTCGAGAATTATCCCCGTATTCGACAAGCCCGAGCAGGAGGGTAACTTCATTGAGAAGCGAATGATGCGTATGCGCACCAAGAACGGCAACTACATAGTTAAGCGAGAGTGGGAGGAGCGTAACGACAATGTAGTGGTAAAGTTCTTCCCCGAGGGTGGAAATCTGGTAGCGGGATTGCAATCGCAAGTAGCCTTCGAGATTACTGACCAAGGTGGCGCACCTTTGGATATTAAGGGCGTAGTAAAGAGTTCTAACGGCGAGACAAAGGCCGAGATGATACCCACACACGAGGGTCGAGGCGTCTTCACCTACACACCCGCACAAGGCGACAAAGCGAGCGTGGAGTTGAATGGCAAGAAGTATAATTTCGATCTTCCTAAGGCTTTGGAGCAGGGTGCAGTGATGCAGATTGACAACATCTCGATGCGTGACAGCGTGAAGGTGAGCATCGCAAAGAGCAAGAATCTGGAGACCGAGTTGATGGCGGCAGCAGTTATCTGCGGTGGCAAACTCTTCAACTTCAACATCCTCGATTTCAGCGAGAACGACTCGTTCACATTCACCTTTAACAAGCGCCGCCTACCTGCAGGTGTGGCACGCATCGTACTGACCGACCCCGACGGCAACATCGTGGCCGACCGTATGTTCTTTGCCAATAAAGGCAAGCGCGGAACAATCACCGTAGAGAGCGACAAGGAGAGCTACGAGCCTTTTGATAAGGTAAAGCTCACACTCTCGACCAACGACTATGCGGGTCGTCCGATGCTTTCACCCATTTCACTCTCGGTTCGTGACAACAAGAACGAGGTGGAGGCACGCAACTCGATACTCGTAGATCTGCTCTTGATGTCGGAGATTAAGGGTTATGTACACAAGCCTTTCTACTACTTCGAGTCTGACGACGAGGAGCATCGCACAGCATTGGATCAGCTGTTGATGGTACAGGGTTGGAGAAGATATGATTGGGAGTTATGGACTGGCCAGAAGGAGTTAGACCTTAAATATATGCCCGAGCAGGGTATCGAGGTTCACGGCCAGATTCTGCGCTACGGCACAGACAAGCCGATGACCGACATACAGCTCTCGTCACTCCTCTCACTGCGCGGCAACGAGGAGGATAGCGAGACACAAATCGAAGAGCAGGCAAGCAAAGCCATCTCAAACATGATGAGCATAGCACAGAGCCAGGCCAATATGGGTGGCTTCAGAGGTGGCCGCGGACCTGGTGGCCCTGGAGGCTTTAGAGGTGGTCGTGGAGGCGCTATGCAGCAATCATCAGCAATGACATCGCTCGGCACCGGCTCAACAACAAGCGAAAAGAGCAAAAAGGAGGATAAGGATAGCGAAGAGGACGACACTACACAAAAGGAGAAGGTAGAGGATGTATCTCACTTCGGCATCCTGGATGTGGATAGCCTTGGCCGTTTCTCATTCGTGGGTAATATGCAGGGTAAGTGGCACTTGACTTTGGCTGTTACCAATGACAAGAACCGCAAGAAGTGGAGCCGCATCACGCTCGACCGCAACTTCTCACCCAAGCCAAGACCCTACTCTATCGGCGAGATGCAGATTACCATAGCCGACGAAGAGCAGAAGAGTAAGAACCACAACTACGCCGTAGATTCTACCCTTACGACCGACAAACTGCCCGAGTTTGCACTTGACACTTTGGGCGACAGCAACAAGAAGATGTCGGAGAAGACACACCGCATCGACGAGGTAGAGGTTAAGGGTAAGCGTACACACCAGCAGGAGATATACAAGGCAAAGTCAGAGGCCGTAGCCTTCTACGACATACCCTCGGAGATTGACAACATCCGCGACGCGGGTGAGTCGGTAGATGATGTGAGAGAGCTTCTGGCAAGTATGGACGAGAACTTCATCATCACCCGCGCAAGTGTCGGTACACTGAGCGGCGGTACTGCCACTTATGGCGTATCGGAGATTTCGCAGAAGAGTAGCGGTGCGACAAGCATTATGGATGGCGAATCGACAAGCGGAGGCATTGGATCGAGCCTCGCAGTCAATAGCGTACCCGCAAGCGTACAGCAGTGGAACATCACATACAAGGGTCGCGAGCCGCTGATTATCCTGAACTACGAGAGACAATGGGGCTCGGTAGCAGGTGACGATATGGTGAATCTGGCCGCCATAAAGTCTATATACATCAGCGAGGATCTGGGCGCCATAGCACAATATGCTGACATCGACAAGATGACGCAGTTGGAGGCTACATCGCGCTACTCTTGTGTGGTATTCATTGAGACATACCCCGAGGGTAAAATACCCGTAGAGCCCGCACGCGGCGTAAGAAAGACCTGGATTGATGGTTACAGTAAGCCATCGGAGTTCTACAGCCCCGACTACACAAAGTTGCCGAAGGATATCGACTATCGTCGTACGCTCTATTGGAATCCAGCTGTCGTAACCGATGAGAACGGCAAGGCTACCGTGGAGTTCTACAACAACGCGAGTTGCAAGACTATGACCATATCTGCCGAAACGCTCACAAGTGACGGTACGATAGGTATGTCGGAATAACGAACTACAAGCGGCGTGGCCCGCAACTCCATCGTGGGCCGCACGCTATATGAATAATGTGTAATACTTCTAACGAAAAAGCCGTCGGCACTTGACCGACGGCTTTCGCTTTATATTGCAATGGGGATTACTCCTCCATCAACAACTCCAACATCTTGATTGAAGACTTGGCAATCGGAGTACCCGGGCCGAAGATAGCGGCAGCGCCATCCTGATACAACTCGTCGTAATCCTGTGCGGGGATAACACCACCTACAACAACGATGATATCCTCACGACCCAACTTCTTCAACTCGGCGATAATCTGGGGAACCAAAGTGAGGTGACCAGCAGCCAATGAAGATACACCTACGATGTGAACATCGTTCTCAACAGCCTGCTTAGCAGCCTCCTCGGGAGTCTGGAACAAGGGACCCATATCAACATCGAAGCCAACATCGGCGTAACCTGTTGCAACAACCTTTGCACCACGGTCGTGACCGTCCTGACCCAACTTAGCAATCATAATACGGGGCTGACGACCCTCTTTCTTGGCAAACTCGGCACACATAGCCTTTGCCTTCTCGAAATCTGAATCCTGCTTCATACCTGAACTGTAAACACCAGAGATTGAACGAATAACAGCCTTATAGCGACCTACTACAACCTCGCAAGCATCTGAAATCTCGCCGAGTGTAGCGCGTACCTTTGCAGCCTCAACAGCCAACTCGAGCAAGTTACCCTCGCCAGTCTTAACGCACTCTGTGATAGCAGCCAAAGCCTTATCAACAGCAGCCTGATCACGGTTAGCGCGCAACTCCTGCAGACGCTTAACCTGGCTCTCGCGTACAGCTGTGTTATCAACAGCCAAAATATCGATGGGTGCCTCCTTCTCCAGGCGGTACTCGTTCAAACCGATAATCTTCTGCTCACCAGAGTCGATACGAGCCTGTGTACGAGCAGCAGCCTCCTCGATACGCATCTTGGGGATACCAGTCTCGATAGCCTTAGCCATACCACCAAGTTTCTCAACCTCCTCGATGTGAGCCCACGCCTTGTGTGCAATCTCGTTAGTCAAAGCCTCTACATAGTATGAACCAGCCCACGGGTCAACCTGACGGCAAACATTGGTCTCCTCCTGGATGTAAATCTGGGTGTTACGAGCAATACGAGCCGAGAAGTCTGTCGGCAACGCAATAGCCTCGTCCAATGCGTTGGTGTGCAGTGACTGAGTGTGACCCAAAGCTGCACCCATAGCCTCGATAGCTGTACGAGCTACATTGTTGAAAGGATCCTGCTCGGTGAGTGACCAACCTGAAGTCTGGCTGTGTGTACGCAATGCCAAAGACTTGGGGTTCTTGGGGTTGAACTGCTTAACAATCTTAGCCCACAACATACGAGCAGCACGCATCTTGGCAATCTCCATAAAGTGGTTCATACCGATAGCCCAGAAGAATGACAAACGGGGTGCGAATGCATCAACTGACATACCTGCGTCGATACCTGCACGCAAGTACTCCAAACCGTCTGCCAAAGTGTAAGCCAACTCGATATCTGCTGTAGCACCTGCCTCCTGCATGTGGTAACCAGAGATAGAGATTGAGTTGAACTTAGGCATATTCTTAGATGTGTACTCGAAGATGTCGGCGATAATCTTCATCGAGAACTTGGGAGGATAAATATAGGTGTTACGAACCATAAACTCCTTCAAGATATCGTTCTGGATTGTACCAGCCAACTGGTCGAGTGTGCAACCCTGCTCAAGACCTGTAACGATGTAGAATGCCAATACGGGCAATACGGCACCGTTCATAGTCATTGATACTGACATCTTATCCAACGGAATACCGTTGAACAAAACCTTCATATCCTCAACAGAGCAGATTGATACACCTGCCTTACCAACATCACCCACTACGCGGGGATGGTCAGCATCGTAACCACGGTGTGTAGCCAAGTCAAATGCTACAGACAGACCCTTCTGACCTGCAGCGAGGTTACGACGGTAGAATGCGTTTGACTCCTCGGCAGTAGAGAAACCTGCATACTGACGGATAGTCCAAGGACGCATTACATACATTGTTGAATAGGGACCACGAAGATAGGGAGCGATACCCGCAGCATAGTTCAGGTGCTCCAAATTCTCCAAATCCTTTGCCGTGTAGTCAGACTTTACGGGTATCTGCTCGGCAGTGAGCCAAGGCTCAGAGGCCTCAGTCTTAGCGGCGCAGCACTGTGCCTGACCGCCCTCGTATGATAAATTCTCAAATTTTGCTCTCATAACTTTGCTTTTTAGATACCCAACTCCTTGAGATAGAACTTCAGAGTTTCAAGTACATTACTCTTTACATTGATGAAATTGGTGATACCCTGTGCCTCCAACTCGGCGGCGCAAGCGGGTGCTCCGGCAACTACCAAGATAGCCTTACCGCCGAGCAACTCCTTAACCTTGGGAGCTACCTCTGCGTAATCATCGTCAGAAGCGCAAACTACTACGATGTCGGCATTTGCAGCCAAAGCAGCCTCAACACCCTCCTCTACAGAGTGGAAGAATGTGTTGTCCTGAACGCGGATACCAGCGCAAGCGAAGAAGTTGCAAGAGAACTGAGCACGAGCACGAGCCATAGCCAAGTTACCGCAAGTAAGCATAAACGCCTTGGGCTCCTTGCCGCTACGATCTACGCCCATACGCATAGACTCGAATGCCATAGCGCCACGGTAGGGAGTCAAAACATTCTCCTTCTGCTTGCGTGTTACAACGCACTCGCAAACTGATGCGTCAGCAACCTCTGTGAAGTTGGGGTACTGGTTTGCACCCAACAAAATCTGACGGCGAGTAGCGATGTTCTTATCCTTAGCAGCAGCTGAAGCGCTAACCTTCTCTACTACGAAACCAGACTTGAAGGCAGCAACATAACCACCCTTCTCCTCAACCTCGAGGAAGAGTTTCCAAGCCTCAGTAGCGATGCTCTTTGTCAAGTTCTCGATGTAGTATGAACCACCTGCGGGGTCAACAACCTGGTCGAAGTGTGACTCGTGCTTCAAAAGCAACTCTACATTGCGAGCGATACGCTTTGAGAACTCATCGGGAGTCTCGTATGAAGCGTTGAAGGGAGTAACCTCCAAAGAGTGTACGCCAGCCAAAGTAGCCGACATAGCCTCTGTTGTACCACGCAACATATTTACATAGGGGTCATATACTGTCTGGTTCCAAGTAGATGTAACTGCGTGAGCGAACATCTTGCAAGAGCAAGACTTCTCGGGGTTGTAACCCTTAACGATATTTGCCCACAACATACGAGCTGCACGGAACTTAGCAATCTCCATAAAGTAGTTAGAAGTAACTGCGAATGAGAAGCGAATCTTGCGAGCTACAAGATCAACGGGCAGACCAGCCTCGGTGAGCTTTACAATGTAGTCGTGACCAGCAGCCAATGAGAATGCCAACTCCTCTACGATTGTAGAACCTGCGTTGCTGAAAATCTGACCTGACACATTCACTACGCGAACACGCTTGTAGTCAGCAGTCTTCTTGATGAACTCTGTAACGGCCTCGTAGCAAGCAGTACCCTCTGCGTCGCCGCAGCAGTAGATGCCCTGCTGTGAGAGATCCTTTACGATGGGGTCGAAGATGAAGTTCATCTTAACCTCGTCCTTGTCGAGACCCATAGCCTCAACCTTGTCCATGATCAAGTGAGCCTTGGGGACAAAGTTAGTACCGCAGAAAGTAAGCTCTACTGCGGGGATGCAGATACCCTCCAAAAGTGCATCAACGAACTCGGCAGTAACCTCACCCTCGCCGCACAAGCAGAAACCGAGTGAATTAACGCCAGAGTTAAGGAGCTTCAAAGCCTCCTCGTTGGCAGCCTTGGGGCACTTTACATCGATAGACTGATGGATAGCCCAATCGTTAGAAGCGTGTGTACCACGCACATAGGGGAATTCGCCGGCCTGCGAACCCAAAAACTCGATACCTTCGAGATTCTCTGCGCGATAGTAGGGGCGCAAATTGAATCCCTCGGCCGTTCTCCATACGAGCTTGCGCTCGTAGTCAGCACCTTTAAGGTCTGTTGTGATGACAGACTCCCACTGCTCGGTCGAAACCTCGGGGAACTCTGCAAACAACTTTTCTCTTACGGTATTAGCCATAATTGTTTGGAAATTTTAGATTTAATGTATGTGTTTGTGTATTTTGTCTGTTTTAAGTTGCGATTCATAATGAATCACGCAAAGATACTACATTATTTATAATAAAACAATCGTTTGTCGCAATTAAATCAGCGATTTTATCATAGTTCAGCACCCGTCGTTACGCACACCTACCCTACTGCGACAAAATAGCACACCCAAACGAGAATGGATATTTATGGCGTTTTAGATTATTTCTTTTCTATTTACGAATATTTAAGCACTTTGCCACAAAACCGCATTTTTATTAAAACTCACGACAAAATCACTACTCTTTCGACAAAATACACTACAAAATCAGCAAAAGCGCAACAAAATTGAGTAGTTTACTGCAAAAAAGCCTCCGAAAAATCATCAAAATGGCAAAATATGTATATTTTTGTGAAACGACAGATTTTTAAGAAAACAAGAAAATCACAATTAATAAAAAACCTATCGGCGCAGAACTTCATGTCCGGCCGTGGGTGATATAGCAATATTCAAACAATAGTACAGAGAATATGTTATTGAGATTTAAGATGGTCGAGGCGGCACTTAACCACACAGCCGTAGAGGTTAAGACGCCAAGCGCACGCCCCTCGGATTACTTCGGAGAGAAGGTCTTTGGCAGAAATGTGATGCGTAAGTATCTGGACAAGAATACATACGACGCACTGCTCAACACTATGGATAACGGCACGCCGCTGTCACTCGATTTGGCAGACAGCGTAGCCGCAGGTATGCGCCAATGGGCTTTGGACAATGGTGCCGACCACTATACACACTGGTTCCAGCCTCTTACTGGCGGTACTGCCGAGAAGCACGATTCGTTCTCTGACCCCGACGGCAGAGGAGGCGTGATTGAATCATTCTCGGGCAAGGTGCTGGCACAGCAGGAGCCTGACGCATCGTCGTTCCCGAGTGGCGGCTTGCGTAACACCTTCGAGGCACGAGGCTACTCGGCTTGGGACCCCACATCTCCCGCATTTATCGTGGATACAACGCTCTGTATCCCCACCGTATTTATCGCCTACACGGGCGAGGCGTTGGACTACAAGGTGCCTCTGTTGCGTGCTATTTCAGCCGTAGACCGAGCTGCAACTGCCGTATGCCACTACTTCGATAAGAATGTATCGTCGGTTCACACCTACCTGGGTTGGGAGCAGGAGTACTTCCTTATCGACGAGAGTCTGTGGGCAGCACGCCCCGATCTTGTACTGACCGGCCGCACACTGATGGGTCACGAGTCAGCCAAGAATCAGCAGTTGGAGGACCACTACTTTGGTGCTATCCCCACACGCGTGATTAACTTTATGAAGGATTTGGAGTGCGAGTGTTTGAAGCTGGGTATTCCCGTCAAGACTCGTCACAACGAGGTGGCGCCCAACCAGTTCGAGCTAGCGCCCGTATATGAGGAGGCCAACTTGGCTAACGACCACAATCAGCTGTTGATGACCATTATGGACAAGATTGCCCGCCGTCACCACTTCCGTGTATTGTTGCACGAAAAGCCATTCAAGGGTGTGAACGGCTCGGGTAAACACAACAACTGGTCGCTCGGTACGGATACAGGTGTAAACCTATTCGGCCCTGGCAAGACCGCAGCCGAGAATCTGCAGTTCATCACATTCCTGGTGAATGTCATTGCAGCCGTATTCAAGCACAATGGTCTGCTGAAGGCTGCTATTATGAGTGCAACAAATGCCCACCGACTCGGTGCAAACGAGGCTCCGCCCGCAATCATCTCGGCATTCTTGGGTACACAGATTTCGTCTGTATTGGATAAGCTGGAAAACAGCAGCGGTGACGACGCAATCCGCTTTGATGCTAAGAGCGTATTGAAGATGAGCGGCGTATCGCAGATTCCGTCAATCCTGCTGGACAATACCGACCGCAACCGCACATCGCCGTTTGCCTTTACTGGTAACCGCTTCGAGTTCCGTGCCGTTGGTTCATCGGACAACTGCGCCGAGGCTATGATTACACTCTGCACCGCAGCAGCCGAGCAGCTCACCGAGTTCAAACGCATTGTGGATGCTCGCATTGAGCAGGGCGTAAAGAAGGAGAAGGCTATCTACGAAACAATCAAGCGCCTGATTAAGGATTGCAAGGCTGTTCACTTCGACGGCAACGGCTACTCAGAGGAGTGGCAGAAGGAGGCTGCACGCAGAGGTCTTGACTGCGAGACATCGGCACCAAAGATTTTCGACCACTACCTGACAAAGTCGAGCATCGATATGTTTGGCAGTACGGGCGTATTCAACCGCACCGAGCTGGAGGCCCGCACCGAGGTTAAGTGGGAGACATACACCAAGAAGATTCAGATTGAGGCTCGCGTATTGGGCGACATCACGATGAACAACATCATCCCCGTGGCGTCGAAGTACGAGGCTCTGTTACTCGATAAGGCATACAAGATGAAGGAGTTGGGCTTGAAGTTCGACGGCGACTTGGAGCTTATCAAGGATATCCAGAACAACACTGCCCTACTACAGCGCCTTGTGCGTGAGATGGTTGAAGCCCGCAAGGTGGCTAACCGCGTGGAGTCACAGCGCGAGAGAGCCATCCTTTACCACGACACTGTGGCCGTGTACTTCGATCAAATCCGCGACTGCATCGACGATATGGAGGAGGTTATTGACGACCAGCTGTGGCCTCTGCCCAAGTATCGTGAGTTGCTCTTCATTCGATAACGCAACACAAAGCATAAAACAAAAGGGGTTGTCCGACGCATGTCTAACAACCCCTTTGATATTACTGTAGCACCACCCTATTTCGTGTACTCGTTGCAGAGCAGATACTGGGCAGGCTCATCCTCTTCGATACTGGGATAGCGACCAGGCGACTGCAAGAAACGGTTGTCGTTCTCGTCGTCGTTTACGGTCGATACCTCGCCAATCATACTGTGGCCATTCTCTGACCAAAACTCGTGGTACATATATGGCTCAAAACTGATGCTCTGACCTGGCTGCAAACGCAGTACTTCGCCTGCAGGAATGGTGGTTGTAATGCCGTCAATCTGCACTGTGCAGGGTGCATCGGTTGGCTGCTCGTTCTCGTCAGCCTTCCATAGACGAACACAGAATGTACCTCCGCCTCGGTGGATGATATCCTCCATCTTCTTCCAGTGGAAGTGAGTGGGGGTCACCTGATTCTCGCGGACAAACATAATCTTCTCGCAGTAGGTCTTCTTGTCGTACTTAACATTACCGTTGCGGATAGTCACAAGCGTGAGGCCAATCTCCTCGAACTTGCCCGTAGCAAAGTCTGTGACATCCCAACCGAGCTGGTTGCGACGAATCTCCTCGCACTCATCACCCTTTGTATCCCACTCGACAGGCGACCAATCGACCCATACGGGCAAATGGAATTGATGCTCAGCAAAGAAGCTCTTTGCATCGTTGATATAACGGTTGATTTCACTTCGTTTCATAAGTTGTCAGTATATTTTTCGGTTAATATCTCTCCTTGAGGAATTGTTCAATCTGCGCGAGCGTTGGCGCTCCATCGGTAGAGGTGGCGTTGTGGAGATTAAACCACGCAGCGGCATTAGCCATACGCAACGACTGCTGCAACGGCGACTCCTCGTGCAGAGCATAGAGCATCATAGCGCAGAAGGCATCGCCCGCTCCTACAGACGACACAATCTCCGATGCGGGGATTCTTAACGAGGGCTCAAAGTGCGACTCACCACCACGCTTTACGGCATAGCCACCTTCGGGGAAGTGGATAACACAAGCCTCAGCAACGCCCTCGGCCATCATAAAAGCCGCAGCATCTGCAACCTTGTCGAGCAGGATTTCACCATTCTCGTCACGCAACGAGGCTCCAAAGCAAGCTCCTGCCTCAATCTCATTTACGATGAAGTAATCCATATATTTAAGACACGGCAGAATCACCTCTCGGAAGCGGTTACCCTCCTCCGACACTACATCTACCGAGGTCTTGTAGCCCCTCTTCTGCAATGCGTCAAGCACTCTGGCTGCCACCACGCCATACTCGGCATCAGAGGCATCCATACGGTCGAGCAGAAGCAGATAACCCAAATGGAAAATCTTTGCGGGCGCATCTATGGCGGCGATATGCTCCTCGCCAAGCAGGGCATTTGCACCGCGGTGATGGAAGAAGGTGCGCGTACCCGCCGACATATCGGCCATAACATCGGTATAGGATGTAGCGGCATCTACACGACACATTCCGTCAGCATTGATGCCCAGACGCTCGATACCGGCCATAATATCATCACCCAAAGCATCGCGCCCCACACAACCTCCCGCATAGAGAGGCAGACCAGACTCCAGACGGGCCAAATCGGCCAGTACATTGTGAGAGCAGCCTCCAAAGCCCGATTCGATTCGCTCAATCGTTACCAGATTACCCGCTGCGGGGTAAGTCTTTATGAATTTAATGGTATCAACCAGCCAGTTGCCAGCCGAAACGACTCCTCTTCTCATAGCTTAAGTGGTTTTATGCTCGGTTATCGCTCTCGAAGAGGCGGATATGGTCGGCCACAACACGCTTTGAGGCCTCGACAATATGGCTCTTCATAGTGATATAATCGGGACTCTTCGACTCCTGTAAATATTTCTGAATCTGCTCGGTAACACCCACCTGGATAGCTGTTGCGACATTAATCTTGCAAATGCCGTTATGGATGCAGGCCTTGAAATCCTCGATGCTCGTACCGCTACCGCCGTGAAGCACAAGCGGAATGTTATTGTTTCTATCGCGAAGTTCAATCAGACGGTCGATATTGAGTTTCGGCGTAGCTACATAGCGGCCGTGCTGGTTACCTATAGCGACAGCCAGGGCATCTACGCCCGTCTGCGCAAGAAACTCGGCCGACTCCTCGACATCGGTGAACACATCAATCTTATCGTCATCGACGCCAACATCGCCCACCTTGCCCAACTCGGCCTCAACATCCACGCCCATAGCCTTGGCCATACGGGCGATGTCACGAGTGATGCGCACATTATCTTCAAACGGGAGCGACGCTCCGTCGAACATAATCGCTCCGAAGCCCAAACGGATAGCCTCGGCGCAGGTTTCAAAGCTCTGGCCGTGGTCGAGATGAACAACAACGGGCACCGATGCCTTGCGGGCGGCCTCAAGGTAGAGGGGCGCCATCAGGTTGAGCGGAGCGCAGGGAAACTGCACCTCGGCAAGTTGTATGATTATGGGGGCCTTCAACTCCTCTGCGGCGGCAATAGCACCCTCGACATTCTCGAGGCTCAAGCAGTTGAATGCTCCGACTGCATAGCGGCCACGATTGGCATCTTGCAGCATCTCTTTGAACGAAACAATCATAGGTTATAGTTTTTTCGAAATAGTCAGTTTGCTCTACTTTGTAAGTGCATCTATCTTCTCCTGCCACGGTGTGCCGTTGTCGTGCAAGATACCAAAGCCACCCTTATAGTCCCAAGTGGTGTAACCGATATTGTACTTTCGGCAGATCGCCGCAACATCTTTATACCAGCGTATCATCGAGGCCTCGTCTGCACCATCAATCACACCGAACTCGCCGAGGTAAGCCTTGCGACCCATTGCCGCAGCGGCATCGTAAGCCTGCTTAATCTGATTCTCGAGCGTAGTGATATCGTTATAGCCACCCTGCTCGGCCAACCAACCATACTTGCGTTTCATCTCGGGAGAGAGCTTTGCTACCTCCTCTTTGCTGGCCAAATAGCCTGGGTAGGTAATCTTCAGCGGGTTATCCTTCTGGTCGGTCCACGATGCACGGTAGTGCGTAAAGGCAAACGGATTATAGAAGTGGAAACTGATAATCACATTCTTATCGTCGGCCGGCACTTTCAAGAACTTCACCTGATCGAAAGACTGCCAGCGGTTTGCGCCGATGATGATGGTGCGCTTGGGCTCCAATGTGCGGACCACCTCTAGACAGCGATTCACGATAACATTCCACTGCTCGGGATCATCAGCCACGGGCTCGTTCATAAGTTCGTAGGCCACCATCGAGTTTGGATATTTCTTCAACTCGGCAGATATCTTGCGCCAGCAGTCGTAGAACTGCTCTTGCGCCTTGCGCTCGGTGAAGAGGGGCTTTTTGTCGGCATTGAAGTGGTGGGTACGCAGGATATGCAAATCAACAATCGCACGCAGTTTGAACTCTTTGCACCACGCCAAAGCATTGTGCAACAACGCAAAAGCCTCCTTATCGGGGTTGAGCTGCTCGTCGAACATCTGCTCCTCGTCGATGGGGATACGGATATGATCGAAGCCTGCCTCGGCGATGAACTTGACATCCTCACGAGTAAATCTCTTCAATCGCACTTCGCCTCTATCGCTACTCTGCGACAACCAATGGCTGATATTCACTCCACTCTTAACCTCGAACTCCTTGGCTTGAGCTGAAAACAGCGACACAGCCAACACCGCAAGCAAAACTAAAAATCTCTTCATAATTCAAAATATATGTTTAATTGTTTTGGCACAAACCATCATTCCAAAGATACGAAAAATAATTAATTTTAACTCTCTTCGCGCGGAATTATTCATCTGCAATACTTTACTTTCACAAAAAAATATATTACTTTTGCACCCGAAAATGAGGTGGAAGGATTTGGACTGCTTGCAACCACGAAAAAAATGCTAAACCAGCACATTTAAGTAATACGCCAGTCAATCTTCCATACTATAATTGTTTAACAGATTAAGAACTATTAAAGTATGGCTTTTTTGTTTACATCAGAATCGGTGTCAGAGGGACATCCCGATAAGGTGTCGGATCAGATTTCCGATGCTATCCTTGACGAGTTTCTTCGTCACGACTCACAGTCAAAAGTAGCTTGCGAGACATTGTGTACAACAGGTCTTGTTGTTGTATCGGGCGAGGTACGCTCTAACGCTTATGTAGATATTCAGAGTGTTGCACGCCGCGTAATCGACCGCATTGGCTACAACAAGAGCGAGTATCAGTTCGATGCAGCATCGTGCGGTATCCTGTCGGCTATTCACGAGCAGTCGTCAGATATCAACCAGGGTGTTGTACGCTCTTCAGAGGAGGAGCAGGGTGCAGGTGACCAGGGTATTATGTTCGGTTACGCCTGCAACGAGACACGCGAGCATATGCCCGCAACGCTCATTCTCTCGCATGTAATCCTTAAGGAGTTGGCTGTAATCCGCCGCGAGGGTGAGCAGATGACCTATCTGCGTCCCGACGCCAAGAGTCAGGTTACAATCGAGTACGATGAGGCTACAAACAAGCCCTTGCGAGTGCATACAATCGTTGTATCTACACAGCACGACGAGTTCATCAAGCCCACTGAGGGTCGCACAGAGAAGGAGGCCGAGGTGATGATGCAGCAGCAGATTCGTGAGGATGTGAAGAATATACTTATCCCCCGCGTGAAGGCTCGTCTGGAGCGCGCAGGTGACCACTTGGCTGAGCTTATCGGCGAGGAGTACATCTTGCATGTGAACCCCACTGGCAAGTTCGTTATTGGTGGTCCTCACGGTGACACTGGCTTGACAGGTCGTAAGATTATCGTAGATACATACGGTGGTCGTGGTGCTCACGGTGGTGGTGCCTTCTCGGGTAAGGACTCATCGAAGGTGGACCGCTCGGCAGCCTATGCAGCGCGTCACATCGCAAAGAATATGGTAGCAGCAGGTGTTGCCGACCAGATGTTGGTTCAGTTGAGCTATGCAATCGGTATCGCAGAGCCTCTGTCAATCTATGTTGATACATACGGTTCGAAGCGCCCCGCAGCATTGGAGGGTATGACCGACGGCGACATCGCTCGTCACATCGGCAAGCTCTTCGACTTGCGTCCCGCAGCTATCGTTAAGCGTTTCGGCTTGAAGAATCCTATCTTCGAGGCTACCGCTTCGTATGGTCACTTCGGTAACCGCCCCTACACCAAGATGGAGAAGTTCATCGAGAATGGCGTGGAGGTTGAGCGCGAGGTTGAGTTCTTCGGCTGGGAGCGTCTGGATGCCGTTGAGCAGATCAAGGCAGAGTTTGGCCTCGAGTAGTAGGCTATCCGCTATAATACAGCAAAGGGGTTGTCCAATGAGTGTGTCGGACAACCCCTTATTCTTGGAAATTGTATAACAAGAGCTATTCTTAGGCCCTCGGTACTCTTACAGCAAAATCTTGAAGATGCACTTCTTAACGCGACCGCTACCGAGCATCGGAGCGTGACCATCCTCGGGATAGAGGATTGAGAACTGACCCTCGGCAACAGAGTAGAAGCACTGGGGAGTATCAGTGAAGAACTGCACATCCTTCTGCTCATCGAAATCAGCCTCGGGCTGCTGACAATCCTTAATCTCGCTCCAGCCAAACTCCTCGGCGGGACCCTTCAGCAACAGCTGGATGTCGATATACTTGCGGTGCAGCTCCAGACGAGCCTCACTGCGCTCCTTCAAGTCCAACTCCTGAACATTAACGAAAATGTTGTCGCCATCAATGTCGTGACGACCGCACTCCATCGCTGCCACATCGTGGCTGTCGATGAAATCAAACACCTGCTTAAAACGAGGATGCAACGCCTCGTAGCGTGCCTTGTTCTTCAATGAATCTAAAATCATAATTCTCTATCTATTTTTGTTCAACTTCAATCTAACGACTACGGGGTGGTGGTCGGAGTAACCAACACTATTATCCACATCCAGATACTTGCCCGACAATGAATCTACTGCCACCTCGATGCCAGCCTCCAAAGCCTGCTGCGTGCTGGGCTTCGGCATACGGTTACCATAGCGGCGCACCAACACTGTGTCGCACTCTTCGCCACGACCCTTATAGCTCTGCTCCAATCCCCATGAGTCGATAACCTCGTAGGCTATAGGCTCAAACTCATCAGCGCAGAATACATAGTCGATTCGCAACATATCAAAGAAGCCTCGGTAGGTATGCGAGAAGCCTCGGCCCACCTCGCGGAAGACATCGTTTAGTTCGTTGTTCACCTGACGCGCAGTATAGGAGATAGGCGTATCATTAAAATCTCCACACACAATCACGGGATAGGGCGATAGCTTGACCATCTCAACCAAAGTATCCACCTGGTCAGCACGAGCAATATTGTTCTCGGCCAGACGGCTCACCATATTACGCAATTCATTCTCCGTAGTGCTATCTTCTAAGAAAAGGTAGTCCTCGATATAGGCGCTATCTGTCTTACGGATGGTAGTAGAGTGAAGGTGAGTATTAAAGACCCTGATGGTATCATCGCGCAGAGCTATATCGGCCCACAGAAAATTCTTCATCGTATCGATTCGCTGCGCCTTGATAATGGGGTATTTACTATAGATGGCGGGACTAAGATTCACCTTTGAGAGTGAGTGCGGCATAGGCTTGAGTTTCAAGTCCAGCAGCAGTGAGTCGGCCATTGCACTGAAACCCATCTCCTGAAAGCAGACGATATCGGGGTTTACACTACGGATAACCTCAACAATCGAGTCCAAGCACTTGGCACGGTTGTCATCTATAAAGCTACGCACATTATAGCTCATTATCTTTATCTCGCCTCGCTCGGTTGCGGGCTGACCATAGCTACGACGCAACTCGACATTATAGAACGAAGATACACTCGGCAGACCAATCAGCGCCAACACAATTATCGGGATAGCAATCAGCACTCTCCATCGGGCAATCCAATAGAGCATCAAGACCAACACCGCAGCATAGGTAAACGGAGCAACGATACCCAGCGTGGATAACTCGCCAAGGTGTTCGGGGTGTACAGCAGGGACAAAGAGCGTCAGTATGAACAAGGCCACAACAGCCAAGGTCACAATCAGCATCACACCATCGAGCAATATACCCAGCACCGAGCGGCCACCCTTTCTGCGTCGCTCTGCACCGTATGTCGTTTTATAATACTCTGCTGCCATTATCGAGTGAAGATAGGTCTGTTAGAAAAAAATCTTGCGTTTCTTGCGCCACCAATAGAGCAGGGCAAAGCCCCATATCATACCACCCAAGTGTGCAAAGTGAGCCACACCAGCCTGATAGCCCGACACTCCGAAGAGCAACTCGACCAAGCCATAGATGAGTACAAACCATTTTGCCTTAAGCACAACGGGCGGAAACATAAGCATTATTCGATTGTTGGGATGCAACACACCAAAGGCCAGCAACAAGCCAAAGACCGCACCCGATGCACCAACCGTAGGTATAGCCAGCAATCGTGACGCGAGGTAAGGGCCTGACGACTCGAGCATATGGGCATACTCGGCATAAGCTACGCCCAACTGAATGAGAGCTGCACCGACACCACACACCATATAGTATGTAAAAAACTTCTGCGAGCCCAACTCCATCTCCAGCGTACGGCCGAACATCCACAACGCGAACATATTGAAGAACAAGTGCGACACACCGCCGTGCAGGAACATATATGTAAACACCTGGTAGCTGTGGAACAGCGGACCTGCAGCATTGAACAAGGCAAAGCGCTCGATGATGGCATCACCAAAGGGCAACAGCGTAGTTGCCAGCATTGCCACGCAGTTGGCGATAATCAGATTTTTGACCACCGGAGGGGTCGTAGGTCTACTATATTGTTGATACATTGTAATCTACATTTAACTTAACTTGGTTTTCAACTCCTGAAGCGTCATTTCGCTCATAATCATCTTACCCGAAGGCGAGTAAGTATAGTTCCCGCACACGCTCAGCTCACGGAGCAGATACTCGGCCTCCTCCTTGGCTATCACGCGGCCCATTGTACGACTACCTCTTACGGCCATCACGCACACCATCTCCTCGCGCATACGCTCAACGGCACTACCCGACTGGGCAACCTCCTGCAATAGGTCATACAGCAGCGTATCGGCCTGCTCACCAACCGTCGAAGAGGGAATGCCCGCAAGCTCTACCCTGCCGTCTGAGGCCAACACCATATCGAAGCCCAACGCAGCGAACTCAACCTGATGCTCCTCCAGCAGCTGATACTCCTCGTCGCCGAGGGTCAGCATCTCGGGGAAGAGCAACTTCTGCGAGGGACATCCGCCACTGCGCATCATTGCCATATAACCGTCGTAAAGCACACGCTCCTTGGCACGGCGCAAATCGACAACCATAGCCCTACCCGACGACATCGCCACAGCATAACCGCCACCTATCGGCATTACATCCTCAAACGAGAGTGCCTCACTATGCAACAGCGTCTGCTGTACAGCTTGCTCGGTGGGGGTGAAGTCGAGGTGACTCTCCTCATCCATCGACCACATACTTGTCATACCCGACCTTATCTCACGATAGCCACCATCTTCGATGGGTTGTGGTTCGGCATCCAGACCGAACTCCGAGATAGCGGAGATATCCGACCACGACACATCCTTTAGGCGGGGCATATCCATCGGCTCATTCTCCTCCACCTGGGGCATCCAGCTTGCGCCACCACCTATTGACGAGACGAACTCACGCATAGGCTTTGCGGGCGAGGATGGGGCAGATGAAGCAGAAGAGGGTATCACGCTATCGTCTGTGGCCAACTCGTCGTGTATTATACTATCGTCAAAATCATCCGACGGCACCGAGGCGTAATCCTCGCTGAAGGGGTTGTAGTTATCGTTAGTGGTCGAGCGTGGCTCGGGGTAAATAGTATCGGGCGACACACTACCCAAAACGGGAATGTCGATAGCCACCTGGTCGAAATCCATCATCGCCACATTACCACTCTTGGCCAATGTGCTACGCACCGCAGCGTGGATAATCTGGTTCACATCCTCGGCATCGGCAAATCGCACCTCGGTCTTATGAGGTGATACATTGACATCCACCCTTTCGGCATCAACCGTTAGGTAGAGGAAATATGAGGGCGTACACTTCTCGGGAATTAGCTTCTCGTAGGCACGCATTATGGCGCGATAAATCTGCGGTGACTGGAAATAACGACCATTCACGAAGATATATTGCTCGTTATTGAGTTTCTTTGCGGCCGAGGGACGACCCACATAGCCCGCAATCTTCACAATCGAGGTATCGACGGCAACCTCCAACAAATTGCGCTTGATATGACGACCCACCACATCGATGATGCGCTCCATCAGAGTTGTTGCTGGGAGCGTAAGGATGGGCATATCGTTTGACAGCAACTCACACTTAACCTGAGGATTACACAGCGCTACGCGTTTGAACTCGCGCTTGATTTTGGCTACAATCTTTGTCCTATCGCTACTAAACTTGCGGCGTGCGGGGGCTGTATAGAAGAGGTTTCGCACCAAGAACTGCGACCCTACAGGGCACATTATGGGGTTTTGCGAGATGAACTCTCCACCATTTACAATCGTCACCGTACCAATCTCGTCGGTGGCCTGACGCGTACGCAACTCCACCTGTGCAACTGCCGCAATAGAGGCCAACGCCTCACCTCGGAAGCCGAAGGTGTTGAGTCGATAGATATCGTCAAAACTCTTTATCTTACTTGTGGCGTGTCTGTCGAATGCCATACGGGCATCCATAGGCGACATACCACAGCCGTCATCGACAATCTGCAATAACTCCAGACCAGCATTACGATAGTTCACCACGACAGACTTCGCGCCGGCATCGATGGCGTTCTCCATCATCTCCTTAACGACAGACGACGGACTCTCGACCACCTCACCAGCGGCAATCTGGTTGGCAACAATCTCGGGTAATAATCTGATTTTATTCTCCATCTACACTTGTTGGGTTATCGCGGCCACGCACTTAAATAGTGCAACAGCCACATTGTCTTAACGGCTTAAAAAAATTACTCCTCCACAATCACAATCTCGTCGCCCTCCTGATAATCGTTGGGCACGATGATGATGGGTGCATAGGGGTCAAACTCCTCTACATCACGCTCCTGCTGCGTAACGGCACTCGATGGTTTATCATTCGTCGCCATATCTACGATGGCAGCAATACGAGGCACAAGGATGTATATGAATAGAAACAGCAACATTACGCCTGCGCCCAATGCCCACATTCTCATCTTGGTGCTATTGCTCTTATTATCCTCGGCAGCACGCGCCAGACGCGCTTCGCGCTTGGCCTGAATATATTTGCCTGGAGTGTACTCTCCGTTATCGTCCAATCTATCTCCACGCAACTCCTGACGACGGCGCTCACGCTCCTCCTTGGCGGGATCGTAATAGCGCGGCGTATAGTTAAACTTGTTGGCGTGGCGCTTGTGAGGCGTAAATATTCCCATAACTGTATTGTTTTATTGCTTTCTACAAACCGTGAAGTCCTCTCTCTATCGGAAGAAACTTCTCATTCTCTCAAAAATATTCTGCTTATCGACGCTCTCGGCCTTCTTGAAGTGAGGCATCTCGGCCAACTTCTCGACAAGGCGCTTCTCCTCGGCGTTCAGAGTGTCGGGGATAGTGATGTCCACAACAATCATAATATCGCCTCGGCCATAGCCATTCACATCGGGCAGACCCTTGCCACGCAGACGCAACACCTTACCAGCGTGCGTACCCGCAGCAATTTTAATCTTCACGCGACCATCAATCGTGGGCACCTCGACCTCACCACCCAACAAGCAGGTAGTAACAGGCAGGTTAAGGTTGTGGATCAAATCGTTGCCATCGCGTACCAATTCGGGGTTGCGCTCCTCCTCAATCATCACGAGCAGGTCGCCATTGACTCCACCCTGGCGGGCAGCATTACCCTTACCCGATACGGTAACGGCCATACCCTCGCCTACGCCTGCAGGAATCTTAATCTCTACAACCTCGTCACCACGCACTACGCCCTCGCCCGAACACTTGTCGCACTTGGCCGTAATGATTTTACCTGAACCGTTACAAGTGGGACATACGCCCTGCGTCTGCATACGGCCAAAGAATGTATTTTCTACGCGAGTGACATAGCCCGCACCATTACAAGTCGAGCAGGTTGCATACGACGACGAGTCCTTCGCACCCGAGCCACCGCACTTGTCACAAGCAATAGTCTTGCTAATCTTGAGCTTCTTGGTTGTGCCGTTGGCAATCTCCTGAAGCGTAAGTTTTACCTTCACACGAATGTCGCTACCACGATTAACTCGCTGGCCACCACCTCGTGACGAGAAACCGCCGAAGTGACCACCGAAGATATCGCCGAACTGCGAGAAGATATCCTCCATAGAGAAGCCTCCACCGCCGAAGCCACCAAAGCCACCGCCACCAGCGGCACCGCTCATACCTGCGTGACCGAACTTATCGTAACGGGCGCGCTTCTCCTCATTCGACAACACATCGTAAGCCTCGGCTGCCTCCTTGAACTTCTCCTCGGCCTCTGCATTTCCCGGGTTCTTGTCGGGATGGTATTTGATTGCGGCTTTGCGATAAGCCTTCTTTATCTCATCAGCATTGGCGTTACGCTCAACGCCTAACACCTCATAATAATCCCTTTTTTCTGACATCTTATCTCTACTATCCTAATTCTTTATTCATCGGTGGAGATTACTCGCCCACCACTACTTTAGCATAACGCAACACCTTGTCGCCCAACATATAACCACGCTGAACAACATCGATTACCTTACCCTTGTTATCCTCGCCAGCAGCAAAGCGGGCAACGGCCTCGTGGAAATCGGCGTTGAACTCCAGACCCACAGCCTCAATCTCGGTTACATTCTTCTGCTTGAGAGCCTCCTCGAACTTCTGCATTACCAGACGCTCGCCCTCACGCAAAGCTGCGATATCGTCGCTCTTCTCTGATGCGGCAACAGCACGGTGTACATCGTCCAGCACCGAGAGCATACTCTTCAACACATCGGCACCACCGCTCGCTACGAGGTCCATCTTCTCGCGCAAAGTACGCTTGCGATAGTTATCGAACTCCGCCTGCAGACGCATATATTTATCTCGCCAGATAGCAATCACCTCCTCGGGTGTAGGCTCTGCGGCACCACTCTGCTCGTCGGCACCACCCTCCTCTGCCATAGTGTCAGAGTTAGAAGTCTGCTCATCTGCCATATTGTCACACGATTGGCCCTCATTCGACGGATTAGCCTCTCCGCCGTTGATACCATCCTGCTCTCCAATCTCCTGATTAACAACTTTTTCCTGTGTCATATCTTTATTGTTTTTCATATTTCTACTATATTTTGAGCAAATTATATGCCCAACTTATCCTATGATAAAAATGGTCGGTCGCTTGGCTATATCGGGCAGACCACGCTTGCGCCACTCGGCAACGGTGAGCGTGAGAATCAACTCCTCGGGCGAAGTGATATCGCACGCAATGGTAAGACGCGACTCCGAGCCACACACTGCGAATATCTGCTCAGCCAACTTCACATTACGGTAGGGAGCCTCGATGAATATCTGCGACTGATGCTCGACCTGCGCACGGCGCTCCAGCGACTTGAGAGCCTTTGCTCGCTCCTGGGGCTTGATGGGCAGATAACCGTTAAATGCAAACGACTGACCGTTGAGTCCCGATGCCATCATAGCAAGCAGGATAGACGACGGGCCAACGAGCGGCACCACCTTGATACCCTTGCGGTGGCAAGCCTCCACAACCAATGCTCCAGGGTCGGCTACACCGGGGACACCTGCTTCTGAGATAACACCCGCAGATCGCCCCTTGAGGATAGGCTCTACCATCTGCTCGATAGCACGGCCAGCAATGGTGTGCTCGTTGAGTTCTACAAACTCCAACTCATCAATCTTGCGCGCCACCTTAGCCTTCGAAAGGAAGCGTCGTGCCGAACGCACATTCTCAACAATGTAGTAGTCCAACGAATCTATCACCCGCTTGTTTCCCTGTGGCAATACATCCGCCATATCCGATTCGTCCGATATAGGACACGGAATCATATATAATACTCCCTTTTCAGCCATTACTCTCTGACATAAATGCGTTTAACTCGTGTTGCAACCGATGTTATCACCTCATATGGTATAGTCGCAAGCGCCTCGGCCATATCCTCGGGCGTATTACCCGCGACGGGAGAGAATACCACTACCTCGTCACCCTCGGCAACACCCTCTATATCGGTTACATCTATCATACAACTATCCATACACACGCGTCCGACTATCGGAGCCTTCTCGCCCGCCACCAACATCGACCATCGGCCACAGCTCAAGTGACGGTCCAGACCATCGGCATAGCCAATGGGGATAGTTGCTATCAGGCTATCTCGCTCCAACTGACCCGCACGGCCATAGCCTATGCTTTCGCCCGCCTTGCGCTCGCGCAGTTGCACGATACGCGTTTTGAGCGTAGAAACGGGTTGGAGTTCGTCGTTGTGCTTATATCCGTAGCCATACAAACCCAATCCCAGACGGCACATATCGAACTGCGCCTGCGGGAATCGCTCGATAGCAGCCGAATTGGCCGTATGACGCAACACCTTGTATGGCAACGCCTCAACAAGGCGGCTGCTCATCCTATCGAACTTGGCTATCTGCTCCAATGTATAATCGTCCTGCGACTCATCGTCGGCACAGGCCAGATGGGCAAAAACAGAAGCCACCTTGACGCTCTGCAGACCCGTTAAATATGCCGTCAGTTCATCCAACTCCTCCTCGACAAAGCCCAAGCGATGCATACCCGTATCCAACTTAATATGAATGGGATAAGGATATGAACCATAACGCTCGACGCTATCGACAAAATCGCGCAACGAGTGGAAACTATATATCTCGGGCTCCAGAGCATTAGCCACCATCTTGTCGAAACTACCCGCATCGGCATTAAGCACCACGATGGGCATAGTGATACCCTTGCGGCGAAGCGTAATACCCTCATCGGCAAAAGCCACAGCCAGATAATCCACACCCAAGCGCTGCATCAGCTGTGCTACCTCGGCATCTCCCGCACCATAACTCAAAGCCTTGACCATTGCAACCAGACGATGATTCTTCGGCAGACAACGACGGAAGTAGCCCAAATTGTGGGTCATAGCATCGAGATTAACCTCCAACACAGTCGTGTGGCTACGACGCTCCAACTGCTGGCAGACGCGCTCAAACTTGAAACGACGGTTACCCTTAAGCAGTATCGTGCGACCCGCAATATCCTCGGTAGAAAGGCCCTGCTCCAACTCCTCGGTAGAAGAGTAGAACTTTGTGCGGCAGCGGAACTCGGCAGCAAAGCGCTTGATGCGCTCGCCGACACCGATCAACATATCCACTCCTGCACGCTCAACCATTGCGGCCACACGCGCATAGAGCTCCTCGTCACACATTCCACTCTGCTCGATATCCGACACCACAGCCGTAGCGGGCGCACCCAACGCCACACTCTGCAGTGTATCAAGAGCCAGAGCCAACGAGTTAATATCGGAGTTGTATGTATCGTTAATTATTGTCGAATCGTTAATACCCTCCTTAACCTCCAGACGCATAGTCACATCGGCCATAGCGGGATTGACGCTGTAACCCAACTCACGACAGAGACTCTTGACCAACTGACCGTCAATCTTTATCGTTTCGTTACCAGCCTTCAAGCCCTCGATGCTCTCCTCGGCAGCATCGACTTTTCGGCAATCGGCCGCAAGGTTTTCGGCCAACAGAGGCGTAATCTTGTCATAGGCGCTGTGGTAGATAAATCTATCGGCACGACGAGCAAGAATCAATTTTTCGTCTATCTTCTCCTCCAACGACGAGAAGTTACACTGGTGGGCATCCCCTATCGATGTCATCACGACAACCTCGGGGCGAATCATTCGCTCCAGACGCTCCATCTCGCCTCGCTGTGATATACCCGCCTCAATAACGACCACCTGCTCATCGCCTTGAATCATCAGCAGCGACAACGCAACACCCAGCTGCGAGTTATAGCTCATTGGCGAGGCCAGGAATTTAACATCGGCAGGCAGGGCTCTTGCCACCCACTCCTTAACTACGGTCTTGCCATTTGAGCCAGTAATACCTACTACACAGCCCTTGAACGACTCACGGTGAGCCGTTGCCAAACGCTGCAGAGCCTGCAAGGCGTTATCCACAACGACACATCCCGCATCATCGGGAAGTGCCACAGCCACATCACCTCGCTCAACCATAAAGGCTCTGACGCCACGGCGGTACATATCACCCACATAGTCGTGCGAATCGTGGTTCACACCACACATAGCCACAAACATAGCATCACCCACAAAGGCACAACTGCGCGAGTCGGTAACAACACCGCCCGCCACGACATCGCACCCCATCATCTTACCGCCACACAGACGGGCTATTTCAGACAAGTGATACTTCATAGTTTATGCTACACTATATAATATTATAATTAATCGTTCTTGAATCTAACGACAGTGATACCAGCGCCACCTCTATCAGCGTGCTCGTCGGCTGCTGAAGCAACCTGCGGCACAGAACGCAGATAACGGCGTATCTCCTCCTTCAGGGCACCTGTTCCCTTACCGTGCAGAATGGAGACACCTCCAACGCCCACCATCAGCGCATCGTCCACCAAGTCCTGCACCACCTCCAGCGCCTCAACAGCACGCATACCACGCACATCGACGCTATCCTTAAAGTTGAGCTTGCGAGTCGATATATCCACCGACAAGACCGTTCTCGGCGTTACAGGCTTAATCGACTTCTTATACTCGGAGTTAGACACAACGCGCAGTTTATCCTTATCCACCGTAGTCAGAATCTGACCGAAGGCAACCTGCGCCTTACGACCCTTGATGCTCTGCACTACGCCCAGCACCTCCTGACCTTCGATTTTCACCTTCGAGCCTACCTCAACGGGCTTCAGCACCACAGCCTGCGCCTCGCTCTTAACAGCGGGCTCTACACCCTGACGCTTTTTATTCTCCTCACGGCGGGCCTTACGGCGCATCAAACGCTCCATCTCGCGCTCCACCTTCTCGCCATCGAATGACGACTGCTCGCTCTGCACCTGGGTCTTGAAGTCATCCAACTCACGGCGTGCCAAACGGGTAAGTTCCTTCTCGGCCTGCGCCTCCTTGATGGTACGGATGGTATTCTCAATCTGGCGGTTAGCATCGGCAATAAGCTGCTGTGCCTCGGCCTTGGCCTGCTGCAGAATCTCACGACGCTCCTCCTTGATGCGAGAGAGCTGCTCGGTATAGCTCGTCTCCAACTCCTCAACCTTGCGGTCGGTCTGGCGGATGCGGTCACGCTTCTGCGACCAGTAGTGTCTGTCGCGGGCAATCTCACGCAGCTGACGCTCAAGGTTGATATGGTCGCTACCCGCCTTGTCGCTCGCACGGCGGATAATATCTTCCGACAAACCGATTTTGCGGGCTATCTCCACGGCAAACGAACTACCAGGCTTACCCTGTTCGAGTTTGAACAGCGGACGGATGTTCTGCACATCGAACATCATCGCGCCATTGGCTATACCTTCGGTTCCCGTGGCGTAATATTTAATATTTGAGTAGTGGGTGGTGATAACACCATAACACCCCTTCTCCAACAGTCGCTCCAATATAGACTCGGCTATCGCACCGCCAATCACTGGCTCGGTACCAGAGCCGAACTCGTCAATCAACACCAATGTTCGCGGTGAGGCAGCCTGTAGCGTATGTTTCATATTAAGCAGGTGTGATGAATAGGTCGAAAGGTCGTTATCCATCGACTGCTCGTCACCAATATCCAGACACAGATGCTCGAAAATGGGCAACTCACTCGTTTCGCCCGCCGTAACGGGGAAACCGCACTGGAACATATACTGCACCATTCCCGTAGTCTTTAGGCAGACAGACTTTCCACCCGCATTGGGGCCCGAGATTACCAATATATGTTTCTGCTTGTCGAGTTGCATATCCAGAGGCACCAACTCCTTCTTCTCGCGCTTGAGCGTCTGCGCCAAAAGTGGGTGGAACGCTCTACGCAACACCAATCTATCGTCGGTCGATACAATAGGCTTACCTGCACCATTCTCGATGGCCCAACGAGCCTTGGCTCGCAGCACATCCATATCGGCCAGATACTCACCCGCATCGGCTATAGGCTTGGCATCGGGAGCCAACTCCTCGGTAAAGGCTGTGAGCAGTCGCACAATCTCTCTGCGCTCGGCATACTCCAATTCGCGCAGTTGGTTGTTGAGCTCGACCACTTCTACGGGCTCGATATAGAAGGTACGACCCGTTGCCGACTCGTCCTGAATAAAGCCGTTAAGTTTTCTCTTATTCGCCGCCGACACGGGAATCACCGCACGGCCGTCACGAATAGAGATCATAGCCTCAGCATCGACTATACCCGCCTTCTTGGCATTTGTTAGCACCTGCTGAAGTCGTTTAGCCACCTGACCCTCGTGTTGGCGTATGGCGCGGCGTATGCTTAAAAGTTCGGGAGTAGCAGTATCCTTTATCTCACCCTCCTCATCCACAATCTGATTTATGCGACGAATCACATCGGGGAATACACACACTCTCTCGCTGCGGCTATGCAGGCGGGGATACTTTGTCTGCTGACGGCTCAACACAAATCCCACCATATTGCCCACTGCAGTAAGCGCACGGCGCAATATCACAACCTCCTCGACCGTAAGGAACGCGCCCTCGACACCCAACTTCGCAGAGATGGCCTCCATATCGGGATACTCATCTCGCGGCGTTGCGGGGTCAATCATCAGCAGTTCGCGCATCTCGTCAGCCGACTCCTGTCTGCGCTCGATATCCCCACGCGAACAAGAGAACTTTTCATCGAAAATTCTCTCGCGCGCAATGGTCATACTGCACAGCGCAGCCACCTGCTCTCGCACTCGGTCGAAGCCTATTTTCTGCTCAAAATTAGCGGGATAAATCATTCTGCACTCCTCGTCAATCAGTTGCTATTTATTACGCTTCTCAATCTCCTTAAGCTGTGCCTCGTGAACCTTCTCAGCCAACTCGTCGGCACGCTTAATCTCTCGCTTCTCGGCCTTGGCCTTAGCCTTTTCAACCTTCTTTGTGGGGTTGCTACCGAAAACCGAAACATTTATATAGCGGTGAGGATTCTCCTGCAAATCGGCCAACAGAGAAGAGAGGTTTGCACTCGCCTCGGCCAGATTGTCGTACAACTCCTTATCGTCGAGCAACTTGCTCACGCTACCGTCGCCGTCATTAACCGTAGAGAGCACCTTGTTCAACTGCTCGACTGTACCCTCAATCTGTGCAATCAGGTCAGCCTCGGCCAACTTGTTTGAGAATGTGGCCATATTGTCGATGATGCTATCCACCTGCTCGGCATTATCACCCAGGCTCTTTGAGAAGCGGTTGAGCGAGAGCATAGCCTCCTCGAGGTGCTTCTTCTCCTTGGCGAGCATATCGTTCACATTGCCAGTTACACCATCTACATTCTCGACGATGCTGGTGATATGACCCGCGTTGTCGGTCATCAACTTATTTACGCTCTCCAGAGTCTGTGCCATATTATCCATAATGGTGGTAACCTTTGCGATGATACCCTCCATCTCGGAACTTGCCATAGCCATCAGGTCGGTAGTCTCCTCTGACTTGATTGTACCGCCATCAGGAATCATCTCTGACGATGAGCCATAGACAATCTCCACAGCCTTTCCGCCCATCAGTCCGTCGCTGAAAATCTTGGCCTTTGAATCTACGGGCAGAGCGTATTTGTTCTCGATAGTGAGCTCCACCTCGACACCCTTATTCGGGTCCTCATTGAGTATTACAGCTGTTACCGTACCAACCTTCACGCCGTGAATCACCACATGCGATGCAGACTGGATACCACCCACATTGTTGTAGTATGCATAATAGACATTAGTGCGACCGAAAATCTCTGAGCCCTGCAGGTATCGAATCACACCCCAGCCCAACAACAACATTACTACTGCAAACAATCCTACTTTAATTTCTCTTTTCATCTTTTATCTCCTCTTGTTTATACTCTTATTTTTGATTGCTTTTCCCGCCCGATGGCGAGATATTTACTTTATAACTTTTCCCTCTTTATAGTGTATAACGAACGCATCCTTGAAAACCTTGCGTACCGCCGCAACCTCTTTTTGCGCATCGGCGCGTGTCGAGAAGTTGCCGTAGCCATATTTGTACTTCAAAACGCCCGCACCTTCGTAGCAAGCCACCTTGCCTTTATACGACTTGAACTGGCTGTCATTGAGCGACAAACGCTTGTCAGACGCCAGCAACTGAATGGCATAGCCCTCGTCCGAAGACTCACTCGCCGACGGCACAACCGCAGGCTCCGTTTCGACCTTTTTCTCCTCCTTTTTGGGCTCCTCAACTACGGGTTTATTCTCCTCCTCCACGCTCTCATCTACAACAATGGGAGTACTGACCACTTCGTCCGCACCACTATCGATACCCGCCATACGGTCAATGCTTTGGAAATACTCCTTCACCGAATTGCACAACATTCTGGCCAACGCAGCCTGACCCTTCTCTGAATTCATATAGGCCAATTCGCTCTTGTTAGTCATAAAACCTAACTCGGTAAGCACACTCGGCATATCGGTAGCATACAGCACCTTAAGCAGTTGGCGCTTGACCTTACGCACTTCGCGACCGCCCTTGCCATAGTTCGACTGAATGATTCGGGCCATCATCTCGCTATACTCGCCATAAGTGAACTGCAAGTTCTGGATGTAGGCTCTAACCATTGCGGCCGTATTCTCGTCTGACATATCAATCAGCTCGTCCTTGTTGTTATTGTAGAGAGCATCCTCGTTGTAACGAGTCTCCTTCTCGCTCTCGCCCATAATCAGGGTCTCGGCACCCTTAACCGAAGTACTCTTCGCCGCATTGGCGTGAATCGAGATAAAGAGGTCGCCCTCGGCCTTATTGGCAATATTGGCACGGGCCGTGAGGTCATCATTGAGCGACTTACCCAAAGCGGTGTCAGTCTTGCGCGTATAGACCACCTTCGCACCTGGCAACTCCTTCTCGATGAGCGCACCGAGCTTAAGCGCAACGGCCAGATTTATATCCTTCTCCTTCACTCCACCATACACTGCACCAGGGAAAGCACTACCACCGTGACCTGCGTCAATAACAACAACGCGCTGGCGAGTGGCACCACTTTCGGCACACACAATCTGCCCCCAACAGAGCGCAGAGACAGACAACACTATCCAAAAGAGTAGACGATTCATATAAAAAACTGCCGAAATATTATCGGTAATAGATAAAAAAACGCTATATTTGTCGGTTAAAACACCTCAGCCACAGCAAGGTAACAGTTTGTTGTGAGCGGTTTTGCCGACGCGTCGGCAAAGGTACAAAAAATTATTGAAATTTTGGGTAATTTTAGGATTAAATATGCTCTTTTGGTAGCCATTACGCTTACTCTGTGGTCACTTCTGCCTGGATTGACCGCGGTGCAGCGTGCTATGGCCTCAAATAGCGAGGCGACCACAACGATTTTGGGCGCTTCACATTCTATTCTGCTACAACAGCAGGACAGCATCAGGGATGCCAACGCCCGCCGTGTGGCACAGCGCACAAGACGCAACAGTGCCAACAATGGCGAGAGTGCCGACTCTTTGGCTACACCAACCAACGCCGCAGCGGCTACCACTGCCACTACGCAGACCGACTCTACCGCGAAGCGACGCGGCGGAATGGGACTCGATGCGCCCATCATTGGCCGTGCGCAGGACTCACTCTTCTATGACTTGAGAGCCAAGAAGGTTTATTTCTACGAAAAGGGCGAGGTAAGCTATGGCGATATGAATCTTGCGGCCGACTTGATGACCATCGACCTCGAGCGCAAGGATATCCACGCAGTAGGTAGAGCCGATACAATCGACGGCGAGCCCACGGTCACACGACCGCTATTCACACAGGGCAGCAACACCCTGAATATGGACACCATCACCTACAACATCGAGACACAGCGAGCAAAAATCAAGAATATCGCAACCCAGCAGGGTGACGGTTGGCTCGTAGGTCAAGATGTGAAGAAGATGGCCGACAATACAATCAACATCGCCGATGGTATGTACACCACCTGCGACCAGACCGACCATCCCCACTTCTTCTACTCGATGTCGAAGGTAAAGGTAATCCCTGGCAAAAAGGCCATTATGGGCCCTGGCCACTTGGTTATCGAGGATGTACACATCCCCTTCCTGGGTCTGCCCGAGGGATTCTTCCCATTGAGTTCTGGCCCCAAGTCGGGTATTCTGATGCCGTCATACGGCGAGGAGGCACGACGCGGATTCTACATCAGCGGTCTGGGTTATTATTTCACACTCAGCGACAATATGGACCTTACGCTGACGGGTGGCATCTACACGCTCGGTTCGTGGGAGGTCAGCGCCATATCGCGTTACATCAAGCGTTACAAGTATACGGGTAACTTCAACTTCGATTTCTCGAGCATCCGCTCGGGCGACAAGAACGACCCCGATTTCGTCAAGCAGAACACATACCGACTGATGTGGACTCACTCGCAAGACCCCAAGGCTAACCCTGGTTCGACATTCTCGGCCTCGGTAAACTTGTCGTCGAGTGGTTATAGCCGCTATGCAGCCACCAACCTTACGGATATGTTGTCTACGCAGACAAACTCTTCAATCTCATACTCGAAGAACTGGGCTGGCACACCATTCTCGCTCTCGATGAATGTGGCCGTTTCACAGAACTCACAGACAAAGAGCCTCTCGGCGACTCTGCCCAACATTTCGTTCAATGTATCGAAGTTCTACCCTCTGCGCCGCTCAGAGAAGGTGGGTAAGGATCGTTGGTATGAGAAGATCTCGATGAGCTACGCCGCGAAGATGACCAACACAGCAAGCGCCAAGGAGGGAAGCATCTTTACGCAGGAGACGCTCAACAGTATGCGCCACGGCGTTCAGCACACCATCCCCATTCAGGCTACATTCAATGCGCTGAACTACATCAATATCACCCCATCGATAAACTACGCCGAGCGCTGGTATTTCAAGAAGGTGGACCGCGCGTGGAATCCCGAGACCAATACGGTCGATTACCTCGACCCCGAGTACGGATTCTACCGCCTCTACAACTACAACGCAGCAGTTTCGCTTTCGACCATCGTCTATGGTACTTGGCAGGTGAAGGAGAAGTATAAGGATTTTGCTCTGCAGGGCATTCGTCATCAGGTAACACCCAACATCAGCTTCTCTTACGCCCCCGACTTCAGCAATCAGAAGTATGGCTACTATCAGACCGTACAGTCTGACTCAACGGGACGAGCTACGGTATATTCACCTTTTGCCGACAACGCCTTTGGAGTCCCCACTACGGGTCGTAATATGTCTATGTCATTCTCATTGCGCCAGAGCCTCGAGGCTAAGGTCAAGAGTAAACGCGACTCTACAGGCTTGAAGAAAATCAAGCTCATCGACGACCTCTCGCTAAGTGGTTCGTACAATTTCCTGGCCGACTCAATGAATCTGTCGAACATCTCGGCATCATTGCGTACCAACATCGTGGGTAATTTCGGTATCAACTTGCGTGCGACAATCGACCCATATGAGGTGACCCCCGAGGGTAAACGATACAACAAACTCACTTGGGCTCGAGGCAACTTGGGTCGCGTAATGAATACGGGATGGAGCTTTGGCTACACATTCAAGTCGCGCCAATCGGCACAACCCGCCTCGGTGGGAGATAACAAGGACAACATCCCGCCCGAATATGCCAACCCCTTCTATGACCCCTACGGTCAGATGGACCCCACGCTGCGAAGACGATATATGTCGCAGAGCTATTACGACTTCTCTATTCCGTGGAGTTTGAATGTGAACTACAATGTGAACTATACGCTCTCGTATGTGAACAACGGCACGACGGGCGTCAAACGCAATGTCACGCAGACCGTCGGCTTCAGCGGTAATGTCACCTTCTCGAAGAAGATGTCGGCTACGCTGTCGGGCGGTTACGATATTGCAATGAATAAATTGACCACCTCGTCTATCAGCGTCACACGCGACTTGCACTGCTGGCAGATGTCATTCTCGTGGATTCCCTTCGGACACTACAAGAGTTGGAACTTCCACATCGGTGTGAAGGCCGCATCGCTCAAGGACTTGAAGTACGAGAAGAGTCAATCGATGTACGACAATTACTATTAATCTGACGCCCACATTTGCGCGTCTGCAATTACATTATACCAACACGATGGCAAGTTTCCTTCAGGTAGAAAACATAAGCAAATCCTACGGCGACAAAGTGCTGTTCAGCAATATTTCGTTCAACATCAACGAAGGCGATAAGATTGCACTCATTGCCCCCAACGGTACGGGCAAGAGTTCGCTGCTGAAGATTCTTGCTGGTCTGGACTCGTCGGACAGAGGCGGTGAGATTAAGTTCATGAAGGACATCAAGGTCGCTTTCCTCGACCAGATGTGCGACTTCAACCCCGAAAACACACTCTTCGACGAGGTCTATTCACGCCTTGGTTCAACATACGATGTAATAAACAGATACGAGAAGGCTATCGCATCGGGCGACGAGCGAGCCATCGAGCAGGCTATGTCAGCAATGGATGCCGCCGATGGATGGAGTGCCGAGCAGCGCATCAAGCAGGTGCTCTCGTCACTGAAACTCTCACGACTCGACCAGCCTATGGGTTCACTCTCGGGTGGTGAGGCCAAGCGTGCCGCCATAGCGCTGATGCTGTTGCAGGATGCCGACTTCCTGATTATGGACGAGCCGACCAACCACCTCGACATTGATGTGATTGAGTATCTGGAGTCATATTTGCAGAAGTCGCGCTGCACGCTGCTGATGGTAACGCACGACCGCTACTTCCTCGACCGCGTATGCAACACAATCTACGAATTAGATAGAGGCGAATTGTACTCTTATAAGGGTAACTACTCATTCTTCCTCGAAAAACGCGAAGAGCGTTACAACAATATGCAGGCCAACATCGACAAGGCCCGCAACCTATTGCGCCGCGAGTTGGAGTGGATTCGCTCTACACCGCAAGCCCGTACAGGCAAGGCGCGTTATCGCGTAAATGCATTTTACGATTTGAAAGACAAAGCCTCGGTATCGTTGGGTAGCCAGCAGATGAACATCGATGTTGCTACGGCACGACTGGGAGGCAAAATTATAGATTGTGAGAATGTAAGCTTTAGCTATGGCGAGCGCACGATGCTCGACGACTTCTCGTATAAGTTCTCACGCTATGAGCGTGTAGGTATCGTGGGCAAAAACGGTGCAGGAAAGAGTACATTCCTAAACCTAATGACAGGCTTGCTGCAACCCAACAAAGGTAGCATCGAATTGGGTGAGACCATCCGCATTGGCTACTACCGCCAGCAGGGTATGTCATTCAAGCCTGGCCAGAGAGTTCTCGACATCGTGCAGGATATTGCCGAGACGGTCACTACTGCCGATGGACACAGCATATCGGCCACTACGATGCTCAACCGGTTCCTCTTCCCGCACGAGGCATTCAACAAGCAGGTTGAGATTTTGAGCGGTGGAGAGCAGCGCCGACTCTATCTGCTGACAATCTTGATGCGCAACCCCAACTTCTTGATATTGGACGAGCCGACCAACGACCTCGACATCGTGACACTGAACATTTTGGAGGAGTACCTCCAATCGTTCAAGGGTTGTCTGCTCATCGTATCGCACGACCGCTACTTCCTCGATAAGACTGTGGATCACCTGTTCATCTTCCGCGAAGATGGCGCCGTAAAGGACTTTGTCGGCACATATAGCGAATATCGCGAGTTCATACGCGAGAATGAGGCCGAGCAGGCACGCTTGGCAAAGATTGAAGCCGAGAAGCAGGAGCACAAGCTGGCAATGCAGAAGGATGCCACGCCTACGACACCTGCTCCGCGCAAGAAGCTATCTTATAAGGAGCAGCGCGAGTTGGAGCAGTTGGAGCTGGATATAGCCCAACTGGAGAACGAGAAGCATACACTCGAGGAGCAACTCTCGTCGGGAACACTCTCCGTGAGCGAACTCTCGTCAGCCTCGGAGCGCATTGGCGAAATCATCTCCACACTCGAGGAGAAGGAGATGCGCTGGCTGGAGTTAAGCGATATATAAACCACAACCACCCAACAAAAGATGCAACTATATACCAAGACCCAAATCACGCCATTCAACGAAAAAATCGACCACACTACTCCGATTTTTTCCATTGGTTCGTGCTTTGCCAACAATATAGCGGAGCGACTCGCCGGGGCGAAGTTCAAGGTCTGTGCATCACCTACGGGCATACTATTCAATCCCGAATCCATCGCGCTCACACTTGAACGCTTGGGCTCACTCTTGGCAGGGGATAGCAAAGCGTTGCCGACAATCGACGAATTGCTCTACGACAACGGAGCGTGGTTTCATTACGACTTTCACTCCTCGTTTTCGCGTCCCAGCGCCGAGGAGACTCTGCAACAGATACACGCAGCCATAACCGATGGAGCAAACTCATTACAAGAGGCTAAAGTGGTGATTATCACTTTCGGTACGGCAATGACCTACCGCCACATCGAGAGCGGACGCATCGTGGCAAACTGCCATAAGCAACCTCAACGACTCTTCAACCGCCAGATGATGGGCGTGGAGGAGATAGCCGACCGCTATGTGAAGTTATGCAATGGACTACTCAAGGGCAAGAGAGTAATCTTCACAGTCAGCCCCATTCGCCACTTGAGTGATGGACTGGAGACCAACTCACTAAGCAAGGCTACCTTACGCGTATCTCTAAGTCTGGTGGCGCAACGATGTGATAATGTGGTATATTTCCCATCATTTGAGATTATGAATGACGAACTGCGCGACTACCGTTTCTATGCCGACGATATGGCTCACCCCACACCGCTGGCTATAAATTATATATGGGAGCGCTTCACCGAGAGTGCGATGTCGGCCGAAACACAGCAGTTGATTACGCGCATAGGTCAGATTACTACGGCAGCGGCTCACCGTCCATTCAACCCCGAGAGCGAGCAACACAAACTTTTCTGCCACAAGTTAATGGAGCAGATTGATGCTCTGCAGACGAAGCATCCGCAGTTAGATTTCAGCGAGGAAAAAGGCTATTTTAGCAGATATTTATAAAATTTGTAGTAAATTTACAACCTAAATAATATTCATTCAGATGAAACGATTTTTACTATACATATCGGTGGCAGTTGCCTCAATGATGCTCTGGTCAGCACAGGGACTCTCTGCCGCAGAGAAGCCCCGCCTGCTGGTGAACATCATCGTGAGCTCGATGCGTGCCGACGACCTTAATCGCTACAGCAAGAACTTCTCTACGGGAGGTTTCAACCGTTTGATTAACAACGGCGCATACTTCACAAACGCTTCGTATGACTATATGCAGACCACAACACCCGTATCGTTGGCTACACTTTCTACGGGTGCTATGCCTTCGACTCACGGTGTGGTATCGGATAGCTGGTTCAGTTATGTGGGCAACAAGCGCGTATCGCTTATTGAAGATAGCAAGGAGCAGAGCGTAGCTTACAGCGGTGGTTCGGGCAGTTACTCGCCCCGTCAGTTAGTGGCCGAGACTATTGGCGATGCACTGATTGAGAACGACAGCACCAGCAAGGTGGCAACAATCGCTATCGAGCCCCTTTCGGCCATCGTAATGTCGGGCCGTTCAGGCGAAGTATATTGGATGGAGACACTGCAGACAGCGTGGACCACATCGTCATACTATAGCAAGACTCTGCCAGAGTGGATTGGCGAGTACAACCGTAGCGACAAAAATCTGGAGTTCCTCTCAAAGCGTTGGAACACACTGCTCCCCTACGATAGCTACCGTAACTCACGCGTAGCCTGCATCGAGGGTGTAAAGAGCAAGGAGAACAAACGCATTGATCCCATCGAGGAGGATATGGCAAAGATAAAGGCTATGTTTGCTGACGAGTACCAGCAGATGTGCTATACCCCCGCAGGTAACAGCGCACTTATCGCTTTTGCCAAGCAGCTGGTAACAAAACAGCAGATGGGTCAGGACGAGACTCCCGATATGCTGAACATCGTATTGGATACCCCCCGCAAGGTGTGTAGCCGTTTCGGCCCCGAGTCGGTTGAGTATGAGGATATGTTGTATCGTCTTGACCGCGACATCGAGGATTTGATTTCGTACATCGTAGCGCAGGTTACCGACCCCCGACAGATAGTATTCACACTCACTTCTGATCACGGCTCAAGCCCCTCATTCGATGTTGAGAACAACAATGTGGAGCGTTTCAATGTGCGTCAGGCTGAGGTTATCACCAACGCATTCATCGGTGCACAGCACGGCAACGGCGAGTGGGTGTTGGGTTATATCGACCGCGCCATCTATCTTAACCACGACCTTATCATCGAGAAGGGTCTTTCGCTCGTGGATGTGCAGCACGAGGTGGCAACATTTATGATGCAGTTGCGTGGTGTATCGCACGCCGTAGCGGCTGAGGCGATGCGCAGCAGTTACTTCGGTAGCGGTTATGGCCGTAAGATACAGAACGGATTTTATCCCCGTCGCTCGGGTGATGTGATTATCAACCTTATGCCCGAGTGGATTGAGGAGAAGGAGGATGTACGCTCATCGTCGGGTTCGATGTACCTCTACGACCGCGTAGTGCCCCTGATTATTATGGGCGGTAATATCGCCGCTGGCACTCACAACGAGAAGGTGGATATGACATCGCTCGCTACGACCGAGGCTCGATTGTTGGGTATTAGCGCTCCATCGGCTGCCGAGGGCGAGGTGCTGAACATTTTTTAGTAACAAGATTTTATTTAGACAAGAATGAAAGATAAGATACAGGAGGAGATTATCGAGGAGTTTGCCATCTTCGACGAGTGGCTTGACAAATATGACTATCTGATTGAGCTTAGCCAGACTCTGCCCGCCATTGCCGAGGAGCATCGCAACGACAAATATATTATCAGAGGTTGCCAATCTCGCGTATGGGTTGATGCTAAGATGGAGGAGGGTAAGGTATATTACTCGGCTGACAGCGATGCCATTATCACCAAGGGTATCATCGCACTGCTGATTCGTGTGATGAATGGTCGTTCGGCGCAGGAGATTGTCGATATGGAACTCTACTTCATCGACGCCATCGGTCTGAGCGAAAACCTCTCGCCGACACGCAGCAACGGTCTGGTTGCTATGATTAAGCAGATGAAGATGTATGCTCTGGCCTACGCCTCGCAGGCATAAACCGTGTGGCAAGGCTTGTTATATCAGCAGAAAGAGAAAGTTATGATGACACCAGAAGATATATTGAGAGTAGAACACGAGATTGTTCTTACGCTGAAAAATATTTATGACCCCGAGATACCCGTCAATATCTACGACTTGGGGCTTATCTACGAGATTGACTTCGACCCCGAGGGCGTGGCCAACATCAAGATGACGCTGACGGCTCCCAACTGCCCGATGGCAGATATATTGGTGGAGGACATCAATACGCAGGTGAAGAAGATTCGCGGCGTGGAGTCAGTAAATATTATACTCACATTCGAGCCACCTTGGGACAGAAGTATGATGAGCGAGGAGGCTCTGCTGGAACTGAATCTACTTTAGTGAATATAGGGTGCTGAAGATGTACTTAACATAAAGCACCCTCAACAAGAAAAGCTATGGAGGCCAGGAGACGATTGATAAACAAATTGAAAGCGGGCGCATCTTATTTCGCCTGCGGAGGTTATCTCGCCTCGTTGGATGTATTGCGCCGCACCGAAATATACAATTCGCTCGGCTTTGAGAGATTGGAGCGCAAGAATAGGGACATCACCAAACTCTACGAAGAGTGCGGATGCAACTGGCCGCAGACATTCTATATGGTGCTGCTACGCACAATGGGTGGCATCGACAACAAGGAGGCCTTCACGACCCTGGCGCGCAGAGTACCCTATGCGGCCATACTGCGCGAGAAGATGGCACCACAAAACATCGAGGCTATGCTCATCGGTGCTACAGGTCTGCTGGAGCTATACAAGCACGACGAGTATATTCTCAACTTAAAACGCAACTTCGAATACCTCGCAGCCAAGTACACCATCGAACCGATGGAAGCCTCGGAGTGGAAACTCAAGCATATCTATCCTAACAACCACCCCGTATTAAGGCTGTCGCAAATAGCCACATTCCTCACCCATACGCAAAATGTGATGGACCGCATTTTGGAGTGTCGCACGGGCGATGACGCCAGCACGCTCTTCAATGTGGAGACGCTACCCTATTGGCTGACGCACTACACGCCCGCCACCACATCGTCACGCAGTGTGGCAAAGAGGATAGGCCGTACAAAGAGCGACCTGCTGGCCATTAATCTCATTTCGCAGATGCAGTTTGCCTACGGCTCATACATTGCGAGTGAGTCACTTCGCGAGAGGGCGCTATCGCTGTTGGAGAACATCACAGCCGAAAAGAACTCAATCATAGCGCAGTGGAATAGCTACGGGCCTCTGGCTCGCACGGCTTTCGATAGTCAGGCGTTGCTACAACTCTCGATGGAGTATTGTCGCCAGCACCGTTGCGAGGAGTGTATCATCTGCCGTCGCATATCGAAACAGATGGCAAAAGAGGCTGCAAAGGCCGAGAAAAGTGAAACTACAATAACCCTATAATTATGTATCGTTTGTTTATTTGCGCGCTGCTGATGGCAATGGCGCTAACGGGATGTACCCGTCCTGAAAAAGATATATGGCTCGAGGCCGAAAGTATGGAGTCGCTGGGCGGCTGGGTGATAGACCAGCAGTCAATGACACAGATGGGCTCACCATACATTATGGCGCACGGAATGGGCCGAAAGGTGGAGGATGCCACTACGCACATTACGCTCGACAAAGCGGGACGATATCGAATGTGGGTACGAACACGCGACTGGACTCGCAAGTGGGGTGCAGAGGAGTCGGCAGGACAGTTCAAAGTAGCAATAAACGGCAAACAAACAAAGGGCATATTCGGCACAGAGGATGCCGAGTGGCACTGGCAGGATGGCGGTATGGTGTGGCTAAAGAGGGGCGTAAACAGCATTGCGCTACACGACCTTACGGGCTTCAACGGCCGATGCGATGCCATATATTTTGCCGCCGACAGACAAGAGGTGCCCCCGACAGAGGGCGAGGCGTTGCAGTCGTTCCGTGCAGAGAAAAATCCTCAAGGTGAAATCATCGATGCGGGCGAGTATGACCTCATAGTAGTAGGTGGTGGCATTGCAGGATGCTGTGCGGCAGTAAGCGCTGCTCGACTCGGCTGCAAGGTGGCCCTCATACATAATCGCCCCGTATTGGGTGGCAACAACTCCTCGGAGGTACGCGTGGGTCTTTCGGGTCTGATTATGCAGCAGCCCTACCCTAACCTTGGTCTTTTGCTGGATGAGTTAGGTGGCGTAGGACACTGGACAAAGTACGAGGCAACGCGTGACCCCGACTCGCCACGCAGCAAGCAGATTATGGCTATACTCGAACAACATCCCGAGAAGATTCAGCACAATGCGGGCCCGAAGTCGAACTACGAAGATGAGAAGAAGTTACAACTCATTTTAGCCGAGAGCAACATCTCGCTCTTCCTCTCAACCCACATCACGCAGGTAAAGTGCGAGAATAACAAGATAACCGAAGTCATTGGCGAGGATATATCGTCAGGTCAGCGCAGAGTATTCCATGGCGATATGTTTGCCGACTGCACGGGCGATGGCGAAGTGGGCTACCTGGCTGGTGCCGACTACCGTATGGGGCGTGAAAGCAAAGCCGAAACAGGCGAGCATCGTGCGCCCGAAGTTGGCGACCAGATGGTAATGGGCACATCTGTGCAGTGGTATGCCGAGGAGCAGACCGTAGCCTCGGAGTTCCCCGCTTGCCCCTGGGCCATAGAGTTCAACGAGCAGACCTACCGCCCCATCACACGAGGCGACTGGGATTGGGAGACTGGACTCAACCGCAACCAAATAACAGAGATAGAGCATATCCGCGACTATGCTCTGCGAGCCGTATATGGCAACTGGGACTATCTAAAGAATCGTAGCTCGATGCGTGACGACTACGCAAATCACGAGTTACAATGGGTGGCATACATTGGCGGCAAACGCGAGTCGCGTCGATTGTTGGGCGACATTATACTCTGCGAGCAGGATTTGCTGCAGAGTCGCAAATATGATGATGCATCGTTTACCACCACTTGGGGCATTGACCTTCACTACCCAAAGAAGATTGAGGGCTTCGACGGCGAGCCTTTCCAGTCGTACTGCGAATCGGACGAGATTAAGCCCTATGCCGTACCCTATCGTTGTCTCTACTCACGCAATATAGAGAATCTCTTTATGGCGGGTCGCAACATCAGCGTTACGCATGTGGCACTCGGCACAATCAGAGTAATGCGCACAGGCGGAATGATGGGCGAGGTGGTAGGTATGGCGGCATCGCTCTGTCACAAACACTCCACATCGCCGCGCGGCGTCTATCAGCAGCATCTGGGCGAACTGAAATCACTGATGCAGCAAGGCGTCGGCAAGGCTGGATTTTAGACGGCAAAGCGACACAAAATAAATGGGCGGCAACGCGCCACCCCCACAGCAAAAAGATTAGGGCTGTCTGAACCGAAGTTCGACAGCCCTTTTCGTTATCTCAAGATAGATGATTAGTCAAGAACCTTAACCTTGATGTTACGGAACCAAACATCGTCACCGTGATCCTGGAAGCCGATATAACCCTCGTGGTTCTCACCACCGCAGTTGTTAAGCAGGTTGAAGGCTACAGGCCACTTCTCCTCTGAGAACTTAGATGCCTGGAGCATCTCAGTCCACTGGGGAGTCCACAAGTGGTACTCTACAACGGCTACATCGTTCTGGAAGTGAACAACTGTACCCTTGTAAACCATAATCTTAACCTTGTTCCACTCGCCTGCAGGCTTAGAGTTCTGGGGCTTAGCGGGAATCATATCGTACAAAGAAGATGACTGATGGTTACCGTCAACGCCCAACTTTGCATCGGGGTGATTTACATTATCCAATACCTGGCACTCGGGAGCAGATACATAGATAGGCTCGTAAGAACCATCCTCCTTCTGAACCTCCTGAGCCAAGTAGAAGATACCAGAGTTACCACCCTTTGAAACCTTCCACTCCAACTCCAACTCGAAGTTCTTGAACTTCTGAGCTGCGTAGATGATGTCGCCACCCTCGCCTGTCTGTGCCTCACCGCCACCAGAACCAGCGAACTTCAAGCAACCATCCTCAATAGACCAACGAGCAGGAACATGATCCTTACCGTAGCCTCTCCAGCCCTCAAGGCTTGAGCCATCGAACAATACAATTGTGTTTGCATCGTCCTCTGCCTCGGCTGCCTTATTGGCGTTGCCACCGCAACTTGCCAACATAGAAACCATTGCAGCCATCATTAATACTTTCTTCATTGTTTTATTACTTTAATTTGTTTTACCTGAATAGACTATTTAGGCATATTGGGCAAAGTCCAACCAGCACGGTAATTGTGCTTGATCATCTCGTTTGCGAACTCCAATGCGTTGATAGGATCGGTGTAAGTCTTGTTGAAAGTGGGGTGACCATCCTTAACAGAGAAACCGTCCTCGATCATGATACGCAAAGTCTCATCGGGACCGATATTAGTGAACTTCATGTTCTCACCATCCCACTGGAGTACCTTGTGGAGATTCTGCAGACGAACTGCCAATACACCCATAACAACCATCTCGTTGAAAGGACCAGCCTCAGAGAAGTCAGAGTTAGTCATCTGACGGTTCTCCTTAGACTCCTTACATGCGCGTACCCAATCCATCTCGTGTGAGAGGTCTACGTGGCGAGCGCGTGAAGGTGTCTCGGGAACACGACCTGAGAGCAAGAACGGATTAGCACCGTAGCAACCGCAAACCAAAGTGTCCTTAGAACCGTAGAATACAACGGCACCACCGCCACCCTTGATGTTGAAGTCGATACCGGGCTCCATACCAGCAGGACGCTCGGGCTTCAAGCCACCATCGTACCAGTTAACTGTAACCTCGGGCATCTTAGCCTTGTGCAACTTCTCACGAGCGGGGAACTTGTACTGTACATACTCAGCCTGCGGAGCGCAATCTGTGAGCAATGCAGTTGAAGAACCCTGTACCTCTGTGGGGTAACCCAAATTGAGGGCCTTGAATACGGGGTGGAGGATGTGGCAAGCCATATCACCCAATGCACCTGTACCGAAGTCCCACCAGCCACGCCAGTTCCAAGGCTGATAAATCTGGTTGTAAGGACGATACTTAGCCGGACCGAGGAACAAATCCCAGTTCAATGTATCAGGAATAGGATCTACAGTTGTAGGCTTCATCAAGCCCTGGGGCCAGATAGGACGGTCAGTGAAGGCATCAACGCGCTTAACCTCACCAATCTCACCATTCCAAATCCAGTTACATACTGTCTCAACACCAACATGTGAAGAACCCTGGTTACCCATCTGAGTAGCAACCTGGTGCTTAGCAGCCAACTTGGTCAAAAGACGAGACTCATATACAGAGTGAGTCAAAGGCTTCTGGCAGTATACGTGCTTGCCCAACTCCATTGCATAAGCAGATACCAATGCGTGAGTGTGGTCAGGAGTAGCACAAATCACTGCGTCGATTTCGTTAGCAGCCTTGTCGTACATCTCGCGCCAGTCCCAGAAACGCTTTGCCTTGGGGAATGCGTTAAATACATTCTTTGCATAATTCCAATCGGTATCGCAAAGAGCAACGATATTCTCGGTAGCCTTTACACCGTTGATGTTAGAATTACCCATACCGCCGATACCAACAGCAGCGATATTCAACTTGTCAGATGGAGCCTTGTGTCCGAAAGCAGCACCCATTACATTGCCGGGGACAACAGTCATAGCAGCCAGACCTGCTGTAGAGGTCTTCAGAAAGTCTGCTCTTGAGATTTTCTTTGACATAATTGTAATTTTTAGGTTAATAAAATATTTTAAGCGTTTTATGCTTTTTCTCTTTAGTTTACGGAAGTCGCTACGGCGCGATGTCGCACGGCTCCCATTTTATTCTATGTAAGAGTGTTAAGCCAGCCTAATGTCGTATACTCGGCAAGCCCTCTACATAGTAGTAACTGCGCTCTACGCAGTTCATTGGTGGCAGATTGAAGTTTCTAACCTCGACAAAGACTTCGGCTACGCCTCTCTGCGTGCCCTGCTTGATAATTTCGTCGAAATCGATTGCACCGCTGTCACCCGTCACCGAGTAATCGTGCAAGTGCAACAACAGCACTCTGCCGTCGTGTTGCTTGATTAATTCGCACGCATCAATGTTAGCCTCCAGGGCCTCGAGCGTATCTAGCTCAAACCACACTTTATTTTTATCGGTAGCCTCGGCCAGCATCTCAAAGAGAGATTTCGCTACTGTGCTACCATTGTTTTCCGCTTTTGTAGCGTTTACATCAGCATTTGCCGATTCACCCATACCACCCTCTACCTCTTCGGTTGCCCCATTGGTTGCCGCCTTTACCGACACCTCGGGGTGTTGGAGGTGAGCCTTGGTGGGATGGAAACAGAACTTCATACCGCGCTCGATGGCCATATCGCCCACGAGGTTGAAATATGTAGCATACTGCCCAACAGACTCGGCGTTACACTGCTCGGGGAGTTGAGCCATCACTATATACTTACAGCCCAGACCCTTGTGTATATCCATCGCCTCTTGCCACCACTGCTTATCCGCCTCGGTCATCTGCATCGGGACATCCTCCTGAGATGATGGCGTAAGCAATCTATTAAGGTGTGCCGACTTGACCCTCAAGCCAGCCTTACGCGCCAAATCCTTGAACTCAGCGTGGGGCTTGTAGTGTATCTTGCCGTTGTTGTAGGCACCTACCTCAACGGAGCTATACCCCATTGCCGCGATATTATCCAGAACACTCGCTCCGCCATCGTAAATGGCGCTATCAATTGACGGTAGATGGAATCCTATGTCGGCCTTGATGTTGCTCAACGCTTCATCCACAACCTCAACAAATGAGTCTGCAGCTTTCTTGAGTCCTACAACCGAACTCGCCGCATCCATCAGTGATGAGAGGCCCTGTTTGAAAAATCCCAATCTATCCATCTCGAGTATGGTCTATCTACACCTACAAAACTTGGTTTTCGGCTCTAATGCAGAGAGTTACTCCTGCTGTTCGTCAGAGCTGGGCTCCTCGCTCGCTACCGAGTAAACAACCTTACGAGGCTTGGGAGCTTCACCTATCTTGGTAATCATTTTAGGCATCATTGTCTTTCCCAAGGGTGTTACAATCTCCTCCTCGTCGCTCTCCTCATCCTCTTCCTCGGCAGAGGTCTCCTCTGCTGCGGGCTCCTCCTCAGAAGTGTCGTCGCTCTGCTCCTCTGAATCAGCGTCAGCTGAAGGTTCCTCAGGCTGATTGTCGCTATCGTCTGCATCATCCTCGCTCTGCTCTGCCTCGGCTTTAGCCTTTGCTTCTGCCTCAGCGGCTGCCTTAGCCTTCTCAGCCTCTACAGTAGCCTGATACTCGGCCTCGTCCTTGGCACGAACAGACTCGATGCGTGCAGCGATGGTTATACCATATTCATATAAGAAATAGCACGGTACGAAAATCAACACCTGACTAACCACATCAGGGGGTGTAATCACCGCCGCAAAAACCAGCAATGCAACGACAGCCACCTTACGGTACTGACGCATACCGCTCGATGTGACGATACCCATTGTTGCCAACAATCTGATAAGCAGAGGCAACTGGAACGCGATAGCCGCAGCAAACGATACGCTGATTACGGTAGACATAAACGAGTCTACGCCGATGATGTTGTTAATCTGCTCGCTAACCTGGTAGTTACCCAAGAAGTTGATAGCCAGGGGCGAGATGATGTAGTAACCGAACAGCAGACCCAAGATAAACCACACGGGAGTCTCCAACACATAACGGAAACTCCTTTTCTGCTGGTGAGCAGGCAATGCGGGCTTTACGAAGAGCCACAACTCCCAAATAAGGTATGGGAATGCGATTACGAAAGCACCCACGATTGAACTCTTGATGTGCAAGAGGAACTGACCCGCCATCTTTGTGTTGTATAAACCAACATTGTCAGGGCTGATTCTCAATGCATCAGACCCCATCAGTGTAGCCATCCAGTTAAAGAATCTGTTGGTGGGGAAGGTCTCCCTCACGGGTGCCAAAACCACATCCAACACGATACCCTTCAACGCGAACAACACGACGAACAGTACGCCAAAAATAAGTATTACACGAACAAGTATCTTGCGGAGTTCGTCGAGGTGCTCGCCGAAAGTCATCTCCGCTTCATCGTGGACAATCTCTTTGCTCATTACCTAAATTCCCGTCAGCCTGTTAAATTAATTACTCCTCCTTAGTCTCCTTTACCTCGGGCTTCTTATCGTCCTCGGGCTTAGTAGCAGTATTAACTGCATCCTTAAACTCACGAATACCACGGCCTGCACCACGCATCAACTCGGGCAACTTCTTACCACCAAACAAAAGCAAGAGAGCCAATACAATAAGAAGAATCTCGCTGGTACCAAGACCACCAATAAACAACAATTCCATAACGATTTAGTTTTTTAGTTCATTAAAAACAATTAATTCAGTATATTTTCAACCCGAAAGTTACGAACAATATTCGTTATTTCCAACTTTGCGGTTGTTTTTTTATCCTAACACAAAACGAAACGCCCCTCGACAATATTGCGAGGGGCGCTACGATGATATGGTTGTGAGTGATTTACCTCAAATAGTCCTCAAAATAGTTGGTAATTTTATTGTAGAGGTGCACTGCATCCTTGCCGTAAACATTGTGCTCGGCGCAGGGATAAGGAAAGTAATCGACGCTGTGGATGTTATTCTTAACACACTCTCTAACGAAGCTGAGCGAGTGCTCCCAAACCACTACGGGGTCTACTGCACCCTGACAAATAAGGAGCTTACCCTTGAGGCTTGTAGCCTTGTTGATAAGGCTTGTCTTGGCGAAGCCCTCGGGGTTGTTGTGAACATTATCCATATAGCGCTCGCCATACATAATCTCATACCATTTCCAATCGATTACGGGACCACCTGCTACACCTACCTTGAAGATGTCGGGATAGTTGGTAATGAGCGAGATAGTCATAAAACCACCATAGCTCCAGCCGTGAACACCGATGCGGTCTTTATCAACCCAATCGTGTGACATCAACCACTCCATACCAGCCATCTGGTCGGCCATCTCGGCCTGGCCACACTGACGGTGGATAGCCTTCTCGAACTCGGCACCGCGATTCTTTGTTCCGCGGTTATCCATCACAAATACTACATAGCCGCGCTGTGCCATATACATCTCCCAACGACGCAACTGTGCCAAGTAGGTATTCTGCACCAACTGTGAGTGGGGACCACCGTAAACATAGAGTATCACGGGATACTTCTGCGAGGGGTCGAAGTTCAGAGGCTTGATGAGTCGGTAGTAATTATCATACTTGCCGTCGGCACTCTTTACCGTACCGATAGTGATATCAGCATAATTATATCCTACTGTAGGATCCTCGGCGCGGAAGATCTCGCGGGCGGGCTTACCATCTGTACGACCAAGCTCCACAACGCGGGGCACCTTGAGTGAAGAGTAGGTATCAACAAAGAACTTACCGCTATGGCTCAGTTGCAATGAGTGCCAGCCCTCGGCCTTTGTCAGGCGAGTCTGCTTGCCAGTGGCGATATCAACCTTGAAGAGGTGGTTATCGATGGGCGACACTTCGGCCGAAGTGTAATATACATACTTATCATCCTGAGCGACATACGCCACATCGGCATCTGTAGCAGTCAGACGCTTGATAACGCCCTCGTCGTTACACAAATAGAGATTCCAGTAACCGTCGCGGTTATCTGTAGCATAGATGAACTGCGAGGGGTTGTTGCGCATAAACACCAGCGGGTGCTGCGGCTCTACCCAACGGTCGTTGTGCTCGGCAAGAACCTGCTTGAGGAACTTACCCGTTGCAGCATCGTACGAATTAAGGTGAATATTCTTCTGTGCGCGGTCGAGCACCTGGATATAGATGCGCTGTGAGTCGGGCGACCAAGTGATGTTGGTCAGATAGCGCTCCTCGTCAAAATCGGTCACCTGGAGATATACGGTATGGCCGCTTGCGATATCATAGACACCCAACGACACAATCTCCGAGGCCATACCATTCATCGGATACTTGATATTCTTGAGCGTACCTGTGCGAGTTGTAATGTCGAGCAGAGGGAAGTCTGTCACCTTCGACTCATCCTTCTGATAGAAGGCCAACTTCGCGGCATCAGGCGAGAAGAAGATACCACCCGAGATACCGAATTCATTACGGCTTACAGACTGGCCGCAAACGATATTCTTATCCTCAAACTTTGTTACTGCGACCTCCTTTTCGCCATCAAAAAGATAGAGGTTATTATCGCGCGTATAGGCATACTTGCCACCCTTACCGCTCTGGCGGGTGAGGTTTTCGCCTACAGGCACCTTATATGACTCTACAACCTTGCGAGTCTTGAGGTCGATGATATTTCTCATACCGTGAGCAGACACCACAAGCGTCATAGCATCATCAAAGGCGTATGCAGGGAAACGCTTGAAATCGGTCGAAAGCAGACGATTCAGCTCGTCAAGCCCAATGAGCGTGCGGCTCTTGCCACTGCGAGCATCTACAGCCACCAGATTATCCTGCTCAACCACCGAGTATGAGTCACTCTGGCCAACCCATTGCACGGGATATGTCTTGGGTGTAAGCTCGCGGTTGAGCACCACATCCTCTATCGTGAGCAGTTTGTCGCTCGACTGAGCCGTTGCCGAAAAAGTAATCATAAGCAGTGTAGCAGCAAAAAATAAAACTTTACTCTTCATCATTATATCTGTATTAATCGATTTTCCTTGTGCGAAAGTAGATATTTTTATTAATAATTGCAATTTATCGCTCGGCAAAAGCCCAAATCGAGTTGTTTGCATCACATAGTGCCCAACACCGCAGACCATAGTCTCGCCACATTCGAGCGCCATTTTTACCCTGCAGAAGGCTAAAAATTGGCAAAAACAGAGTTTTTTAGGCAAAAAAAGTAAAAAAAGTTACAGAAAAGTTTGCAGTTATCAAAAATATGCCTACATTTGCAAACCATTTCAGAGAAATGATGCCCAGATGGCGGAATCGGTAGACGCGCTGGTCTCAAACACCAGTAGGTTCACCCCTGTGCCGGTTCGACCCCGGCTCTGGGTACCAAAAAACCCTCGTAGAAGCAATTCTACGGGGGGGTTCTTCTTTTCAAAACCTCGATTTTGGTCAATTTTGGTCACCTTTTGCATCGTGGCAACCATTTTCTTGTCTATCTGAAGTGACGGATACGACATTATTAAGTCATCAAACGACGGGAAATACCTTCAGTTTCTTTTTTCCTGCCCGTTGCCTCCACCAAAGCGAGATATTGCTGAAAATAATTCAATTTTTTCTTGACTCGTACCTTGGGTCATGCCCTATCTTTGTAACCGCTAGCAAAATATCGTACGATTATGGGTTATAAGACAAGGTTAAAAATCGGAGAGTTCTCGCGTTTGATGCAGGTGACTGTCAAGACATTGCGTCATTATGAGCAGAAGGAACTGCTTATCCCTGACGAAGTTGATGAATGGACTGGATACCGTTATTACAGCGTTGGACAGATGCAGAAACTGAATTCAATCCGCAAGCTGCAGCGATTAGGGTTCTCGCTTGAGGAAATCAGGGATCTGTATGACGAAGAATCTCATGTTCCAAGTGTTGAACAGCTAACAGAGAAGATTAAAGAAACTGAAAGCCAACTTCAACAACTGATAGCAAGACGGAAACAGCTGCTTGAATGGATGGACTCTCGCAAAAAATTCGAGC
>JAFZFX010000052.1 GCA_017555695.1 Alistipes sp.
GCTTATCATCTCCTTCTGTGCTGCATCAGCCGATGATGCAGGAATGTCTGCCATAAGAGTCTTAATCTTCGACTCTACTTCGTCTACATCAACATCGCCAACAATGACGATGGCCTGATACTCGGGACGATACCACTTCTTGTAGAAAGCCTCCAACGCTGTGTGGTCGAACGACTGCAAGCCATCGAGGTAGCCGATAAGGTTGCGACGCTCATAGATAGTGCCCTTAAATAGATTTTGGAGCATATCGGTCTGTGCACGAAGCATAGCACCATCACGAGTACGCAACTCCTCCATAATAACGCCACGCTCCGAGTCAATCTCTGCGGGCTCAAGTGCGATAAACTGCGACCAGTCGTGAAGAATAAGGAGTGCCAAATCGACATTCTCGTCTGTTACGGGCAAATCCTTAATCTCATACTTTGTATAGTCCCACGATGTCGCAGCATTGAGGTTAAGACCGAACTGAACGCCCACAGCCTCCAAACGCTCTATCATCGTCTTGTCAGGCAGGTTCTTCGTGCCGTTGAATGCCATATGCTCGAGAAAGTGAGCCAAGCCCTGCTGGTCGTCATCCTCCTGCACAGCACCCACATCGTGATAGATATAGAAACTCGCCTGACCCTTTGGCTTCTCGTTGTGGCGGATATAATAGGTCATACCATTATCCAATACGCCAATGCGAACGGCAGGGTCGAGAGGTAATTGCTCTATGCCCTGTGCAAAGATATTCATCACACCAATGACGAACATCACAAAAAGTGAAAATAGTTTTTTCATAATTTGTTATTTTTTAGGTTGTGAATTCTGCTGACTTGCTACGGCAAAGATATGGCAGAAAATCACGAAAATTACTATATACGCACGGTTATCTATATAACAAGCCCTAGGGTTAAGTTACTGTAAATCAATAAGATAGATAAGGTGTAAGATTTCGATTTCTTACACCTTATTGTAACTAACTGATTTTATGCGATATACGCTCGACCTATATATGTGCTTTGTAATATGAAAACAACACATTATGGCATCTCTTCAAGGATAACCTTCGCATTTGGCGTCTCCAACTTGGCAATCTTTGAGCGTAAGCGTGATTTTCGCGTTAGAATATTACTTGTTGTCTCGCCAATAAATATGCTAATACTCTTTGCCGAGAAGCCCGCATAAACATAGCAAAGTAGAGTGATGTCTCGCTCCGAAATATTAGATATCTCCGAACGCACCAAGCCAATTACATTACGCTTGTATGTATTCACAATCTTTTCGAGTTGAGCAATAGACCTCTTGTCTGTTGCGAACTTATCTATCTCCGACTTCACCTGTTTGAAGATGCTCTCCTTCTCCTTGCTTACGCCTTGCGTCTCGTAGTAGGTATTGCTCAACTTATCCAACAACTCATACTGCTTTTCAAAGAGTTCTGCAATTTGTCGGTGCATATCGCTAACCATAGAGTTGTGTGCCTCCTCCTGCGAGGATATATGCTCCGAAATAGCAGATAACCTATCTTCTCTATCGCGAATTGCTGACTGCAACTCCGAAGACAGCACCATATACTTGCTAATCTCCAAATCTTTGGTTAGCATACGATGGCGAATATACATTGCTACCACAATCAGTGCCAACAATGCTATTATGCCTAATGTTATGTAGAGTTCTCTATCCTTCTTTAAGCGATAGGCATTGTACTCGGCTTGCTGCTGAAAATACTCCTTTTGAGTTGTCTCGATAGGTTGTTTGAGCGAACTGCGTACCTCTTTGTTTTGAAGTTTTACTCCCGCCTCAAAGTATCGCAATGCCTCATCTGCTTTGCCGACACGCTTCAATATATCGGCTTGAGTGAGATATACATTTATTGAGTCCTTGGCATTGGTGGTATTGCTCCACGCACGACCGATAAACTCCTCCATTCTACTATAATCCTTGACCTCTGCATAGTAACTTGCTATGGATATTAACGAGCCAGAGCCAAACTTCTCGATGTTGTAGCGATTAACCAAAGCATCTACAATACTTCCACATCTCTCTACGGCATCTATATCGTCGCACAGAAACACAATGTTCTGATAGCATACCATTTCGAGATACTCATCGTGTAGTTTGAGAGCCATTTGCAATGCCTCATTGATATACTCAATGCCCTTTGCGTTGTCCTCCAAGTTCCAATATGAAAGACCTATATCCAATAGGGCATAGGCGGCGTATGACTCCAAGCCTACAGCCATATAGTGGTCGTATGCTGTTTGATACGCCTCCAAACTCTTTGCGTAGTCATAGTTACTACGATAGATATTGCCTATTTCAGTGTGCAACTGACCAACTAAAAAAGGAGCATCTATCCCACTCAAAAGTTCCTTGGCTTGTGCATAGGCAATCATTGCCTGTGTGTCATTACCTTGATTTTGGTAGATTCGTCCCTGAAGATAGTATGTCTGAAACTTCTCTGTTGCCGAGCCATTATCCTCGTAATAGTCAATAGCGGGTTGTAGAGCATCGAAATCAGTTTTATCGATGTAATTCTTATCAAGAGCCATCGAGTATAACAATGCGTGCTTTGCTCTTTCCTCTTTGCTTGACAACTCATCGGTATCAATAGCCTGCAATACATTAAGCACACTATCGGGACGCTCCTCGATAATGGTCTCCATCTCGGTTATTGTCGCCCAATGCTCCGAGTGGCGGTTGCAA
>JAFZFX010000053.1 GCA_017555695.1 Alistipes sp.
CTTTATCTGTTAAAAAATGGTGCAATTCGCAACCAGATAAAGAGTAGTGTAAAACGGTGAGAATAGGTTAATTACGGTCTAATTCGAGTACATTTTTTCGAGATTCAAAATTGTACTCGATTTGCACACTTTCAGTTGCTCCGAAACACCCTAAATGGGTATAGGGCACAAAAAGAAAAACGCCGTATTTCGTTGAAATACAGCGTAAAACGAAAAAAGAGAGGCATTAACCTCTCTTCTTCGTGGTGCCACCAGGAATCGAACCGGGGACACAAGGATTTTCAGTCCTTTGCTCTACCAACTGAGCTATGGCACCATCATCTATATGCTTTGTGTCTCAAAGCGAGTGCAAATATAGAGGGTTTTTTATTAATGTGCAAATATTTTTAAGAAAAAAATTATAAATTTATTCAATAAAAAACTTAAATGTCGAAGGGGTGCTTGTTAAGGCTCTAAACGGCAGGGCTTTAACTCCTTTGGGACTGTCTTGGTAATTCAATAAAAATTTTTGCAAAAATAAGATTGAGGAGGCTACTTTTTCCAATATTGAGCTTTAGTCGATGCCCACGATGAGTAATTCGCTGTCTAAAATTTGTAGCGTTATTTCAGAAAGTGTGGTGTGCTTGGCTTTTGCGGTGCATCTGCAGCCGTCATTGAATACGCTTCGATAATCTATCGCGTGGAGTATTTTCTCAATTCTGAAGCTAATTCTCGCTCTCTACCGCCCGTTAGATGATTGACGAGGGCGTGGAATTGCGCCGAGTGGTTGTGGTGAATGGTGTGGGCTAATTCGTGCAAGATAATGTAGTCGCGCAGATGCTCGGGGAGCATCATTAGAAAAAGCGACAGCGAGATATTTCCCGTTGCCGTACATGACCCCCACTTCGAGCGGGTGGCGCGTATGGTCACTTTGTTGTATTTTAGGCCGTGTCGTGCGGCCAATTCTGCCAGGCGCAGGGGTAGGGTAGCCTTGGCGGCGGCTCTCATCTGCTCTATCTGTTCGGGCGTGATTTGTGAGGCCGACTTACCTTCGGCTATTCGTTGTTTGAATCTCTCGCGGGCTGAGAGTACCCACTCCCTGCGCTCTTGCAGGAAGGCGGTGGCCCGCTTGAGAGAGATGTATGGCGGAAACGATAGACGAACCTCACCCGAGGGTCTTACCGAGAGCGTGACTCTTCGTGCTCGGCGGGTAATGCTGATTGTAACTTCACCCACCACATCGTCCACCATACAACTCTTCATTGTGCGGCGTATTGTGTTACTCGCCAATACGCTGGCGTACCACCTCAAACAGCATTACTGCGGCTGTGGCCGATACATTCAGCGACTCGATGGCGCCAATCAATGGAATTGCCAACTGCTCGTCACAGAGCTTGAGTACCTCCTTCGAGATGCCGGTATCCTCGGCGCCCATAACGATTACGGTGGGCTTTCTCAGGTCGGCGTCGTAGATGAGTTTGCGGCTCTTCTCTGTCGCAGCTACGCACTGGAAACCTTCGGCCTGCAACGCCTTCAGTGTGTTACGCAGTGAGCCTACACGACATACGGGGATGCGGCTCAAAGCACCAGCCGATGAGCGCATAGCCTCAGAATTTACGGGGGCGGAGTTCTTCAGCGGAGTGATGAGTCCGTGCGCACCAGCACACTCGGCCGAGCGGGCGATAGCACCGAAGTTGCGCACATCGGTAACGCCGTCGAAGAGTACAATCAGCGGAGTCTCATCTTCGGGAACTCGCTCCAGAATATCGTTCAACTCAACATAGTCGATAGGGGCAATCTGCGCGATTACGCCCTGGTGGTTGAGTTTTGTCAGGCGGTTGAGCTTCTCTACGGGCACCTCCTGCACGCGGATGCGGTGGCGGAAGGCTAGGTCACGCAATTCGGTCATCAACTGTCCCTCTGCACCTTTGCGGATGTAGAGTCTCTCAATCTGCTTTCCTGTCTGTATAGCCTCTGCTACGGGGCGTATACCAAAAACAATGTCGTTTGCCATATAATTATTGGTTCTCTGTTATTTCTAATTCATACGATGCCTTCTCCCATTCGTGCATCAGATGGTCGTACTTGGCCTTCAGGTCGTTGTAGGCGGCGTAGTCGGCCTCGTTGTACTCTGTGGCTGTTGCGAACTTCTCGTCATAGGCGGCAATGCTAAGCTCCACCTCGGCGAGTTCGCCCTCTATCGTCTCTATATTCTTGCGCAGTTTGCGTAGTAGCTTCTCCTGCTCCTTCTTCTGCTCGTACGATAATTTGCCCGACGAGTTGTCCTTTGTGGTGGTTGCTGTGGGGATATCCTTGCGCTCAATCTCCTGCAGTGACTCCAACTTGCGTTTCTCAAGGAAGTAGTAGATGCCACCCAAATACTCCTTCACGCCACCATCGCGGAATTCGTATATTCTATCCACCAAACCATCAAGGAAATCTCTATCGTGAGAGACGAGTATCACCGTACCATCATACTGCTGTAGGGCTCGCTTTAGGATATCCTTCGAACGCATATCCATATGGTTCGTTGGCTCGTCCAATATCAAAAGGTTGTAAGGCTCCAGCATCAAGCGAGCCATCGCCAGGCGTGAACGCTCACCGCCCGAAAGCACCTTTACCTTCTTATCTATATCCTCGCCGCGGAATAGGAACGCTCCCAAGATATCGCGCAGGCGGGTTCTGATGTCGCCAACGGCAACTCTATCCAGCGTATCGAATACCGTAAACTCGCCATCCATCAAGTCGTCTTGATTCTGTGCGAAGTATCCCGTGTTTACATTGGCACCTATGCGGATTGTGCCCTCTGTCGATTCCAACTCGCCTATAATCATTCGTGCCATTGTGGTCTTACCCTCGCCGTTTCTGCCGACCAAGGCGATCTTCTGGCCTCGCTCGATGGTAAATGTGGCGTCAGAGAAGATTCTCTTTTGCCCAAAGGCTTTGCCTACCTCTTTTATCTCGGCTACAATCTGTCCCGAGCGTGGTGCAGGCGGGAACTTGATGTTTAACCTTGCCAAATCCTCCTCTTCGACCTCGATGCGCTCCAATCGCTCCAACTGCTTGATGCGCGATTGTACCTGATTACTCTTTGTGGGCTTGTAGCGGAACTTCTCGATAAACTCCTCGGTCTTCTCGATCATACGCTGCTGATTCTCGTATGCCGCCATCTGTTGCTCGCGTCTTTCGGCGCGCAACTCCACGAACTTCGAGTAGGGTACCTTGTAATCGTAGATATGTCCCATCGACAACTCTACGGTACGAGTCGTTACATTATCCAAAAATGCGCGGTCGTGCGAGATGAGCAACACCGCACCGTTATAATTCTTCAGATACTCCTCCAGCCACTGTATACTCTCGATGTCGAGGTGGTTTGTCGGCTCATCAAGCAGGAAGATCGAGGGTCGGCGCAGCAATAGTTTTGCCAACTCGATTCTCATTCGCCATCCGCCCGAAAACTCGCTTGTGGCTCGGGTGAAATCCTCGCGCTTAAAGCCCAAGCCGAGTAGTGTCTTCTCGATGTCGGCCTCGCGGGTGTTACCGCCCAAGATGTGGTATCTGTCCTGTGCCTCGTTGAGTTTGTGTATTAATGTCGAGTACTCCTCCGACTCGTAGTCGGTGCGCTCGGCAATCTGGTTGGTCAGTGATTCAATCTTTGCCTCCAGACGCAACACCTCGTCAAAGGCCTTTTCGGTCTCGGCCTTCAGCGTGGTGGTGTCGGCAACCTTCATCTGCTGTGGCAGGTAGCCTATTGTACACTCTCCGTTCAGGGTTACAGCACCCTCGGTGGGTTGCTGTTCGCCCGTGATTATGCGCAGTAGGGTAGTCTTGCCGGCTCCGTTGCGTCCCACCAGACCTATGCGGTCCTTCTCGTTGATGAGGAACGATATGCCGTCAAACAGAGTCCAACCGCCATAGCTTACTGTCAAGTTGTCTAATGAAATCACCTCTCTGCCTCCTTGCTTATGCCTCCAACATCTTTACAATCTCGGCCTGCGGGTCTGCCGCACCGAATACTGCGCTACCAGCTACCAAAGCCTCTGCGCCAGCAGCGAATACCTCGCCAGCGTTGCTTGCCGAGATGCCACCATCTACCTCGATGATGAACTCCAGCCCCTGCTCCTCGCGCATGGCTGCGAGCGAACGAATCTTATCCAGCGAGCCATCGATGAACGACTGACCACCAAAGCCAGGCTCAACGCTCATAATCAGCACCATATCCACCTTATTGAGGATATCCTTCAATACGCTTGTGGGTGTTCCGGGCTTAATTGAGATGCCGACCTTAGCGCCAGCCTCTCTAATGGCGTTGATGCAGCCGTCGATATCGTCGGTTGCCTCGTAGTGGAATGTCACATAGTCGGCACCCGCCTCTACGAAGCGCTTTACATACTTCTCGGGCTCTACAATCATCAGGTGTACATCCAACACCTTCTGTGTAGCCTTTCTGATGGGCTTCATTACGGGGAAACCAAACGAAATGTTGGGCACAAATACACCATCCATCACATCGATGTGTACCCACTCTGCAGCGCTGCTGTCAATCATCTTTGTGTCACGCTCGAGGTTGCCGAAATCGGCCGACAACATCGAAGGAGATATTATACGAGTCATCTTTAATTGAGTTTTTGTTTGCAAATATACGCAATTAAATGGTTAAAAGGCGAAAATTACGCCCGATATTCCACTTTGTGCCGAGTTAAAGTTTTGCATATCCCGAAAATTGACTACTTTTGCTTTTATAAAACATATAAACATCAAACAAAATATGAAGAAAATTTCTCTATTGATAGCAGCCCTTGTGGGCGTTGTGAACCTCTATGCAGCGTTGCCTGTTCGCTATGGTGTGACTGGTGGTGTGAACTTTGCGTGGGCGCATAGCGCCGCGACAGAACTTAGTGAGGTGAACTCCTCTGATTGTTTCCTCGGCTTTAATGCGGGTGTTAAGGTCGATGTTGATTTGCGTTCTGTGCTGCAGGAGTCGTTCTATGCCGATGCTCGTCTGCTCTACACTTTGAAGGGCGCTCGCTGGTCGGGTGTTCATCAAAATTTGGGCTATGTTGAGTTGCCTTTGAACTTCGGTTATCGTTTCGAGGCTGTGCCTGGTTTTAATATTCTGGCGGGTCTTGGTCCATACCTCGGTTATGGTATTTTGGGTAAGAATGTTGCATCGATTGATGGCGCAAAGGTAAAGACCGACCTCTTTGGAGATGGCTACAAGCGTTTTGACTTTGGTCTGAACTATAATATAGGTGTTGAGGCGTGGAATAATTGGCAGATTTTCCTCGGCTTTGAGCATAGCTTTATGAATGTTGCCAAGAAGAGTTTCGAGGGAGGTTCTGATATTAAAGTAAGACCCTATAACTTCTATATCGGAACGGCTATCTTCTTCTAACAAAAAGCGTATAATCAAAAGATAAAAAGATGCGGGAAATAACTCTTCTCGCATCTTTTTTGCATTTGTGGTGTTGAGTTTTATTAAAACACAGATGCTATGAAAAGATTTTTATCTCTTTTGTCTTTTGCCATTTTCGCCCTTGTGGCCACCTCGTCGGCGCAGAGCCTGCGCTATGGTGTAATGGGTGCTATGAACCTCTCGAACTATGCTATGAGCGACAATGGCGTGTCGTTCGATGCAGACTCCCGTGTCGGCTTTAAGGCTGGTTTTCAAATGGAGTGGAATGCCGATTTCATCACCGAGGGTGCCTACTTCGATTTCGGGGCTTTGATTAGCTCCCGAGGCGCAAAACTCTCTTCGTCGGTGGGGGATATTTCTGTCGATTGGACCTCTCGCCCTTACTACCTCGAAATACCTATGCATATAGGTTATAGCGTCAATTTGGGCGCTTCCGACAGAGTGTCGCTCTTTGCTTCGTTTGGTCCTTATATTGCCGTGGGGCTGTGGGGAACCGATAAGGTTGTTGTTGCATCAGAAAAGTCCAACCCCGACACATTTTCTGACGATAGTCTCAAACGATTCGACTTTGGCCTGGGTCTGAAGGGTGGCGTGAGATTGTTTGACAACTACCGCGTCTATATCGGCTACGATTGGGGGCTACTGAATGTGGCGCAGAGTAGTGGCTTTAAGATTAACAATCGAAACTTCTATGTCGGCGCTGCCTATATGTTTTAGATGTAGTTAATCAAAACAAAAGGTCTGAATTCCTTTCGGGGTTCAGACCTTTTATTGTAGAAGATGTTTACTTTGCACTAAATAGTGCTTTGAACTCTACGATAGGCATCTTTTCGACGGTGCATTTGCCGATGTTTAACGGCAGAACGATGTGGATATCATCGCCTTCGGCTTTCTTGTCTTTGCTGATGGCCTTCATCAACTGCGAAACACCAACGGGAGGCTCCAATGTAAAGCCCGAATTGGTTAGCAGCGACTGTACGCGGTCGTTCTCTGCAAAGATGCCTTGTGAAGACGCAGTGTTGCAAATCATCGAAAGGCCTACGGCAACAGCCTCGCCGTGATTCATCTTTGATGATGACTTCTCGATGGCGTGTGCCAGTGTGTGACCCAAATTCAGCAGTCGTCTGTCGCCCGCCTCGCACTCGTCGCGCTCGACGATAGAGGCTTTGACGCTGATTGCTCGGAAGACCATCTGCTGCAATAGTTCGGTATTTTGTTGCAGTGTGCTGAAGTCAGCCGACTCCAGCATCTCGAAGAGTTGCTTATCGGCGATGATTGCCGACTTGATAATCTCTGCCAGACCTGTGCGGAACTCACGCTTTGGCAGTGTGCGCAACATATTTACATCGCAGATAACAAAACGGGGCTGACGGAATACGCCAACCATATTTTTGTAACCATCTACATTTACTCCATTCTTACCGCCTACACTCGCATCTACCTGTCCTAGGAGCGATGTTGAAACGAAGCCAAACTCCACACCGCGCATAAATGTCGAGGCCACGAAGCCCGTAATGTCGGTCACGATACCGCCGCCTATACCCAAAATAAATGTTGAGCGGTCCACGCCCAACTCAATGAAACGGCGATAGATTGTGTCAGCTGTCATCAGTGTCTTGCTTGACTCGCCCAGACCGATTAAAATGTGGTCAAATGACTCAAGCAGAGGGTGGTAATAGCGGTCTATATTTGTGTCAGATATGACTACAACACGCTTATCGGGCAGAAGTCGTGGCAATAATTCGGTCACATCTCCGACCACAACCTGGCTGTAATCTTTTATCTTTATGCTGAAATCCATAACTACTTTACCTTGAATATTGGAGCAAAAATAGAACATTTTAACGAGATAATTATTAACTTTGTGCCGTTAATTTCAATTACTATGCAAAAAATTCGCAACATCGCAATAATTGCACACGTTGACCACGGCAAGACAACATTGGTAGATAAAATGATTCTTGCGGGTCATCTTCTGCGTACAGAGACCAATAATGGCGACCTTATTATGGATAACAACGACCTGGAGCGTGAGAGAGGTATCACCATCCTGTCGAAGAATGTGTCTGTAATCTACAAGGACTATAAAATCAATATCATCGATACTCCGGGGCACGCCGACTTCGGTGGCGAGGTTGAGCGTGTGCTCAATATGTGTGACGGAGTGTTGCTCCTGGTTGATGCCTTCGAGGGTACTATGCCGCAGACTCGTTTTGTGTTGCAGAAGGCTCTCTCGTTGGGTAAGAAGCCTATCGTTGTAATCAATAAGGTGGATAAGCCCAACTGCCGTCCCGAGGTGGTTAATGAGCAGGTCTTCGACCTTATGTTCTCGCTCGATGCTACCGAGGAACAGCTCGACTATAAGACTATCTATGGCTCTGCCAAGCAGGGTTGGATGTCACATATCTGGAACGAACCTACTGACTCTATCGCTCCGCTTTTGGATGCCATCATCGACGAGATTCCCGCTCCCGAGGTTGTAGAGGGTACACCCCAGATGTTGGTTACATCGTTGGAGTATTCGCCCTATGTGGGTCGTATCGCAGTCGGTAAGCTTACTCGTGGTGAGTTGAGCGCTGGACAGAATGTGGTGCTTGCCAAGCGTGATGGCGAGACTATGATTAAGACTCGCATCAAGGAGTTGATGGTATTCGATGGTCTGGGCAAGAAGAAGGTTGAGAAGGTCGAGTGTGGTGAGATTTGTGCTATGGTCGGAATCGAGGGTTTCGAGATTGGAGATACCATCTGCGACTATGAGAATCCCGAGCCATTGCCTCCTATCGCAATCGATGAGCCTACGATGTCTATGTTGTTTACAATCAATAACTCTCCCTTCTTTGGTCGTGATGGTAAGTTCGTTACCTCTCGCCACTTGAAGGAGCGTCTCGACCGCGAGTTGGAGCGTAACCTCGCTCTGCGTATTGAGCCGGGCTTGAACGCCGACTCTTTCGTGGTGTATGGTCGTGGTGTGTTGCATCTCTCGGTTTTGGTTGAGACTATGCGTCGCGAGGGTTATGAGTTGCAGGTTGGACAGCCCAAGGTTATCATCAAGGAGATTGATGGTGTGAAGTGCGAGCCCGTTGAGGAGATGACCGTAGATTGCCCCGATGAGTGTGCAGGTACAGTTATCGAACTTGTAACCAAGCGCAAGGGTAATCTTACAAATATGAACTCTGATGGCGAGCGTACTCGTCTGGAGTTTTTGGTGCCTTCGCGCGGTATCATCGGTCTGCGTTCTACTATGCTGACCGCTACGGCTGGTGAGGCTATTATGACCCACCGTCTGCGCGATTTCGAGCCTTGGATGGGTGAGATTGAGATGCGCACAAATGGTTCGCTCATTGCGTCGGAGACAGGTACTGCCTATGCGTATTCTATTGATAAGTTGCAGGATAGAGGTCGTTTCTTTATCTCGCCTATGGACGAGGTTTACTGCGGTCAGGTGGTTGGCGAGAGCACTCGCTCGGGTGATATCACAATCAATGTCACCAAGGCCAAGCAGCTCACCAATATGCGTGCTTCGGGTGCTGACGATAAGGCCGTTATTGTGCCTCCCAAGGTCTTCTCGCTGGAGGAGGCTCTGGAGTATATCAAGGCCGACGAGTATGTTGAGGTTACTCCCAAGGCTATGCGCCTAAGAAAGATTCTCCTGAACGAGGTGGATCGTAAGCGCGCCGCCAAGCAGGAGTAGTTGAGAGTGATAAAGCAATCACAAAACTATAATTCCATTCAGCCGAATTGTGCCTAGAGCATAGTTCGGCTGATTTGTTTTCTCTCCATAGGCGAGCGGAAAAGGCTCAAAAAGCGTGTTGAGTAATAAAAATATAGCGTTTGCCCTACTTTTATTTGCGTTTATTCAGTGTTTTTAGACTTTTTTTGATAAATTTGCATCATTATATACATAGAGTAAAATGCATAAGTTTGATTACATAATCGTGGGTAGTGGCCTTGCGGGTTTGTATGCTGCGTATAAGGCATCATTCAAGGGTAGTGTCGCTATCATCACGAAATCACTGTTGCGCGAAAGTAATTCATTTAATGCTCAAGGTGGTATAGCCGTTGTGACGGCTTGTGACGATGATCCCCAGATTCACAAATCTGATACCCTGATTGCAGGTCGTGGTTTGTGCGAGGAGGCGTCGGTTGATATTTTGGTTAATGACGGTCCCGACCGTATTGCTGAAATCATTGCCGAAGGAATGAAGTTCGACACCGAGGGCGGTGCGCTGGCTCTCGGTCTGGAGGGTGGCCACCACAAACGCCGTATCTTGCACGCAGGAGGTGATTCTACTGGTAAGTGGACCACCGAGTTTGTCATCTCGAAGGTTGCCGAGCGACCAAATGTCGAGGTTTTCGAGAATACCACTCTGCTCGATTTGCTCATTAGCGATGGTGTATGCTATGGCGTGCGATGCTGGAGCGAGAATGAAAAACTTGCCGCAGAGGGTAGCGACAATGGTAGCGAGGTGTTGCTCTACGCCAACCATGTGTTCCTCACTTCGGGCGGTACATCGGCTATCTATGCACGTACCACCAACCCCGAAACAACAGTGGGTGACGGTCTTGCTATTGCTTACAATGCTGGTTGCCGTATCGTCGATATGGAGTTTATCCAGTTCCACCCCTCGGCACTCTATCAGAAAGATTCTACCAAAGCTATACTCATCAGCGAGGCCGTGAGAGGCGAGGGCGCACATCTGCTCGATAAGCGTGGTCGCCGTTTTATGGTGCCCATTCACGAGTTGGCAGAGTTGGCTCCGCGCGATATTGTGGCTCGCTCAATCTTCAAGCAGATGCAGAAGGATGGTGTGCCCAATGTGACTCTCTCACTTCGCCACCTCGATAGCGCAAAGATTCTCAAGCGCTTCCCTGGTATTCAGGCTAAGTGCAAGGAGTATGGTCACGACCTTACGCAGGAGATTCCCGTAGCACCTGCAGCACACTATACCGTGGGTGGTATCGCCTCAAACCTTAATGGTAGAACCGACATCGGCCGCTTGTATGTGTGCGGAGAGATTGCCGCTACGGGTATTATGGGTGCTAACCGTCTGGCTTCAAACTCTCTTATCGAGTGCCTCGTTTTCGCTAACCGCGCTGTCGAGGATTCAGTTCAGGTGGGTCAGGCGTTGCAGACTCCCCATTTCGATAAGAAGTTCTGCCGCGACGATGCCAACAGCGAGGCTTATGTAGCACTCAAAAGCGAGATTTCAAATATTATGAATCGCTACGCCGGCATTGTCCGTAGCGAAGAGGGTCTGACCAAAGGTCTTAACAAAATTGCCGCTCTGAAGGCTCAGCTCGAAGAGCGAGTTGCCGCGAGGGGAGGCGAGTGCCGTGAGTTCTACGAGGAGGCTTCACGCCGACTGCTCACTGTAGCGTCGCTCATTATGACCCCTGCGCTGATGCGTAAGGAGAGCCGAGGCGGTCATTATCGAGAGGATTACGCTTGTGCCGATGAGGCTTTTGCAGTACACTCGGTACAACAGAAAGGAAAAGATATTACAACGGCAGAGGTAAATGCCAACTGTTTCAATTTTTAGATACTACACAACTATGCAGTACGAGAATTTAATCAAGAAGTTAATCGACCTCGGTATTGAGGAGGATATTAATACGGGCGATGTGACAACCGACTCTATCATCCCCGCAACGATGAATGCTGTGGCAACAATGACTGCCAAGCAGGAGGGTGTTATTTCGGGCTTGAGCATCGTTAAGATGGTTTACGACTACTTCCAGCCCGATGCAGTTTTCACTCCCTATTTCAACGATGGCGACTTTGTTAAGAAGGGCGATGTGATTCTGAAAATCGAGGCTACCTATCCTACGCTATTGCGTGGCGAGCGTCTTTCGCTCAACATCTTCCAGCGTATGTGCGGTATCGCTACCGAGACTGCCAAGTATGTGAAGGAGTTGGCTGCAACTCACACAGAGTTGCTCGATACTCGCAAGACTGCACCTGGTCTGCGTGTGTTGGATAAGATGGCTGTTAAGCACGGCGGCGGTACTAACCACCGTATGGGCCTCTACGATATGGCAATGATTAAGGATAACCACATCAAGATGGCTGGTGGTATCACAAAGGCTGTTGAGCAGGTTCGTGCCAATATCACTCCCGATATTAAGATTGAGGTTGAGACTACCAACCTCGACGAGGTGCGCGAGGCTATTGCTGCTGGTGCCGACATCATTATGCTCGACAATATGGATAACGCCACAATGACAGAGGCTGTCGAGATTATCAAGGCTGCCGACAAGGGCATCAAGACCGAGGCGTCGGGTAATATGAATATCCCCCGTCTGAAGGAGGTTGCAGCTACGGGTGTGGACTACATCAGCGTAGGTGCGCTTACCCATACCGTTAAGGCTATGGATATAAGTATGAATATTCAGGTAGAATAGGTTTTTATAGACGATTATGGCTACACGCGAAGAACTTATTGCACGCATCAAGCAGCTCAAGCAAGAGAAGGATGCTGTCATATTGGCTCACTACTACACCCGTGACGAGGTGCAGGAGGTGGCCGATTTTCTGGGTGACTCGCTGGCTTTGTCAATCAAGGCTCGCGACATCAAGGCTGGAACAATCCTCTTTGCTGGAGTGAATTTTATGGCCGAGACAGCCAAGGTGTTATCTCCCGACAAGAAGGTGCTTATCCCTGTGCCCGAGGCTGGCTGTTCATTGGCTGAGTCTTGTGATGCGGCCGACTTTGCAGCTTTCAAGGCGAAGTATCCCGACCATAAGGTTGTATCTTATGTCAATACCTCTGTGGGTGTGAAGGCTCTCACCGATGTGTGCTGTACATCGTCAAATGCGTTGCAGGTTGTGGAGAGTATCCCCAGTGAGCAACCCATAATCTTTGCCCCTGACAGAAATCTGGGCGCATACATCCAGAAACTTACAGGTCGTGATAATATGGTTATCTGGGATGGTGCTTGCACCGTTCACGAGGAGTTTTCATTAGAGAAGATTCTCGAGCTGAAGCGTCAGCATCCCGCAGCCAAGGTTGTTGTACACCCCGAGTGTAAGGCCTATATTGCCGAGGTGGCTGACTATGTAGGTTCTACGGCTGGCATCCTTACTTATTGCAACGAGTCGGAGGCTACTGAGTTCATCGTGGTAACCGAGGCTGGTATCTTGGCCGAAATGCGCAAGCAGTGCCCCGACAAGACCTTTATCCCTGCACCTCCGATTGACTCCACTTGTGGTTGTAACGAGTGCCACTATATGAAGATGGTTACTCTGGAGAACATTATCAGCTGTCTGGAGAACGAGAGCCCCGAGGTGGTGCTTGACGAGCCTACTCGCCTTGCGGCCGAGAGATCTATCGTAAATATGGTGAATATAAAATAACGGCTACTGAGGTTGCCGAAATGACCAAACAATAGGGCGAGCAAGTCATTGACTGCGCGCCCTTTTTTATTTTCTGTGTGTTGTAAGTGGGGTAGCGCTATTAGCCATCCGAAATAAAATTTACATTAACCGCAACAACTTTCCTGAAAAAGTATTACCTTTGCCGCAGATAATCATAAGGGGTGCCTTACTATCAGGCTGAGATTATACCCATTGAACCGGATACGGGTAATGCTGAGACCGGGATATGCATAATCAACATTCAATCCCCTTTTCGTGTTTTTAACTAATTAACTATTAATTAAAAGTTATGAAAAGGATTCTATTTCCACTCGCGCTTGTGGGTGCGTTCATCGTGTCGCACACCCAGCTGGCAACGGCCAAGGCCAATCAACCACACATTAATGATGACTCGTTGCGCCATTACGATGTTGAACTCGTAGAGGTGGCTTCAACGCGTGTCAAGAAGTCTTCGTCTGTAGCTCACACCAATGTTAGTAAAGAGCAGATTCAGAAAAACAGCTATGGCCTCGACATCCCGTCATTGCTGGCTCTTACCCCCTCTATGCTGGCTACTAACGAGACGGGTATCGGTATCGGCGCTACATCGGTGCGTATGCGAGGCAGTGATGCTACGCGACTCAATGTCACAATCAACGGTATGCCGCTGAATAACCCCGACTCTCACTCCACCTATTGGTACGACACGCCCGACCTTATCTCGGCAGTGGGCGATATGCAGGTGCAGCGTGGTGCGGGCACTTCCACTAATGGCACGGGTGCATTTGGTGGTGCGATAAGTATGACTACGGCTGCCGCTACAACCGAGTTTGGTGGAGATGTGTCGTTGTCTTACGGCTCGTATAACACCAACAAGCAGAGTCTGCACATTGGTTCGGGTATGATGAAGGGCGGTTGGGTAGTAGATGCTCGCCTCTCGCATATTGGCTCGGATGGATATGTCGAGCGTGGCGCCACCGACCTTAAGTCCTATCTTTTGCAGGGAGCGCACTACGGCTCTCGTACAAGTGTTAAATTACTTTCGTTTGGTGGTAAGGCCAAGACTAATCTTACATATACGGGCGCAACAAAAGAGGAGATGGCTCTCTATGGCCGTCGCTACCATACCGAGGGTCAGTATGAGACCCCCGACGGACCTTATGTTTTGGCAGACGGCACTCGTGTAAACTATTACGACGACCAGACCGACAACTATCTTCAGATTAACAATCAACTCATCATCAATCATCGTCCAAACGATAGCTGGGTGATGAATCTTACGGGCTATTACACCTATGGCTACGGCTTTTACAAGCAGTATAAGGACGACCGCACACTGCTCGAATATACCAATCTCGGTGTTGCTGATTACTCCATTGAGGCCGATATTGTGCGCCGCAAGATTATGCGTAACCATACGGCGGGCATCAACGCTACGGCAGGTTATACAGCCGACCACCTCTCTCTGCTGATGGGTGGCGCGTGGAGTTACTACACCTGCCCGCATTGGGGAGAGATTGATTGGATCGAGGGTTGGTCTAATAGCCCGATTGATGGCCGCTGGTACGATAACGATGTGAAGAAGCAGGATGCCAATCTCTTTGTCAAGAGTTCTTGGCAACCTCTGTCGGGCCTTACTCTTTCGGCCGATTTGCAGTATCGCTATGTCGGCTATCGCGCGTGGGGTGTGAACGATAATTTCGATTGGAATAGTATGCAGATGCAGCCAATCGATATTGACGAAAAATACCACTTCTTGAATCCTCGTTTGGGTATCGATTACGCCTTTTCAGCCAATAGTAACATTTATCTTTCGGCCGCCATTGCGCACAAGGAGCCTACTCGCTCGGACTTTACCGACAGATATATGTTTTCATCTGACGACACTATGCCCTCGCCCGAGCGTCTGTATGACTATGAGTTGGGCTATAACTTTGCCTCTCGCAGCTTGAGCCTCGGTCTTAACCTCTACTATATGCGTTACCGTGACCAGCTTATCCCTACGGGAATGGTGAACGACTCGTCCGATGCGCTGAATGTCAATGTTCCCGATAGCTACCGCTATGGAGTGGAGATGATGGCAGCTCTGCACGCTACGCAGTGGTTAACATTGGGCGGTAGTGCCACCTGGAGTAGTAATAAGATTCTCAACTACATCGACCTGCTTGCCGACAGCCCCACCTATGGTCAAAACCTCGGCAGAATGACCATTGCCTATTCGCCCGATATTATTGCGTCGGCCTATGCCGATTTTCACTATCGTGGCGCAGAGGCTGTTATCCGCACCCAGTATATCGGTAAGCAGTACTTCACTAATAACGAGATTGAAGCGCTGACGCTAGATGCTTACACCGTCACCAACCTCGAGCTTGCCTATACTCTCTCGCTGCGTTCCGAGCGAAAGGTGCGCTTCGGAGTGAATATATACAACCTTCTTAACCGTGAATATTGCAACAATGGCTACGGCTACTCCTATATGTGGAACGGCAAGCGCTACGACGAGGCCTACTACTTCCCGCAGGCTATGTTGCATATATTGGCTAATGTGAGTGTGAAATTTTAATTGAACGATATTACTGATGGATTGGAAACTTGCGCTTCAGATAATAGGTGTCGCTCTCGGCCTATTGTATCTCTACCTCGAATATAGAGCTAACATCTGGCTGTGGGTTGTGGGCATTATTATGCCCGTTGTTCACGGTGTGCTCTACTTCCGCTCGGGACTCTATGCCGACTGCTCTATGCAGGTCTATTATGTGCTGGCGGGTCTTTATGGCCTGGCTATGTGGCGGGGTAGTGGTTCGCACGGGCGCGAAGATAAACAACTATCCATCAATCATACGCCCCGAACTTTGTGGTGGCGTATCGCTACAGTCTATGCTATGCTACATACCTCTATTTATATGTTGCTGGTGGCCTTTACCGATAGCAATGTGCCGTTTTGGGACTCAATGACTACGGCAATGTGTATTGTGGCCTATTGGATGCTCTCGCGTAAATATATCGAGCAGTGGCTGGTGTGGCTTGTGGTGGATGTTGTGACCGTAGGGCTTTACCTATATAAAGATATTCCGCTTACGGCCTCGCTCTATTGCCTCTACTCGGTGCTGGCCATTGTTGGCTATAGGCGCTGGCGAGAGATGATGCTCAAAGGTGAGGCTTAACTCTTGAGCGTCTTGTAGGATAGTATGTGATAGGTGATGGCTGCCGCCATCGCAAAGAGCAGAATCTGTAGCCATATCATACCACTGCATACGCTCACGATGCAGTAACCTATGGTCAGCCATACGAGCGTTACCGACACCACCTTCACGCGTAGCGGTATTGCGCGATGCTCACGGAAGTTGCGAATGTAAGGCCCGAGGTGTGGGTGGTTAATCAGCCACTCGTAGAGTCGTGGAGAACTGCGTACAAAGCACCACGCCGAGAGCAATAAAAGAGGAGTGGTTGGCAACAGCGGAAGGAAGATTCCAGCTATCGCTAACCCCAACGAGATTGCTCCTAATATGACTAAAACGATTTTCACGCCGCAAAAATAACTATTCACCAATAAAATAGCGCCCAAGGTGGTCAAAAACTGTGAAAAATGTTTAATTTTGTGGCAAGAAAAATTATAAACACTTACAATATGAAAAAATTGGGTATTGCCTGCGACCACGCAGGTTACGAAATGAAGGAGTTTTTGGTAGGTTACCTCTCTACAAAGGGTTATGAGGTTGTTGATTTTGGTACACACTCAGAGGAGAGCATCGACTACCCCGATTTCGGCCACGCATTGGCTGAGTCTATCGAGAATGGTGAGCTCAAGCGCGGTATCGGTCTGTGCGGTTCTGGCGAGGGTATGGCTATGACACTCAACAAGCACCAGGCTGTTCGTGCTGGTTTGTGCTGGAACAACGAGGTTGCAGCTCTTATCCGTCAGCACAACGATGCTAATGTGGTAGTGTTGCCCGCTCGTTTTATCTCTAACGATGAGGCTATGGCTATCGTAGATACATTCCTCAATACCGAGTTTGAGGGTGGTCGTCATATTCGCCGTGTAGAGAAGATTGCTTGCAAGTAATCCTTCTGTAGGTAACTAAACAATAAGAGGCGGGAATTACCCGCCTCTTTCTGTTTAACTATGTAGTCGTTACTCGATTACAATGTCGTACTGATCGTACTCGGCTGTGCGCCAAGCCAGGTGCTTTGTCAAGCGTGACTGAGCGAAGAGCGGCGAGAATGTACGCACGCTGATGGTCTTGCCGTCGGGCTTAAACTCCAGGATTCTCAGCCAGCAGTCGCCACCATTGCCGTTCCAATCGCCGTCGCCCTGCTGTGAGTTGAACATCATCTGTGGGATGTTGCGGCCGTCGGCAGCTTTATCTACTCTATACGATGATGTGGGCTGATAGTTCGTAGCCTCTACATTGTCAGCAATCTTCGGAGCTGCGCCAGTGTGACCACACAGAATCAGAGCGATATTCTTTGACTCATATACCAATTTCTGCCATACATCTTCGGCCCAGTTGCAGGGACGCAGTGTGTAACCCTCGTTCTTGATGCGGTTGCCTGCGGTATCCAACCACGAGTGTGTGAGGATAATCACCTTATGATTCTTGTACTTGTCTGATTGAGTCAGTGCCTTAGCCCACTCTATAACCTCATCGCGAGGAGCGAATTCGAATGTAATAACCAGAAGCTTGCCCCAGCTCTCGCTGATGAACTCATAAGCCGAGTTCTCCATTGTGTGGATGCCCTGATAGTTCTCGCAAGTAGAAACCAATGTCTTCTCGAATGTGATGTTTCTCTCGGGGCGAATGAATTCGGGCGCCATCGAGTAGCGAGCATTTGCTGTGATGTAGCCGATGTCGTGATTGCCCTGCGCTACGATGTAGGGTAGGCGGTTGTCCAAACGGCTCAACGCACGCGATACAGCTTCCCACTGCTGACGGCCAGTCTGGTCGCCGTTGTAGTCGTTAGGCAGCGGTGCTGAAATCTGCTTGTTGTTCTGCTCAACCATATCACCCGTAAAGAGTGCGGCCTTGATGTTAAGACGGTTGATGTTTTGTGCCACCCACGCAGTTTGCAAATCAAAGAGCGGCTGGTTGGCTGCGAACTTTGTATAGCTCTGCGGGTCGGGAACCATAATCATCGAGAATGAACCCTCATCCTGCAATGCGGGATATACAGGGATAACCGGCTCTCCCTTGGGGCTTTGAGCCAATGCTACGCCCGATAGAAAGAGCGAGCATACCAACATTGTTAATTTCTTCATAGTAAGTTATAGTTTTTAGTTGTTACCTCAGCTTAAAACAGCAATCCGTCGTCGGTCTGCATTGCCAACCCCAGATGCTTGTATGCCAGCTCCGTTGCCTCACGGCCTCGGGGCGTACGCTTGATGAATCCCTCCTTGATTAGGAACGGCTCATACACATCCTCTATCGTGCCAGCCTCCTCGCCAACGGCGGTAGCTATGGTGTTGAGTCCAACGGGGCCACCTTTGAACTTCTCGATTATCGTGCCGAGAATCTTGTTGTCCATCTCGTCCAAACCGCGCGAATCGATGTTTAGCGCCTGCAATGCAATGCGTGTAATCGGTAGGTCGATGTGTCCCTCGCCCTTCACCATTGCAAAGTCTCTTACGCGGCGCAACAAGGCGTTTGCGATACGGGGTGTACCTCGTGAACGCAGAGCCACCTCCCACGCTGCATCATCATCAATTGAGATGTCGATGATGCGGGCCGAGCGCTTAACAATTCCGCTCAATACGCCAGTGTCGTAATACTCCAGGTGGCAGTTTATGCCGAAGCGGGCACGCAGGGGTGATGTGAGCAGACCACTGCGCGTAGTTGCTCCCACGAGAGTGAACGGTGCAAGCTCAATCTGAATTGAACGGGCCGATGGGCCTTTGTCTAATACGATATCAATTTTATAATCCTCCATTGCTGAGTAGAGATACTCCTCCACAATAGGACTTAAGCGATGAATCTCGTCGATAAACAGTACATCTCCCGCATCGAGGTTTGTCAGCAAACCAGCCAAGTCACCAGGTTTGTCAAGTACGGGACCTGATGTCGTCTTTAACTGCGCTCCCATCTCGTTGGCAATGATATTTGCCAATGTGGTCTTACCCAATCCCGGAGGGCCGTGCAGTAAGACATGGTCCAACGAATCGCCACGCATAAGTGCGGCCTTGATGAAAATCTTGAGATTCTCCACAATCTTATCCTGCCCCGAAAAGGTGCTTAACTCTTGTGGGCGAATCTTGTTTTCAAAATCAGAGTCGCTCTCTATATGTCTTAAATTTCGGTCTACACCCATAATCGAATTCGATATTATTTTTTGTTAGTCAGCCTCCGCACTGTAGGCGTGCTACGCAGAGACCCTATTCAAAAGCAAATATAACCAAAATTACGAAATATTCAGCCATCGAAATGGTTTTATTTGTAGATAAACTATGCCTGCAAACGGCAAATTATCTTTTCGCAATCAGTGTTTTTGGTATATTTGTATGATAAATTCATCGAAAACGCTAAAACTTGAAAACTTTTTTTGTTTTTGAGTTTTATTTAGGTATATTTGCACTCGTTAATTTAGCGTAATTATGACTCAACGAGAGAAGGTAGTAGACCATGTGTCACAGATGATGATGACTTTGGGTATAAAGTCGGTGCGAATGGACGATGTCGCAACGGCCTTGGGTATGTCAAAGCGTACGCTCTACGAACTCTTTGGCGACAAGGAGGAGTTGCTCTATCAGAGTGTAATCCACCTGATGGATCAGCGTTATGCAAACTTGGCCGAGCAGGTGCAGGGATGCAGCAATATGATTGAGAGACTGCTAAAGAGTGTCCGTTTGCTCATCAGCTATGGCAGTGTGGACGAGATGGGTAAGCGACTTGCCTACAATATGAAAAAGTTTTACCCCAGCGTCTTTGAGCGTGTGCAGAAGGTAAATTACGAGCGCAGTTTGTCGGACTTGCACTACGCCCTCGACAAATGTCTCGAGGAGGGCTATATCGACCCTACGGTAGATGTAGAGCTTATGACTCGCCTGTTCTTTATGTCAATGAATGCCTTTGTGACCGATATGCAACTTTCGTTGCCTTTTGGTGTCACCCGAGAGGAGGCATTTGGCGCGATGGTCGTAAACTTCCTGCGAGGACTCTCTACGGTGAAAGGTTTGCAACTCATTGACGAGATTCTTTTGCGTGAGCCCCGTCCCAAGACACTTCAGGAGCGCCGTCAGGAACTTAGTGGTAAGGAAATTAATTAATAAAGAAAATAATAATTTTTACAGTTTATGAAGATGAAAACTCTCTTATTTACATTGACGATGCTCTGTGGTATCGCAATGGTGCCAGTCAAGGCACAGGAGACAGCGAGTGCTGCATCGGAGTCGGGAGTATTGGTTCTGACTCTGGATCAGGCCCTCGAGATTGCATTGAGCGAGAACCCTACGGTTAAGATTGCCGATGAGACAATCCTCACTAAGCAGTATGCCAAGAAGGGTACTTATGCTGCGTTGTGGCCCGAGATTTCGGCCAGCGGTTCTTACCAGCGTTACATCGAGAAGCCTTCGTTCCACATTATGGGTCAGACCGTAAAGATGGGTACCACCAACACAATGTCGGGCGGTTTTTCGGCTGCAATGCCTTTGGTTAATGCGCAGTTGTGGAAGTCACTAAAGCTTTCGGCTATGAATGTCGAGTTGGCTGTTGAGCAGGCTCGTTCTTCACGCATCGATATGATTGAGCAGGTGTCAAAGGCCTTCTATCAGGTGCTTTTGGCAAAGGATTCATACGAGGTTTACAAGCGTGTTTACGACAACGCTGTTGAGAATCACAAGATTGTCGAGAAGAAGTACTCTGTAGGTGCTGTTTCAGAGTATGACTTCATCCGTTCAAAGGTTAGCGTAAGCAATGCCGAGCCCAATGTCTTCGAGGCCGAGAACTCTATAATCGTGGCTTTGTGGCAGATGAAGGCTCTGTTGGGTCTTGATTTGGACAAGCAGATTGACTGTGCTGGTACACTTGCTGACTATGAGTCAAAGATGAGCAGCCGCATTGGCGAGAGCGCATCGTTGATTAACAACTCTACAATGCGTCAGTTCGACATTCAGGAGCGTATGCTTAACCAGTCGCTTAAGATGAAGCGTGCAGCCAATCTTCCCTCACTCAGCGCCTCAATCAACTATATGGTGAACGCTATGGACGAGACTTTGGCTTTGGCCAAGTATAAGTGGATGGGTTCATCTACTGCGTTGGTGTCGCTCAATGTGCCTATCTTCTCGGGCGGTAAGCGTCGTGCAGAAATCAATCAGGCCAAGATTAGCCTCACTACTCTGCAGTTGCAGCGCGAGAATACCGAGCGTCAGTTGCACACAGCAGTTATGCAGTATGAGAGCAATATGCAGACAAGCCTCAAGCAGTATCACGCCTCGTCGGAGAATATCTCGCAGGCCAAGCGTGGTTATGACATCGCCGTTAAGCGCTACGAGGTTGGTGGCGGCACATTGGTCGATGTTGACAATTCGCAGTTGGCTTATACACAGGCCGAGTTGTCGCGTAGCACAGCCATTTTCAACTACCTGATTAACCAGGTGTCGTTGGATAAGATTAAGGGTACATATTCACAGGAAAACTAAAAACAGAGAATAAGATATGAAAATGAATTCAATGGTTCGTTCACTGCTTGTTTGCGGTGTATGTGTAGCAAGTGTTGCTTGCCAGAGTAAGAAGAGTGCCGAGACGGCAGAGCAGCCCGTAGAGGTTGTTAAGCCCAAAGTAACTACCGAGGTAGTTCATCTGCAGGATGTAGATATGCAGAGCGTATTTACTGGTAATGTAGAGGGCTTCGCAGTAAATAATATCACACCCCAACAGGCTCGTCGCATCAAGCGCGTGTTGGTTGATGTTGGTGACCGTGTTGCCGCTGGTCAGAAGGTTGCCGAGATGGACGACTCTGCATTGGCACAGGCCAAGGCTCAGTTTGAGAACAGCAAGGCCGCTTTCGAGCGTTCTGACGAGCTTTATAAGTTTGGTGGTGAGTCAAAGGCCAGCTGGGAGGCTGTAAAGACTTCATACGAGGTTGCCAAGCTCACTTATGAGAATCTTTTGGAGAATACCACTTTGGTTTCACCCATCTCGGGTGTTGTTACTGCTCGTAACTACGACAACGGCGATATGGTTGCTGGTCAGCCTATCTTCGTGGTGCAGCAGATTCGCCCCGTGAAGGTTATCATCTCAGTATCAGAGAGCCTCTACTCTTACTTGAAGAAGGGTATGCCCGTGAGCATCGAGTTTGATGCACTTCCTGGTGAGAAGTTCGAGGGTAAGATTAACCGCATCAACCCCGCAATCGATTCATCTACTCACACATTCCCCGTTGAGGTTGTTATCCCCAACAACAAGGAGCTTATCAAGCCTGGTATGTATGCTCGTGTGACTTTGACCTACGGTACTCGTCAGAATATAGTTGTGCCCGACCGTTCGGTTGTTAAGATGCTTGGTTCTGGTGAGCGTTACATCTATGTATATAAGGCCGACGGTACAGTATCATACCAGAAGGTTGAGCTGGGTCGTCGTATGCAGGACAAGTACGAGGTTTTGAGCGGTGTGGCTGATGGCGATCAGGTTGTTGTAACTGGCCAGTCAGTACTCAAGGATGGTCTCGCTGTTGAGCGTGTTCAGGAGTAATTTCAGCGCATCGAAGTACTATTGTTTAACGAGAAAATCACTAAACGATGAATATATATAAAACATCGGTCAATAACCCAATTACCACCATCATCCTCTTCGTGACGATTATGATTTTGGGTGGTGTGTCGCTGTCGCGTCTGGGTATCGACCTCTTCCCCGATATCGAGTCTAACGCTATGATGGTGATGACGACTTACCCCGGTGCGAGTGCCGAGGATATCGAGAATAATGTCACTCGCCCCATCGAGAATGTCGTCAATGGTGTAGACCACCTGAAGGATGTCACATCGCAATCGAAGGAGAATCTCTCGGTTGTAACACTCGAGTTCGAGTATGGCTACGACTTGGATCTCTTGGCCAACGATGTACGCGACAAGCTCGATATGTTGTCTACTCTGCCTGACGGTACAAGTCAGCCTATCATCTTCAAGTTCTCATCTGATATGATCCCCGTGATGATGGTGGGTGTTACCGCTAAGGAGAGTATGTCGGGTCTTTATAAGATTCTCGACGACCAGATTGTTACCCCCTTGGCTCGTGTAGACGGTGTGGGTACAGTATCTATCGCAGGTATTCCCCAGCGCGAGATTCAGGTATATTGTAACCCCAACAAGTTGGAGGCCTACAACTTGACTATCGAACAGATTTCATCTGCCATCGCTGCTGCTAACCGCAATACCCCCGCGGGCTCATTCGACTTGGGTTCTAACGCCTACTCTTTGCGTGTGGACCACGAGTTTGAGGATCCCAGCGAGATGTATAACCTCATCGTAGGTTATCGTAATGGTGCGCCCATCCTCTTGAGCGATGTGGCTACTATCAACGATACCGTTCAGGAGCGTATTCAGGAGGCTTACAACAACGGTGGTCAGGGTGGTATGATTATCATCCAGAAGAAGTCGGGTGCTAACTCTGTAGAGATCGCTCGCAGTGTTCGTGCTTACATCGACGAGATCAAGGGCAACCTTCCTACCGATGTCGAGCTCTTCACTATTATGGATACTTCAGACAACATCACCTCGACAGTACACTCTTTGCGTGATACCATTATCACCACCTTCCTGCTCGTGATGTTGGTTGTGTTCCTCTTCTTGGGTCGCTGGCGTGCAACTATCGTTGTCGTGCTGACTATCCCCATTTCATTGTTGGCTGCCATCATCTATATCTTTGCAACAGGCGAGACGCTCAATATTATCACTATGTCGTCGCTCTCTATTGCCATCGGTATGGTTGTGGATAACGCCATCGTAGTATTGGAGAACATCACCTCTCACATCGACCGTGGCGCCAAGCCTCGTCAGGCTGCTATCTTCGCAACCAAGGAGGTGGGTATCTCGGTAATTGGTGGTACATTGACTACTATTGCGGTATTCCTTCCCTTGACAATGGTACAGGGTATGGCTGGTGTATTGTTCAACTCAATGGGTTGGATGGTAACAATCACACTTACCGTATCTACTATTGCAGCCGTTACCTTTACTCCTGTACTCTGCTCAATGATGATGAAGCTCAATCCTAAGAAGGCTTGGTTCCAGGGTAAGATTGATGCCGTTATGGAGCGTTTCAACAACTTCTACGGCGGTATCCTCCACTGGTGTGTAAACCATCGCAAGACTATCATCTTGGGTGCTGTGGCTCTCTTTGCGGGTATTATTGCTGCTCTTGCTCCATCTATGAAGACTGAGTTCTTCCCCGTGCAGGATAGTGGTTCTATCTCGGCTACAATCCAGTTGCCCGCAGGTACTCGTCAGGATATCACTCGTGAGTTGGCTTTGGAGTTGAGCGAGCGTATCCAGAAGACTTATGGCGATGCACTTTTGAATGTCAGTGTTCGTGAGGGTCAGGCTGATACAGATAATGTATTTGCTTCATTGCAGAACAACGGTACTCACATCATCTCTATGAACTTGCGTTTCGTGAAGAAGACCGAGCGTAACATCGGTATCCGCGAGATTGGTGACGGTCTGCGTAAGATGTTTGATGAGTACTCAATTATCAACAAGTACACCGTAACCGAGGGTGGTAACGGCGGTATGGGTGGTAAGTCATCTGTAGATATCGAGATTTATGGTTACGACTTCGATACATCAGATGCTTTGGCCGAGCAGGTTGCCCAGATGTTCCGTAATATGGAGGGTTGCTCTGAGGTGACTATCTCTCGTGACGAGTACACCCCCGAGTATCATGTCGATTTCGACCTCGAGAAATTGGCTCGTGCAGGTCTGGATGTAACTACTGCATCAACATACTTGCGTAACCGTATCAATGGTTCTGTTACCTCATTCTACCGTGAGGATGGTGACGAGTACGATATCCGCGTTCGCTACGACCGCAAGTTCCGTGAGTCGTTGGAGGATATCGAGAATATCATCATCTACAACCAGATGGGTCAGGGTCTCAAGATTCGTGATATCGGCGTAGTGAAGGAGGCTTCTACACCCCCTACAATTACTCGTAAGAATCGTGAGCGTTATGTCACCGTTTCTGGTGTTGTTGCATCGGGTTATGCATTGAGCGACCTTGTTAGCGAGGCACAGGCTGGTATGGCTTCTATCAATATGCCCGCAGGCTTTATGTGGCAGATTGGTGGTACCTACGAGGATCAGCAGGAGACATTCGGTGACCTTATTCTGTTGATGATTTTGATGGTTGTCTTGGTGTTCGTGATTATGGCTTCGCAGTTCGAGTCACTCACTTACCCCTTCGTAATTATGTTCTCATTGCCGTTTGCCGTTGTGGGTGTTATTATCGGTTTGACTATCACAGGCACTCCGTTGAACATTATGGCATTGCTCGGAATCTTGATGCTTATCGGTATCGTGGTGAACAACGGTATCGTGTTGGTGGACTACACTATCCTCTGCCGCGAGCGTGGTATGGGTGTTATGGAGTCTGTAGTTACAGCAGGTAAGAGCCGTTTGCGTCCTATCTTGATGACTACACTTACCACTGTGTTGGGTATGGTGCCTATGGCTATCGGTAGTGGTGTAGGTTCTGAGATGTGGAACTCACTCGGTATGTCGGTTGCTTGGGGTCTGTCGTTCTCTACGCTTGTTACCCTGATTCTTATCCCGACACTCTTCTCTTCATTCGCTATTCACGGCGAGCTTCGTCGCGAGAAGCTTATGCGTAAGGCTCAAAACTAATATTATTAAGAGAGTATTATGAAAGCAGTATTTATGGCTTGTAACCAGTCGATGTACGACGCGGTTATCGATATAATGAAGGAGTTGAACATTAGCGGTTTCACCGGCTGGGAGGAGCTCATTGGTAAGGGCTCTAACACAGGCGAGCCCCACTTGGGTAACCACGCTTGGCCGACTATGAACTCTGCGCTCATCTCGATTATGGAGGATGCTAAGGCTGACGAGTTTTTGCAGCGCCTCAAGCAACTCGATAACGAGAACCACAAGCAGGGCTTGCGTGCCTTTGCGTGGAGCGTTACAGATGCTATTTAGTTCAATTCACGGCGCAACCCTTCTCCTCGGACGATAGGGTAGGCGCAGAAGATTAAAATGATTTATTCTTCATAATTTTGGCGTATTCCGTCTGATCTTGTGGTCAGACGGAATATTTTTTTTTTGTGCGACACGGATAGGGTAGATGTCGGACTTTTTTTACTACTCCTATTCCTTCCACCAAAAGGGAATACCTAATGCGTAACTAATGCGTAACTTATACACCAAAAATACCCCTAAAAACATGAAAAAAGGCAAAAGTTATAAAACTCTTGCCTTTTTAATTGTTTGATTGCCAAGTGCTTGGCTAATCAGTTTTTTAATACTCCTCCTCGTTAAAGAAGAAGTCATCTTTTGAAGGGTAGTCGGGCCAAATGTCCTCGATAGACTCGTAGATATCACCCTCATCCTCAATCTCCTGCAGGTTCTCAAGTACCTCGAGCGGAGAACCAGAGCGAATAGCGTAGTCAATCAACTCCTCCTTTGTTGCAGGCCATGGTGCATCCTCCAACTTCGATGCTAACTCTAAAGTCCAATACATAGTGTTACGGTTTATAGATATTTAATTGATTGTTCGCTTTTTAGCCGCACGATAAAACCCTGCGACCCCAAATCGGGCGCAAAGATACTGAAAAAATGGTAAATGCAAACTTTTCTCGTGCTAATCTTATGACTTTTTACCCTCTTAAGCAAAACGGCACCAGCGAGATAGTATAATCTTATGCCCCGTTGTGCTGTGTGTCGCCGCTACGGAATCCACAGAATCTCCTCCACGCCACTGCGGTGGGTGATGGTGCGTCCCAAAAGATAGAAGTAGTCTGACAAGCGGTTGAGATATACCATCGCCTTACACTCTACATCGTGCTGCTCTGCGGCACGCAGTGTCTGGCGCTCGGCTCTGCGACAAATTGTGCGACAGATGTGAGCCATCGATAGGCGCTCGTCACCACCAGGGATAGTGAACTTTGTAATCTGCGGAAGCGCAGACTGCATCGTGTCTATGGCCTGCTCCAGCGCCTCAATCGACTCCGATTTTAGTTCGGGAAGATACTTCTCGCCACCTTCGCCAACGGCCAGAATCGAGGCTACGGTCATCAGTTGCGACTCTATGCGGCGAAGCATCGCCACCTCGCTCTCGTATGCCTCATCCTTCGATAGTTTGTCGGCCAATAACGCCGTAAAGGCTGTCAGTTCATCCACCGAGCCGTATGCCTCTACACGGCAATCGCACTTCGATACGCGCTCACCTCCGATGAGCGATGTAGTGCCCTTATCCCCCGTCTTGGTATATACTTTCATAACTTGAACTTCTGTTTTGGTAGATAGTTGTTGAATACGAGCAAGTAGCCTCTATTGTCAATTGTTGTGCAACGGTGCTGCTCCACAATTTCACGGCACGCCATATCGCGCGCACGATCCAATGAGGGGCTCATTATGCAGAGCGTAATCTCCGCCTCGGTTGCAGCCTGCGCCAGACGCTTTAACTCCTTGCTGTCGATATTTGTAGTTGCAACAACAATGTCGTACTGCACGAAACTCTCCAATGCAGAGTCTATGCCAAATGTCTCATATTTGCAATGCACCATCAGGTTCTGCAACTCTCTTGCTCGACGCTTGGCCACACCCTCTGCTATGAGCGCATCGTACATATCGCGCTTATCGCTCAAAAATCCAGAACACATAAACACCTGCCTTACTATCGCATATACAAATGGTGAATGTACGCCGTGTCCACGGAAGTGGCGCGCGCGCTTGATTCGCGATGGTAGGTTTCTCAACCCATATAGGCGTCGGGCTATGTTTCGTCCTGTGTGCTTCATCTTGGGTGCAGAGTATTTCGTGTTTACTTCTTCAGCATACCCGCCAGGCGACCTGTCGAGAATGCAATCTGCAGATTATATCCACCAGTGTTGGCATCGAGGTCGAGTACTTCACCTGCAAAGTAAAGTCCCTTGACCTTGAGCGACTCCATAGTATATTTGTTCACCTCGTCGCAGCATACACCACCCGCAGTCACTACGGCATACTCAAACGGCGCGTAGTCTGTAATCGGGAATACAAAGCCCTTCAGCGTTCTGATTAATCGAGTAATCTCGGCATCGGTAAGCTTGCGTATGTAGTTCTTTGAGTGTACATCAATCTCGTGTGCGATAGGCATAACCAAGTGCTTCGGAACGAGCTTACGCAACAACTCCGAGAAGAACTCGTCGGGCTGCATCTCCTCCATCTCGCGGCGTATGCGCTCCTGCAGAATCTCCTCTGTCAAGGCGGGCTTCATATCTATCACCAGCTTCACGCGCTTTTGGTCAATAAGTGCATCCACAGCATCACGGCTCACGCGCAATGCTACAGCACCTTCGATACCTCTATCCGAGAAGCTAATCTCGCCAAACTCCTCCTTCACCAGTTCGTCCTCTACAAATAGCTGTGCCTGAATATTCTTCAGCAACAGACCATCCAGATATTTGCGCTGGGGGTGCGATGTACGCAGCGGGGTGAGTGACGGGCGCACCTCCTCGATGGTGTGTCCTACGCTGTCTGCAAAGATGTAACCGTCGCCGGTAGAACCCGTGCCAGGGTAGCTTACGCCGCCAGTACAAATAATCACATTCTCGGCCTCCACCTTGCGCTCAAAACCGCGCTTGTTGATGTATGTTACGCCATAAATCTTACCGTCCAGCGTCAAGATTCTGTTTACGCGAGTGTTGTACGAAATCTCTACCTCGTTATCCAGGCAGTAGTCAGTCAAAGCATTGGCAATATCCCACGCCTTGCCGCTCTTTGGGAATACTCGCTGGCCACGCTCGATCTCGAGCTTTACGCCCAGACGCTCAATGAGGCGGATGGTAGCCTTGTTGTTGAACTCGGCAAATGCCACCTCGAAGAAGTCTGCATTGGTGCGAATCGACTCCTTGAACTCTTCGGGTGGACGGGCGTTTGTTACATTACATCGGCCCTTACCCGAAATTCTGATTTTACGGCCAGCCTTCTCCATCTTCTCCATCAGAAGGACCTTCTTGCCGTTGCGTGCGGCTGTTGCTGCGGCCATCAGACCTGCTGCTCCTGCGCCTATAACTATAACATCGTACATCGTAAGTCAAATTTTCTACAAATGTACAAAATTGTCGCGATATTTATCCTTTTTTGACAACGGAATAACCTCCATTATGCGAAAATTCATATCTTTGCTAATATAAATGTTTGTTTAATATGAGTCAGAAAGTAGTTTATCCCACATCGGGAGTCTGTTCGCAGGCCATCGTCGTGGAGTTGGATGGTGATATTGTTGCCAGCGTTGAATTTATTGGTGGTTGCCACGGTAATACCCAGGGCATAGCTCAACTTGTTAAGGGTATGCGTGTCGAAGATGTAATTTCTCGTCTGCAGGGTATCGATTGTCGTGGTAAGGGTACATCGTGCCCCGATCAGTTGGCTTGTGCCCTAAAGTCGATAGTTAGTGAGTAATGCCGCTAAAGATATGAAGCGAATCATTAATCCGTGGGCTGATGAGCCTACCTACCATTGTTACGGCTGCGACCCTAACTCCGAGCAGGGGTTGCGTATGGAGTTCTTCGAAGATGGCGACTATATTGTCAGCCATTGGCATCCTCGCCCCGAATTTCAGGGTTGGCGCGATACTCTGCACGGCGGCATACAATCTGCTTTGGCCGACGAGATAGCTAGCTGGGTGGTATTTCGTAAGTTCCAAACAGCTGGTGTCACTTCGCGTATGGAGGTCAAGTATCTTAAGCCCGTCCATACGACTGACAGCCACATCATACTGCGTGCCCGTGTAGTCAAGCAGATGCGCAATGTCGTGACCATAGATGTCGAGATTTTCAATGCCGCCGATGAGTTGTCGACCACCGCTACTTGCATCTACTTCCTCTTTCCGCAGCAGCGTGCCCGCGATGAGTTCGGCTTTATGTCATTTATGACGGAGGATGAAATTGAAAAATAGTTTTGCTATGAGATATAGAGTTTTTTTATCGGCATTGTTTGCCGTTGCAATGTGTAGCGTCTCGTCGGCGCAGAGTGTTAAAGAACTAAAGCGTTGGGTCGAGCATAACCTCTCGGCGGTAGAGCTCTCGAAAGAGTCGTTTGCCAACAAATCATTGAGCGCCGAAGAGGCCCGCGAGGCATCCTCTATGCTCGAATCTCTGTGGCGTGCGCAGATGCAGTTGCGCCACAAGGATGCGCTGGAGAAGGAGACCTTCAAACGAGGTAATCTGCAGATGAAGTTCAAGGCGATAACCTACGGCGATAAACCCGCTGATGGTCGTAGCCTCTACATCTCTATGCACGGTGGTGGTGCTACTCACGCTCGCGTGAACGACCAACAGTGGAGCAATCAGATTCGCCTCTACACCCCCGACGAGGGTGTATATGTTGCACCTCGTGCGCCTTGGAATGATTGGAATATGTGGTTCAAGCCTGGGATGGATGAGTTCTTCGAGATGCTTATTCAGGCTGCCGTTGCCACTATGGATGTCAATCCCGATAAGGTCTATCTGCTTGGCTACTCGGCTGGTGGTGATGGTGTGTGGCGTATGGCTCCGCGTATGGCCGACAGATGGGCTGCTGCATCTATGATGGCGGGCCACCCTGGCGAGGCGTCGCAGGTCAATCTGCGTAATACTCCCTATATGATTTGGATGGGCGAGAACGATGCCGCATACAATCGTAACGAGCTTGCTGTTAAGCACGGTGCTATTATGGACTCTCTACAGCGTGCCGACAATGGAGGTTATATCCACGAAACCCATATTATCAAGGGTAAGGGTCACTGGATGGAGCGCATTGATACGCTTGCCATAGATTGGATGGCCAAGCACCAGCGTAACCCGTATCCCGAGAAGGTTGTCTGGCGTCAAGAGGAGGTAACTCGCAAAGCCTTCTATTGGTTGTCTGCTCCCGAGAATGAGTGCCGTCACAAGGCAACAGTCATCGCCTCGCGCGAGGGTAATACCATCAATATCGAGTCGTCGGACTACTCACGCCTTACCATCTATCTAAATGACGATATGGTTAATCTCGACAAGCCCGTCACTATCCTCTATAAGGGTAAAAAACTCTTCAAGGGTAAACTTCCTCGTACGATAGCCAATCTGGCACGCACGCTTGACGATAGGGGAGATTTGCGCTATATGTTCCCCGCAATGGTCGAGGTTGAGTTGCCTCAATAGCCGCCTCTGCTGTTGCCCAAAAAAATAACAAAGCCTGCCTTGTTCACAGACAAAGCAGGCTTTGATGTTTTGAAGCGGTCGATTACTTCTGCAACTGTGAGTTGTCAGCAACAACCATATTCTTGTCGATACGCAATGTTACATCGCCATCAACCTGAATCAAGATAGTAGGCTCGCCGGGCTTAACCTCCTTAACAACGCCGTAGATACCGCCAGCGGTGATAATCTTGTCACCCTTCTTCAAGCCCTCACGGAACTTGGCCATCTCCTTACGACGCTTTGACTCGGGACGCCACATAAAGAAGTACATTACGCCCACCATCAGCAACATCATTACCCAGAAACTCATACCACCAGCAGGCTGTACTGCAGCCTCTGCCTGAAGAAAATTAATCATAATCTTATTACTTTTATTAGTTTATTTTTGTTTGTTCTTATCGCAAATGTACGAATTATAAACCAATCCACCAATTATTCCACCTCGGCCTCGATGTAAATCTTCAGCGGAGAGCCGTTTTCGGCGAAATAAAACTCCAAAAGTTTCATTTGCCATCCCATTTCGCCGCGCGAGTTGAACTCGAAATCTATCGTCGTACTCTCGCCTATGGCTATCGGCTTTCGCCCATATCTCACCGTTGTGCATCCGCACGAGGTTGCGTGTCGCAGTATCACCGCGGGGCAACTCTGGTCGTTCACTATGCGCAACTGCTTAGCAATTACCTCGCCTTGTCGCATACGGCCAAAGCGTAGTGTGTCGCGCAGACCCTGCTCGAGTGCCTGCTCTGTTAGGTGTATGGTTTGTATATTGTCGTTTGTATTCGTTGGAGTCGATGCTCCCTTGGGTGATGTGCCACACGACCAGATGCCTGCCGATAGCAGCAGTGCTGCCATTGCAACAATATCTCGCCTTGCGCTCTTCATCCCTTCTGCTCGGATTATATCAGACCGCGGCCGCTCTTGTTGATGAGTCCCTCCTCGTTAAGTACAGCCACAACTCTATCCAACACACCGTTGATGAATGTGCTACTGCTCTGTGTAGAGTAGAACTTCGCAATCTCGATATACTCGTCCAATGTAACCTTCACGGGGATTGACGGGAACGACATCAACTCGGTCATAGCTGTCACCATGATGATGTTGTCCATAAATGCCACGCGCTCGATATCCCAGTTGCGTGTCACCTTCTCAATCTGACCAAGGTTGCGGTCGAAGTTGATAGCCGACTTCTCGAACAACTCTTTTGCATACTCCAGGTCATCCTCGCTCTTGAACTTGGGCAACACCTTCACATCGCGGTGCGATGCACGCATATTCGACAGTGTGCGTGTTACCATCACCAGCGCAAAGCCCAGGTCGTCGTTCCAGAGGATAGACTGCTCGTCGAGTACATCCTCCAACATCTCCGATGTCTCCAACTCGTTGGTGTAGAAGTCTGTCACGAGAGCCAAGTCCTCACGGAATGAACGCTCGGGTGAAGCCATATACTTCTGGTAGTACTCGCTCTGCTCCAACTGTGTGAAGAGTGTCTTGATGAGTTCGGGATATTTTGCCCACGAGAGTTTGCGCGAAGCCAAGTAATCGTTTACCGAATCGCTGTCGGCAATCAGTCGCACAACAGAATTCTCTACAAACTTGCGGTTGGGATTCAAATCTTCATAGGTGGGGAGTCGCTTCTGCATAGCCACCTGCTGGCGCTGCTCGGCGTAAGAAGCAACCTCTACAATGAGTGACAACATCTGGAAATAGAGGTCGTAAGTTTTGTCGATAGATGTGACGAGTGTCTTCTCCGATGCCATCAACGACTCCGACTCCGATTTTAGATGTGCATACAAGGCCTTCAAGACCTTAATTCTGAGCAATCTTCTGCTAATCATAAAAAATGAACTTTATTACGCCTGCAAAGATAATACAACCTTGCGTCGAAAGCAAATTTATTTGTTATTATAATACTTTATAATATTCCGTTTCGTCTTTCGCGATGTGCTCTTGTAAAAAAAACTCCCTCGCCCGAAAGCGAGAGAGTCGATAGCTTATGCAGAAAAATTATTCTTCATCAGGCACGGCATTTTGCCACCATATAGTTGGAGACGCTGTGCGAATATAAATATATTTTGAATATAAGAATATTTTTCCGTCAACAAGATTGGGTGTTTGTTCTCCCTTTGTATAATATTCCAGCAATATCTTATTTTCATCATAGGCTACTATTTTCCACTCAAACGCAGCCTTTTCTTTGTAGAAAAATTCAATATGATTATCATTTACTACTTTAGCATCATACAATCTGCAACTCTCCTCAGGATTACAAGGATGATACATCACATTGTTTTCAAAGCGAACTCTAATTTGAGGATATAAATCTTCACCTTCGGATTGATGAACAATCTCTATTACTTCACCATCTTTATTATAATAACCAACGATGAAATAAGATTCCCAAAATTCATTATCTTGAAGCGAATTTAATACATCTAAAGCCGATAATTCAACCTCCTCCATCTCTGCTATTATCTTGTCCCAACCAGTCAGCTGCTCGTTTTCCTCCTCTTTATCGCAAGCTATCATTACCAATGATAAAGCAAGCAGGGTAAATAACTTTTTCATAGTAATAAATATTAAATTAAGGTATTTTCAGTTGTAAAGTTATTACACTTTTTATTATTATGCAAAATGTTTTAGGAAAAATTTTGTTAAAAAAATAGCTGTTTTCTTATTTTCTTCCCGTATAAAACATTTTAGTGGAAAAATTGAATATTTTATGGTGTTAAATGGTTGGTATGTATGTCATTGCGAGGAGCAACGCGACGCGGCAACATTGCGAGTAAGCGAGGGCAGAATCAAACTTGTTTGAATTCTGCCGAGCAGGAGCAGGGAAAAGACACGAAGTGGATTAATCTCATTTGGGTAAGAGGGAGATTGCCACGAGCCTAACGGCTCTCGCAATGACAAACCATTTAATAAAAATTTCTCCTCTAAGTTAGAGGAGGTGGCACACTGAAAGTGTGACGGAGGAGTA
>JAFZFX010000006.1 GCA_017555695.1 Alistipes sp.
CCCCGTTGTAGCCATCTCTGACGAGGGCCTTTTGCCCACATTTTGGACAAACTTTTTATCCATTTCTAACTCAAATAGTACAAATATAAGTAAATCAATCGATTATACCGATTTTATCTACTAATTTTGACCAATAAGCCCGATTTTATCATAAAAAAAGCGGCGGCAAACGCGCGACGGAAACAAAAAGCGACTATCTTTGCAATATAGTAGTTAGTTGTTAATGAATAATAAGGTTTAACGATTATGAATAAAATCAGAGCAGCCGTAGTGGGTTACGGCAATATCGGCAAGTATGTGGTAGAGGCTCTCGAGGCTGCGCCCGACTTTGAGGTTGCAGGCATCGTGCGCCGCGCATCGTCAGTAGCAGAGAACAACGACAACAAATATCCCGTAGTAAGTTCATTGGAGCAACTCGACAAAGTCGATGTAGCCATCCTCTGCACACCCTCGCGTCTGGTTGAGAAGAGCGCCGAGACTGCACTGAAGTTGGGTATCTCGACTGTGGATAGCTTCGACATCCACTCGGCCATCGCCGACACTCGCGCCCGTCTGGACGCTATCGCTCGCGAGAATAATGCGGCATCACTCATCTCGGCTGGTTGGGATCCGGGAAGCGACTCGGTAGTACGCGCACTGCTGGAGGTATGCGCTCCGCAGGGTATCACCTACACCAACTTCGGCCCTGGCATGAGTATGGGTCACACCGTAGCCGTGAAGGCTATCGAGGGTGTTAAGGCAGCCCTCTCGATGACTATTCCGTTGGGCACAGGCATCCACCGCCGTATGGTTTACATCGAGTTGGAGGAGGGTTACGACTTCGACACCGTAGCCAACGCCATCAAGAACGACGCCTACTTCGTACACGACGAGACTCATGTGACAAAAGTTGAGAGCGTAGATGCACTGCTGGATATGGGTCACGGCGTAAATATGGTACGCAAGGGCGTATCGGGCAAGACACAGAATCAGCGTTTCGAGTTCAATATGAGCATCGACAACCCTGGCCTGACAAGCCAGATTCTGGTGGCAGGTGCGCGCGCCGTTCTCCGTCAGAAGCCAGGCGCATACACGATGATTGAGATTCCGTTAATCGACTTCCTCTACGGCGACAAGGAGCAGATTATCCGCCGATTGGTATAAACTGCCACGCGTAAAGGGTTGAAAGAAAACAAATAGACCATTTTATCAGAGCCGTCAGACGAGTTTGTCGCGACGGCTCTGTTTTCTTTTTGCGGCACATAAGTGACTATATATCAAACCTTTCCCTCACGCCAAACTCACAATAATGCCAACTTTGGCCTTGACCATAGAGCATTATTATAGCCGCAAATGGTATTTTTTGAAAAATAATTGGTACTTTTGTGGCGGATATCAGGGGGTTACCCCTATATTCGGGCAAGAACGATAGTCCTGAATGTCGCGTAAATAGCACTATTGACGCAGCCCGACATAGTTATTAAACCAATAAGCAGCCCCAAAGGTTGCCGAATGTTTATTGAAATGAAGGAACAGTTAGAAGCCCTTAATGCAGTCAGCATTAATTTTGGCGAGGGAGGAATGTTCATTGTGAACATTATTCTCGCTTTCGTGATGTTTGGTGTGGCACTTGGTATCAAAGTGCAGACTTTCAAAGATGTTTTTCTCCGTCCCAAGTCGGTAATTTTAGGTATTCTGTTGCAGTGGATTGCTTTGCCCGCCGTGACATTCCTTATCGCACTTGCGCTCAACCCCTTTATCACTCCGATGATTGCGTTGGGTATGATTTTGGTGGCGTCGTGCCCCGGAGGTAACATCTCGAACTTTATCTCTTCGCTCTCGAAGGGTAACACGGAGCTCTCGGTTTCGATGACAGCCGTAACCACTGCGTTTGCGCCCGTCATCACTCCGCTCAACTTCTTCTTTTGGGGTAATCTCTACCGCCAAATCGTTGCCATCAAGGGCGACATCCCATTCCTGGTGATTCCCTTTATGCCTATGTTGCAGCAGATTCTGCTCTTGCTGGGTGTGCCCATCGCGTTGGGTCTTATCTTCGCGCGTTATTTCCCCAACGCCACAAAGAAGATTACCAAGCCCGCACAGGTACTCTCTATCCTGCTCTTCATCGGAATGGTGACTGTTTCATTCTCACAGAATTTCCAAATCTTCCTGGATAACATTTTCTATGTATTCTTCATCGTTCTGTTGCACAATGCTTGCGCATTGGGAACAGGCTATGTAGGAGGATTGCTGGCGAAGGTGCCTGTCGTAGACCGCCGCTCGCTGACAATCGAAACAGGTATTCAAAACTCAGGTTTAGGTCTTATCCTGCTCTTCAATCCCGCCATCTTCCCGCCCGAGGTATGGCACGGCCACTATGGTGGTATGCTCTTCATTGCTGCGTGGTGGGGCATCTGGCACATCGTTTCAGGATTGAGCATAGCATTTTTGTTCCGTAGGACCCCTGTCTCAAAGTAATTTATGGCAAAAAAAGAGAAGAAGGTACAAGACTACAATGCCTTGTATGACTTTCTGCGTTACTATGTAGATTTCATTCTGAAGCTATCGTATCGCACAGTTAGGTATGTGGGTCGTGAGAAGATTCCACAGGACGGAGCCGTTATCTACGCTCCCAACCACACCAATGCGCTTATGGATGCGCTGGTGATTCTTGCTATGGACCACAAGCCGAAGGTATTTGTGGCTCGTGCCGACATTTTCCGTAACCGCACATACGCCAAGATTCTTCACTTCCTGAAGATTATGCCCATTATGCGTATTCGTGACGGATTCGACGAGGTGAAGAAGAACCACGAGACCATCGAGAAGTCGGTGGATGTATTGCGCGATAGAATCCCCTTCTGCATCTTCCCTGAGGGTCAGCACCAGGCGAAGTATTCGTCGTTGCCGCTGTCGAAGGGTATCTTCCGCATTGCGTTCCAGGCACAGGAACTTATGCCCGACCTGCCTCTCTACATCGTACCCGTAGGTATTCGTTACGGCAGTTTCTTCCGTTTCCGCTCTACGGTGCGTATCCAGATTGGCGACCCTATCAATGTGCGTGAGTTCATCGATTCACACAGCGAGTACACGCCGCAGGAGCAGATGAACATCGTGCGTGAGATTCTGGCCGAGAATATGCGCTCGTCGATTTTCCACATCAACAACGACGAGGACTACGACGCAACATACGAGATTTGCGCCGCCGTGGTGAAGAATCAGGTGCGCCGCATTATGCGCAAGAACAACATCAGCCGTATGAATCGCCTCGACGCACACTTCCAGGCCAACCAGGCCACCGTCGAGTATATCAACTCTCTCAAAGAGAACGAGCCCGAGAAGGCAGCCAAACTACTCCAACTCGGTAACGAGGCATCGGTAATCCGTAAGTCGAAGCGCATCAGCTTGGCGTCGGTATCTATCAAGTTCCCCGTACTCTCGCGCATACTGAAGATTCTCTTCGTGCTGGCCGTGATGCCCTACTGCTTATTGGCGGGTCTGCTCACGCTGCCCATCAAGTTATTGTGCAACTACATCTTCACGAAGTTGAAGGATTACGCCTTCCGCAACTCGATTCGCTTTTTGCTCAATCTGGTGTTGTGGCCTCTGCTGATGATTATCTACTCAATCATCACCTATATCATTCTCCCCTGGCAGTGGGCTCTGCCCATCACATTGGCGCTGTTGCCTGCGCCCATTGTAACGCACGAGACTTGGCGACTGCTGCGATTGGGTATCTCGGACATCAGACTGCTCTGCGACAAGAAGTTGCGTAGCAAGTATGCCCAGATTAGAGCGATAATATTTAACAAATAAAACAAAGAAGAAAATGAAAGTATCAAGACTTTTAGCAATCATACTCTGCCTGATGGTAGCAACGAATCTCTACGCACAGACAACCGATAGCGCCGAGGGCAAGGATATCATCAAGAAGGGCTACAACTTCGGTCCGCTGCCCGCCGTGGCATTCGATGCCGACAAGGGTTTCCAGCTGGGCGCACTGCTCAACATCTACGACTTTGGTGATGGCTCGGCCTACCCCAACACTCGTCAGCAGTGGTACTTCGAGGCGTCGTTCTTCACCAAGGGCTCACAGCTCTACACTATTTCTTACGACAACCGCTTCCTGATTCCTGGCGTGCGTCTGTCATCGACATTCACGCTCACCAACGATAAGGCGATGGACTTCTACGGTTTCAACGGTTATATGTCTTACTACAACCACGAGATGGTGGCACTCGGCAAGGATAAGGAGAACCACTCGAACTATATCTACACGCCGAAGTATCGTATCAACCGTGTGGCTATGCTCTTCAAGACCGACCTTACAGGCAACATCTGGGACAACAAGTTCTTCTGGGAGGCTGGCTACCACTTGAGCTACTTCAAGCAGGGTGCTATCAACCGCGAGAAGATCAACAAGAATAAGGACGAGGATAAGATGTTCCCCGACGAGGAGTTGACACTCTTCGAGCAGTATCGCAACTGGGGCATCATCTCTGACGAGGAGGCCGAGGGTGGCTGGAACAGCACACTCCGCGCAGGCTTGCTCTACGACACACGCGATAAGGAGGGTGCGCCCTCACGCGGTATCTGGGCAGAGGCTCACGCCACCGTAGCTCCCAAGTGGTTGGGCACAACAATCCCCTACTACAAGTACTCGGCTACATTCCGCCAGTATCTGCCTATCGTCAAGAATGACATCCTTACATTTGCATATCGTCTGAACTATGAGGGTACTATTGGCAACGATGCTCCCTACTATGTGTTGCCCTACATCACAGTTATGGGTGCGTCATACGACCGCGACGGTATGGGTGGCTATCGCACAATCCGTGGTTTGATGCGCAACCGCGTGCAGGGTCTTGATATGGCATCGTACAACGCCGAGTTGCGCTGGCGCTTTGTTAATTTCACACTCTGGAAGCAGAACATCGCCTTCGGTCTGAACGCATTTAGCGACGGTACTATGGTTACACGCAACTTCGATATGTCGTTTAAGGGCGAGGAGAAGTATCGCGAGGAGTACAACGAGTATATGGCTATGACAGGCAACCGCACAGCCGACCGTCCGCACATCACAGTGGGTGGTGGTTTGCGCTTCATTATGAACCAGAACTTCATCGTGGCATTCGAGTATGGTCTGCCCGTGAGCAAGTTCAGCAAGGATGAATTCATCAAGAATCAGGATGGTAACGGTGCATTCTACATCAACACCGGCTTCCTGTTCTAACAGACAATAACACATTCCAAACGGGCTGCCGTTGTGGCCCGTTTCTCTACCAACCATTCTTTGAGGGTGTCCATCGGGGCACCTTTTTTTGTGGGCTATATCTTGTTAGCAAGAGCCGACAAAGCAGACGCGAAGAGAGAATAAATAAGGATGCGTGAGGACGGGGCTACGGCAGAAGCACCCTATTATAAAAGATATATCGCCCGCCCTCCACTGCCAACAAAAAAAGGCTGTCGCAACATTGTTGGACAGCCCTTTGGGGTTGATTATAGCTTCTACTACTTTGCGTAGCTTACAGCACGAGTCTCGCGGATGACAGTGATCTTCACCTGACCGGGGTAGGTCATCTCGTCCTGAATCTTCTTTGCTATATCGTGTGACAATGACTCTGACTCCTGATCCGAGAGCTTGTCAGCACCTACGATTACGCGCAACTCACGACCCGCCTGGATAGCATAGGTCTTAACAACGCCAGGATAAGAGAGTGCAATATCCTCCATCTCCTTCAGACGCTTGATGTAAGACTCCACAACCTCACGACGCGCACCGGGACGCGCACCAGAGATAGCATCGCAGACCTGAATGATGGGGGAGATGATTGATGACATCTCCACCTCGTCGTGGTGGGCACCGATAGCGTTGCAAACATCAGCCTTCTCCTTGTACTTCTCGGCCAGCTTCATACCGATAATTGCGTGTGGCAATTCGGGCTCATCATCGGGCACCTTACCAATATCGTGCAACAGACCAGCACGGCGAGCAGCCTTCACGGGCAGACCCAACTCCGACGCCATAATACCTGCCAGGTTAGCAGTCTCACGAGCGTGCTGCAATAGGTTCTGACCATATGACGAGCGGTACTTCATCTTACCAATCAAACGGATAAGCTCGGGGTGCAGACCGTGGATACCCAAGTCGATAGCGGTACGCTTACCAACCTCGACAATCTCCTCCTCAATCTGCTTCTTAACCTTGGCTACAACCTCCTCGATGCGGGCGGGGTGGATACGACCATCGGTTACCAACTGGTGCAGAGCCAAACGAGCAATCTCACGACGCACGGGGTCGAAGCCACTCAAGATGATAGCCTCGGGTGTGTCGTCCACGATAATCTCAATACCTGTTGCGGCCTCCAGAGCGCGGATGTTACGACCCTCACGGCCAATGATGCGACCCTTAACCTCGTCGCTGTCGATATTGAATACAGTCACAGCGTTCTCGATGGCAGTCTCGGTAGCCACACGCTGGATAGAGGTCACGATGATACGCTTTGCCTCCTTCGTTGCGGTGAGCTTAGCCTCCTCAATAGTCTCGTTGATGTATGAGGCAGCCTCGGTCTTGGCCTCGGCACGCATATTCTCAATCAAGATGTTCTTCGCCTCCTCGGCGCTCATACCAGAGATCTGCTCCAGACGCACATTCTGCTCACGGATAACACCTGCCAACTCATCCTGCTTGGCGTTCAAGCTGCTGAGCTGACTGTTCATCTGCTCCTTCAGGCGATCGTTCTCCTTGAGTTTGTTCTCGAGGTCACGCTGCTGATTCTGCAGTGTTGCCTCAATCTGCTTTGCACGCTGCTCGCTCTGGGCAATCTTCTGATTGCGCTCATTCACAGAGCGGTCGTGCTCACTCTTGAGCTGGATAAACTTCTCTTTAGCTTGGAGAATCTTCTCCTTCTTAATCATTTCACCTTCGGCCTCGGCCTCCTTGAGTGCCGCTGCACACTGCTTTTTAATCGTGTTCTTCGTGATATATGTGGTGACCACAACATAGGCACTCACAGCCACGATAGCCGATATTATAGCTGTAATAATTAAAGTTACCATTTTATTTTCTCAAAAATTAATATAAATGTAGTTTTATTAGTTTCTTTTTAGCTTGTTTCCTTATCCCTCTCCTCGGCCATTTCCCGCCACTCTCTCGCACTCGATACCGCTACTCTTCGCACTCGATACCGCCACTCACTCGCACCCGATACCGCCATTAGCCGTGCTCGCTAACTGCCTTTCTGGCCCCTGGAAAATAAAAATCCGCATAGAAGTTCCTTTTCTTGTTTGACGAATCTGCCGATAAGTCAAGGTGTGGGGCTCCGGAGTTCGCAATCGTCCAACGGTGCGCGCGGCACACCCCTTACGGGGTTAAGGCCTGATTTTGAGAAACCGAGAGTTGACCCAATGTAATAAGTGTTCAGTTTCGCAAAGCTATAAGGAAATCTATGCGGGTAGATTTTTATGTAAAGAACTAAATAGTCTTATTTCGTATTACTCTTCTTGCGTGGTGTAATGCGGTTCAGGTGTTTGTCCATCATCTGCGACAGTGCATCCAATGCGGCCACATCGTCACTATCGAGTTCGTTCTGACGAGCCATCGAGATGTTGTTTATACTAAACTGCAAAGCAGTAATAGCCAAGCAGTCCTTAATGTCGCAGTTATCGCCAAATGCCTTCTTCAATTTGGCAATGTTGGCATTGACCTCGCGCTCGGCCAAGCGATAAATCTCCTCCTTATCGCTGTCGATTGTCATCTGGTAGGCCTTAGAGTCTACCTTGAGGTTTATTTTCTGTTTTGCCATATTACCAAATTAGTTTTGCTGGGCATTTGTCAGCAACGCTATGCACTTATCCACCTCCCGCAATAACAGGTTGATTCGCGCACGCGATTTTGCCTTGTCGGTGTTATTGCCACTCAGACCCTCGGCCAGACGCAGACGCTGCACCTCGGCCTTTGCCTGACGGAGTTGCTCCTCCTGCTGGCGCAACTCAGCACGCAGAGAGTCACGCTCTTCGCGTAATTGACGGCACTGCTCCTCCAGATTTTCGTACTGTGCGATAATCCTTTGGGCCTGCGCTTCAATATGCTTTATGATGCTTTTACAAGCCATCGTCAGTGGTCTAAACAGTTTTTAACACTCAAAGATAAGAAAAAAATATTTCTGGAGCAAATTTTCGGCGGGCTTGTATGCTAAAATACTCGGCCCACACTGTGTCTGTCGCGGCACACCTCTCCCTCTCTCGCTGCACTTCTTCCCTCTCACTCACTGCACTTCTTCCTCTCTCTATGCACCTTTTCCTCTCGCAACACTCCTCTCTGCCCCTTTGTGCCCCTCGGGACTAAATCACCTCGGCGTAGAGGTCGTAGTTCTCGGCACCAGTGATGCGCACATCGTAGAAACAGCCTCTGCGCAGACGGCGCTTGTCAGCGGGGATGAGAATCTCCTGATCCACCTCGGGCGAGTCGTACTGCGAACGCGCGATGTAGTAATCGCCCTGGCGGCCATCCACCACCACACGCATCGTCTGACCCTCGCGAGCGAGATTGTTCTCCAACGAAATCTGCTCTTGAATCTGCATTATATATGCCGCGCGAGCCTCCTTCTCCTCCTCCGACACATCGTCAGTGAGCTTCTCGGCCGAGTATGTGCCCTCCTCCTCGGAGTAGGGGAATACGCCCAGACGCTCGAAACGCACCTGCTTGACAAACTCCGCGAGCTCAGCTATATCCTGCTCGGTTTCGGTCGGATAACCCACCAACAGCGTAGTGCGAAGTGCGATATCGGGGATACGGCTACGCAGACGCTCGATAAGTTCCAGCGCCTCGGCCTTGGTGTGTCGGCGCTTCATCGCCGAGAGCATATTGTCGGAAATATGCTGGAATGGGATATCGAGATATTTACAAATTTTGCTCTCACAAGCCATGACCTCAATCACATCCTCGGGGAATGCCGCGGGGTATGCGTAGTGCAGACGAATCCACTTGATGGATTTTATCTTGCAGAGCTCAGTGAGCAAATCGGCCAAACGACGACGGCCATAAAGATCTATACCATAATATGTTGTATCCTGCGCGATTACAATAAGCTCCTTCACTCCGCTGTCGGCCAGCTTCTGCGCCTCCTCCAGCACCTGCTCCATCGGTACCGACTTATGCTTGCCACGAATCAGCGGAATCGCACAATATCCGCACTGCCAATTACAGCCCTCAGAAATCTTCAGATAGGCGTAGTGCGAAGGAGTTGTCAGCACACGCTCGGTCTCGCGCTCGGCGCTGTAATCTCCACCCAAAGCAGCCACGATGTCGGCCCAGTCGTTCACACCGAAGTACTCATCCACCTCGGGAATCTCGTCACGCAACAGGTCGGCATAGCGCTCGCTCAAGCAACCGATGACGAACAGACGCTCGATAAGCCCCTCCTCCTTGGCCTTGACAGCCGAGAGGATGGTGTCGATGCTCTCCTGCTTGGCATCACCGATAAAGCCACAAGTGTTGATAATCACCACCTCGGAATCGGTTGAGTCACTGTCGAATACAAGTTCATATCCCGCAGCCGACAACTGCGCCATCAGATGCTCGCTATCGACTACATTCTTCGAGCAACCCAGCGTTATGACATTGATTTTTTTCATCTATCGAAATGCTACTTCTTCTCCCCGAACAGGGCATCAACAAATTGACGGCGGTCGAACATCTTGAGCTGGTCGATGCCCTCGCCGATACCTATATAACGCACGGGAATGTGGAACTGGTCGCTAATGCCAATCACCACACCGCCCTTGGCTGTGCCATCCAACTTTGTGATAGTGAGCGATGTAACCTGCGTAGCCTGCGTAAACTGACGCGCCTGCTCAAAGGCATTCTGGCCAGTCGAGCCATCCAACACCAGCATCACCTCGTGGGGTGCGTTGGGGATAACCTTCGCCATCACATTGCGAATCTTCGTAAGCTCGTTCATCAAGCCAATCTTGTTGTGCAGACGACCCGCAGTGTCAATCAATACCACATCGGCGTTGTTTGCTACGGCCGACTTGAGTGTATCAAATGCCACCGAAGCGGGGTCAGAGCCCATCTCCTGGCGAATCATCGTAGCACCAGCACGCTCGGCCCATACGGCCAACTGGTCGATAGCCGCAGCACGGAAAGTATCGGCAGCACCGATGTAAACTTTACGACCCGCCTTTGTGAGCTGCGCCGCGAGCTTACCAATAGTGGTGGTCTTGCCCGCACCATTCACGCCGACAACCATCATCACATAGGGCGTACCCTCCTGCACCTCCAGACCGAAGTCATCCTGCGACGAGTGCGACTCCTCCATCAACTTTGCGATTTCGTCACGCAAAATGGCGTTCAGCTCCGAGGTATTCATATACTTGTCACGCGCAATGCGCTCCTCTATGCTGTTGATAATCTTTACGGTAGTGTCCACGCCCACATCCGAAGTGATGAGCACCTCCTCCAGGTCATCCAGCACATCGGCATCCACAGTCGAGCGACCCGCCACCGCACGCGCCAACTTCGAGAAGAAACCCTCCTTGGTCTTCTGCAAACCCTCCGAGAGCTCCTCCTTCTGCTGCTGCTCGACAACGGCACTCTCCTGCGCCTCGACGGCCTGCTGTTCGGGCGTCACCTCAGGCGCTGCACTATCTTTTTTCTTCTTAAAAAGGTCAAAAAATCCCATAATCGTCAATTCCATTTGCGCCCACCCATTCCGATAGGCATATTATAGTACAAAATTAAGATATTTTGAGCATAATAGCAAATCTAAATTCATCGCCAATCCCCTCACAACACCCTGCAACGGAAACCCGAAACAGAAAATGGCGGTGTAATATATAATATAAGGTATATTTTTTCTTCAAGATAAGACCGAACTTCGGAACAGCTCACCTCCGTAAGCTCCAAGATTTATATCCCCTCCCTTTATCAAAGGGAGGGGATGTAAATATACAAGTGAAAGATATTCCCTCTTCAAGAAAAGACCAAACTTCGATCTCTCAATTTTTTATTTGCAGAGATATTATGTGGCGCCGTAATGAAGAAATGCGATTTGGATAGTACTGAGCGTACAGCCAAATCGCATTTCAAATAAGGTGCTGCAGAATACTCTGCAAACAAAAAAGAGAAGATCGAATTTTCATTCGGTCTTCTCTTGAAGAGGCGGCTACCTACTCTCCCACCTAAATAGGCAGTACCATCGGCGTTAGTGAGCTTAACTTCTCTGTTCGGAATGGGAAGAGGTGGAACCTCACTGCTATAACCACCTAAAAGAACTCTTGCTTCATTTTATCGA
>JAFZFX010000007.1 GCA_017555695.1 Alistipes sp.
TCTTGATTTGCGTAACTACACACGGACCAGCCTCAATGACAGTGCATGGTATGTTCTTACCCTCGGCACTGTAAACGGAAGTCATTCCGATTTTCTTTCCAATTAGTCCTGACATTTTTCTGTCGAATTACGTTTGTTAAATAAGTGATTTGTGAAATAATTATATATAATGTATATATTTCATTTTTGGTGTCTTCGCTCCGAACTTTCGACCCTCAGGGTCTTTCGGTGAAGACCGCACTGACGTGGGGCGCAACAAATCTAATGCGCCCCGCGCGTGCTATTTTAGCGTTATCAAACCTTAATCTCGACCTCAACACCTGCGGGAAGCTCCAACTTCATCAAAGCCTCGATGGTCTTGGGTGTAGATGAATAGATATCAACGATACGCTTGAAGGTGCAGAACTGGAACTGCTCACGAGCCTTCTTGTTAACGAAAGTAGAGCGGTTAACCGTAAAAATCTGCTTGCGAGTGGGCAGGGGCACCGGACCGCTTACTACGGCGTCAGTAGCCTTAACTGTCTTCACAATCTTCTCGGCCGACTTGTCTACCAAGTTGTGGTCGAAAGACTTCAGTTTGATTCTAATTTTCTGGTTCATATTTATTTACTCTTATTATTCTAACTCCTTACGCTTGCCGCTCTTCTCGATGATGTCCTTTGCAAGGTTTGCAGGAACCTCCTCGAAGTGCGAGAACTCCATTGATGATGTAGCACGACCTGAAGAGATGGTACGAAGTACGGTTACATAACCGAACATCTCTGACAGAGGCACCTTCGCCTTAACTACGCGAGCAGTACCCTTTGACTCCATACCCTGGATCTGACCACGACGCTTGTTCAAGTCACCGATGATGTCACCCATGTTCTCCTCGGGAGTAACAACCTCAACTGACATAACGGGCTCCATGATTACTGAACCAGCCTTGGGAGCTGCCTGACGGAAACCGTTGCGGGCGCAAATCTCGAATGAGAGCTGGTCTGAATCGACGGGGTGGAATGAACCATCCTTCAATGTAACCTTCATTGAGTCGATAGTGTAACCTGCCAACGCACCGTTTGCCATGGCTGACTCAAAGCCCTTCTGAACTGCGGGGATGAACTCCTTAGGTACGTTACCACCCTTAACCTCATCAACGAAAGTAAGACCAACCTTACCCTCCTCTGCGGGACCGATCTCGAAGATGATGTCGGCGAACTTACCACGACCACCAGTCTGCTTCTTGAATACCTCACGGTGCTGAACTGTCTGAGTAAGAGCCTCCTTGTAGTTAACCTGGGGAGCACCCTGGTTGATCTCTACACCGAACTCGCGACGCAAACGGTCAACGATGATATCGAGGTGCAACTCACCCATACCGCTAATGATTGTCTGGCCAGACTCCTCGTCAGTACGAACTGTAAATGTGGGGTCCTCCTCAGCCAACTTAGCCAGAGCGATACCGAGCTTATCCAAATCCTTCTGAGTCTTGGGCTCAACAGCCAAACCGATAACGGGCTCGGGGAATGTCATCTGCTCAAGTACCAGAGGTGCGTTCTCAGCTGTCAAAGTATCACCAGTGCGGATCTCCTTGAAACCAACTGCTGCGCAGATATCACCTGCCTCAACGCGCTCCAAAGGATTCTGCTTGTTAGCGTGCATCTGGTAGATACGGCTGATACGCTCACGCTTGCCGCTACGAGCATTCAATACATAAGAACCAGCGTCCAAAGCACCTGAGTAAACGCGAACGAAAGCCAAACGACCTACGAAGGGGTCAGTAGCAATCTTAAACGCGAGACCGCAGAAAGGATCGTTTACTGATGACTGGCGAACCTCTGTCTCCTCAGTTTTGGGGTTGAAGCCCTCAACTGCGGGTACATCCAGCGGAGAGGGGAGGAATGCCATGATATAGTCGAGCAACTTCTGTACACCCTTGTTGTGGAATGAAGAACCACACATCATGGGAACCAATGACATGCTCATTGTAGCTGTACGGATAGCTGCGATCAACTCATCGGGAGTGATTGAATCGGGATCCTCGAAGAACTTCTCCATCAAGGCGTCGTCTGTAGCAGCAACCTCCTCGATAAGCTTAGCACGCCACTCGGCAGCCTCAGCCTTCATATTCTCGGGAATCTCCTTCAACTCGAAGTTATCACGAACTGTCTTGTCGTCGTAATAATAGATAGCGTTATTATAAATAAGGTCAATCAAGCCCTCGAACTTATCCTCTGAACCGATAGGCAATACTACGGGCAGAGCTGTTGTTCCGAAGTGCTCCTTGATCTGTGCGCAAACTGCGAAGAAGTCAGCACCTGTACGGTCCATCTTGTTTACATAACCGATACGGGGTACATTGTACTTGTCAGCCTGACGCCATACTGTCTCTGACTGGGGCTCAACGCCACCAACAGCACAGAAAGTAGCTACGGCACCGTCCAAAACACGCAATGAACGCTCTACCTCTACAGTAAAGTCAACGTGTCCCGGGGTATCAATCAAGTTAATCTGGTACTGGTGATCCTTGTAGTTCCAGAATGCAGTTGTAGCAGCTGAAGTAATTGTGATACCGCGCTCCTGCTCCTGAACCATCCAGTCCATTGTGGCACCACCCTCGTGAGTCTCACCAATCTTGTGTGTCTTACCTGTGTAGAACAGGATACGCTCTGAGGTTGTTGTCTTACCGGCATCGATGTGAGCCATGATACCGATATTACGAGTGTATTTAAGATCTCTTGCCATTTAACTTTCTGTTTTTTAGAATCTGAAGTGTGCAAATGCCTTGTTTGCCTCCGCCATACGGTGCATCTCCTCCTTACGCTTGAAAGCAGCACCCTGTGAGTTGTAAGCATCAACGATCTCTGATGCTAATTTCTCAGCCATTGACTTGCCGGCGCGCTTACGCGAAAAAAGGACAAGGTTTTTCATTGAAATTGAAACTTTGCGCTCCGGTCTAACCTCCATAGGAACCTGGAAGGTCGCACCACCGATACGCTTTGACTTAACTTCGACTTGGGGTGTGATATTCTCAAGAGCCTGTTTCCAGATTTCCAGGGGAGATTTATCAGCATCCTTCATCTTCTTGCTTACCAACTCCAATGCATCATAGAAGATGGTGTAAGCAATACTCTTCTTTCCATCCAGCATCAAGTTGTTTACGAAGCGAGTAACCTCAACATCGTTAAACATAGGATCCGGAAGTAGAATTCGCTTTCTTGGCTTAGCTTTTCTCATTTTTTCCTGATTTTTTTAGTTCTGTTCGTTTAACTTACTTCTTTGCGGCTTTGGGGCGCTTAGCACCATACTTTGAACGACGCTGACGGCGACCGTCTACACCAGCTGAATCGAGCGCACCGCGCACGAGGTGGTAACGAACACCCGGCAGGTCCTTAACACGACCACCGCGTACGAGCACGATTGAGTGCTCCTGCAAATTGTGACCCTCTCCGGGGATGTAGGCATTGACCTCCTTACCGTTGGTCAAACGAACACGCGCCACCTTACGCATAGCCGAATTCGGCTTCTTCGGGGTGGTAGTGTACACACGAGTACAAACACCACGACGCTGGGGACACGCTGCGAGTGCGGGTGACTTACTCTTGTCCTCCATTGACACTCGACCGTTTCTTACTAACTGTTGAATAGTTGGCATTGTAAAAACTTTGTCCTTTTTTGTTTGTTAATTAATCTAATTTCCGCTCTTTAAGCGTGCATTTCGGAGTGCAAAGGTAATGAAAAAAATTTAATAACACTATATATATGACTCTTTTTTCGGCATTTTTCAGCATTTTAGCCCAAATTCGATTCTTTTTCGTTATGGTTTTTGCGAAACTATAATGTTTTATTTATAACCTTTGATTCAAAGCCATATTTTTCAATCATTTACGGCAAATTGCCGATTTTGGCCGAAATCAGAGCAAAACCGCCGTTTTCGAGAGAAAATCACACCTTTTTCCGTGTCTGAGCCGCGCGAAAACGGAGCGAAAAACGGGTCGGTTTTTTCGAGAATTTCGAGCGCTTTTTTCGCCCTTTTCTTGCCACTTTACTCTCGCCTTCCGACCACCAAAACTTCGCAAATCGGGTCGCATCGCCACCACTTTTTGGACAAAATTTTCGACCTTTTTCACCCAAAAGCACCGCCTTTTGGAGCAAAAAACTGCCCGATTTCACCCATCGTTTCGCCAAAAACGAGAAGCAACTCACTCGCCAAAGAGTGCAAAAATGCACAGTTTTTTCCTGCGGCGACCCGATATTGTGAGTAATAAATTTTGAACTGCGGGCAAGTTATTATATATTTGCAGATTGAATTCCCTATATATATGTAAGGTGTAGGCCGACGACCAAAGAACAGCATAGTGTGGTGGCCTCGCCCCAACGGGATAAGAGAAAACAGAGCGAAAACAAATAACAAAAAAATAAAACTCAAAATGGAATACAATTTTAAGCAGATTGAAACCAAGTGGCAGGAGTTGTGGAAAGAGCGCAAGACTTATCGCGTCGAGACTGATCCCTCTCGCCCCAAATTTTATGTTCTCGATATGTTCCCCTATCCGTCGGGAGCAGGTCTTCATGTAGGTCACCCTCTGGGCTACATCGCATCGGATATCTACTCACGCTACAAGCGTTTGTGCGGCTACAATGTACTGCACCCTATGGGATATGATGCCTTCGGTCTTCCCGCCGAGCAGTACGCCATCCAGACAGGTCAGCACCCTGCAGTGACTACCGAGCAGAACATCAGCCGCTACCGCGAGCAGTTGGACAAAATTGGCTTCTGCTATGACTGGGACCGCGAGGTACGCACCTGCGAGCCCGAGTACTATAAGTGGACACAGTGGGCGTTCTTGAAGATGTACGACCACTTCTACTGCAACCGCAGCCAGAAGGCGTGCCCCATCAAAGAACTCGTCGAGGCCTTCGCCGCAAATGGTACCGAGGGTCTGGATGTAGCCTGCACAACTCCTATGACATTCACAGCCGAGGAGTGGGCAGAGTGGAACGAGGAGAAGCGCGAGCAGGTGTTGCAGAACTACCGTCTGGCTTACCGTGCCGACACTATGGTGAACTGGTGTCCCCAGCTCGGCACCGTGTTAGCTAACGACGAGGTGAAGGATGGTCTGTCAGTTCGTGGCGGCTTCCCCGTAGAGCAGAAGCGTATGAAGCAGTGGTCACTGCGCGTTACAGCCTACGCTCAGCGTATGCTCGACGGCCTTGACTCATTGGAGTGGAGCGACTCGCTCAAGGAAATTCAGCGCAACTGGATTGGCCGCTCGGTAGGTGCACAGGTATTCTTCGATGTTAAGGACTCGGAGCGTAAGTTGGAGATTTTCACCACACGCCCCGACACTATATTCGGTGTTACATTTATGGTTATCGCCCCCGAGCACGAGTGGGTCGAGGAGCTCACCACAGCCGACAACAAGGCGGCCGTAGAGGAGTACATCGCCCAGACAAAGAAGCGTTCGGAGCGTGAGCGTATCGCCGAGACTCGCCGCGTAAGTGGTGTTCAAACAGGCTCTTACGCCATCAACCCCTTCACCGGCAAGGCTATTCCCATCTATGTTTCTGACTATGTATTGGCGGGCTACGGCACGGGCGCCATTATGGCTGTTCCGGCTCACGACTCGCGCGACTACGCCTTTGCGCGTCACTTCGGCATCGAGATTATCCCCGTTGTCGAGGGCGGCAACATCGAGGTGGAGTCTTACGACGCAAAGTCGGGCAAGATGATTAACTCTGGCTTCCTCACTGGCAAGGATGTTACCGAGGCTATCCCCGCAATGTTCGAGGAGGTAGAGAAGCGCGGCTTGGGCAAGAAGCTCATCAACTACCGTCTGCGCGACGCCATCTTCTCACGCCAGCGCTATTGGGGTGAGCCATTCCCCGTATATTACAAGGGCGAGACTGCATACCCTCTGCCCGAGGATAAGTTGCCTTTGGAGTTGCCCCCTATCGAAAACTTCGGCCCCACAGAGCAGGGCGAGCCGCCTTTGGCACGCGTAGCCGACTGGGCTTACGAGGGCAACCAGCTGGAGCTCTCGACAATGCCTGGCTTCGCTGGCTCATCGGCCTACTTCCTGCGCTATATGGATCCCCGCAACTCAGAGGCTCTGGTATCGAAGGAGGCCAACGAGTATTGGCGTAATGTGGACCTCTACATCGGTGGTATCGAGCACGCTACAGGTCACTTGATGTACTCACGCTTCTGGAATATGTTCCTCTATGATTTAGGCTATGTATGTGAGTCAGAGCCCTTCAAGAAGCTCGTGAACCAGGGTATGATTCAGGGCCGCTCGAACTTCGTTTACCGCATTGTCGGCACCAACAAGTTCGTATCGTTGGGTCTGAAGAAGGATTACGAGACACAGGAGATTCATGTGGATGTAAATATCGTCAAGAACGACCAGCTCGACCTCGACGCATTCCGCGCTTGGCGTCCCGAGTTCAAGGATGCAGAGTTCATCCTCGAGGATGGCAAGTACATCTGCGGTTGGGCTATCGAGAAGATGTCGAAGTCGATGTTCAATGTCGTAAACCCCGACAATATCGTCGAGAACTACGGCGCCGACACACTGCGTATGTACGAGATGTTCCTCGGCCCGTTGGAGCAGTCGAAGCCTTGGGATACAAACGGTATCGATGGCGTTCACAAGTTCCTGCGTAAGTTCTGGCGTCTGTTCTACGGCAAGGAGGGAGAGCTGGCACTCACTACCGAGGAGCCCACACCCGCCGAGCTGAAGAGCCTGCACAAGACTATCAAGAAGATTCGCGAGGATATCGAGAACTTCTCGTTCAATACCTCTATTTCGGCATTTATGATCTGCCTCAACGAGCTTGGCGCTTGCCACAAGCGCGCCATCTTGGAGCCGCTGACAGTGCTCATCGCACCCTTCGCGCCCCACATCGCCGAGGAGTTGTGGTCGGCTATGGGCCACGAGCAGACAATCTTCGATGCCGCTTACCCCGTATGCGATGAGAAGCACCTGGAGGAGAGCGCATTTGAGTACCCCGTAATGGTGAACGGCAAGTTGCGCTTCAAGCAGACCTATGCTCTGGATATGACTCCCGCCGACATTCAGGCCGACATCGTCACTACCGAGGGCGCACAGAAGTGGCTCGAGGGCAAGGCTCCGAAGAAGATCATTGTCGTTAAGGGCAAGATTATCAACATCGTAATGTAATTATAACTGAGTAAAAACTTAAAAAAACTATAAGCCGTGAAACTTAAATCAACACTACTCGTCGCTCTGTTACTCTGCTCGGTAAGCCTCTACGCTTTTGAGCGAGTTCCCGTATGGCCTAAGGGCAAGATGCCCAACTCACAGAGCCACCAGATTGCCGCAATGACCGATGAGGCTGGCAAGGAGGGATTCAATGCCGACAAGCACCGCACCGCCTACCTCGAGTGGGGCGACAAGCCCACAAAGGAGGCCGACAACGATGCTTGTATGATTCTCATTTCAGGCGGCGGCTACAACAGCTGCTGCGATGTAGGGTTGGTTAAGATGTGGCGTGAGGAGCTCACCAAGCTGGGTTTCCAGACCGTGAACTTCGTCTATCGCACACCCCGCCCCGTGGGTCTGCCCATCTACCAGACAGCTTGGGAGGATGGCCAGCGCGCGGTGCGTATGGTACGCGACGAGGCCAAGAAACGCGGCTACGACCCCGAGAAGATTGGTGTAATCTCTATGTCGGCAGGTTCTCACCTGGCGTTGCTGTTGGCCACAAGTTCGCAGACTGCGGCTTATGAGCCCGTGGACAAGTTGGACGAGGTGCCTTGCCATATCAACTGGGCTGTAGTTAACGCTCCCGCCTATGTCACTACTGACGGCGAGAATGGAACACCCGCTACAAGAGATGGTTACGGCCTGGATGTGAAGCTCTCGGATGTATTCAAGTTCGACGAGAAGACCTGCCCGATGACCCTCCAGCATGGTGGTCTTGACCCCTACACTCCCAACGGCTCGACACTCATCTACCGCCGTCTGCGCGAGAAGAAGATTCCCGCAGAGTTGCACCTCTACCCCGATAAGGGTCACGGCGCATTCGGCTTTGAGCGCACTGTGGAGTTTATGCGTCAGATGGGTTATATGGGCGAGCTTGAGCCAGAGGTTGAGCTGATGGCCCGCTACCCCAACGACGATGCTCGCGGCGACTACTTCAAGCAGGATGTATGGCCCGAGGGCAAGATGCCTGATGTACAGGAGAATCAGTGCAAGCCCTACCTGGAGTGGCACTTCCCGAAGGAGAAGAAGACAGACGCCATTCAGATTATCTACTCGGGCGGTAGCTATACAGGCAACACACCCGAGGGCTTTGAGGTTGCGCCTGCACGACGCTACCTGAACGAGATGGGTATCACTGTGGTAACGATGAAGTACCGCACACCCCGCCCCGCCAACCTCGCCAAGCACACCACAGCATGGCAGGATTTGCAGCGCGCCATCCGTTTGGTACGCTCACAGGCCGCCAAGCACGGTCTCGACCCCAACAAGATTGGTATTATGGGCTCATCAGCAGGTGGTCACCTGACACTGATGGGTGTAACAAGCTCTATGCATAACTCTTACCTGGCCATCGACGAGGTGGACAAGCTCCCCTGCAATGTTCAGTGGGGTATCGGCATCTATCCCGCCTACGCCCTGACTGACGGCGCCGACCAGAACAACACCACTGGTGGTAATGCCGACAGCGCAGTACTCGTTCCAGAGTTCAGCTTCGACCTCCAGACAGCACCTATGCTGATGATTCACGGCGACGCTGACGGCTGGGCTTCGATGAACTCGGTGAAGGTGTGGGAGAAGATGCGCAGTATGGGTATTCAGTGCGAGTTGCACACACTGGCTCTGCGTCCCCACTGCTATCAGCGCGTGGCAGCTCCTGGCACAGGTAGCTACACATCGCTCGACCGCATCGGCGAGTACCTGAAGCAGCGACTCAACCTCAAGTAGGAGAAGGATTTCGGACTTGTATAATCAAATGTAGGAGATTGCCACGCATTTGTTTTGAAGCGCGTCATTACGAGGAGCATCGCGACGCGGTAATCTCAAAACAAATGCTCGCAATGACCTATTTACAAGTCTATAGTGAATAATACCGAAAGATTAACCCCATAAACCGAGAACGATGCGTCGAATTTTATTGTCGATTGCCATAATACTCATTGCCAATAGTATGCAGGCACAGGATTTAACCGTAAAGCTGTGGGACAACGCTTCGGCACCCCACTCTAACTCGCTGTCAGGCGCCGAGAAGGACGAGGGTCTGGAGCGCATATCGAATGTAAGCGAGGCAGCCCTCTACATCTACGAGGCCGACGCTGAGAAGGCTACGGGCCAGGCGGTTGTTATCTGCCCCGGTGGTGGCTACGCACTGCTGTCGATGGGTCACGAGGGTCGCGACTTCGCCCGCTGGTTTGCCGCGCAAGGCATCACTGCAGTGGTGCTGAAGTACCGTATGCCCAACCACACGCCCCAGGTGCCGATGGAGGATGCTGCCGAGGCGGTGCGCTATATGCGTGAGGAGTATGCCCACAAGGATAAGCTCCACAGCGTAGGCATTATGGGCTTCTCGGCTGGAGGTCACCTTGCGGCATCGACATCCGCAGGAGCTTTGGAGGCCAACGGCGACAAGAGTCCGAGAGCGACAGCTCGCCCCGACTTTACAATACTCTTCTACCCCGTCATCACGGGCGATGCGGCACACGGCCACAAGGGTTCTTACGACAACCTGCTGGGTGCTGAGCGCACGCAGGAGCAGACCAACAAGTGGTCACCCGAATTGCTCGTCGGCCAGACGACGCCCCCTGCATTCCTTGTTCTGTCGGATGACGATGTGGTAAAACCCATCAACAGCACCCGTTACTACAACGCCCTCAAGCAGTTTAACACCCCCGCATCGTTGCACATCCTGCCCTCGGGCGGACACGGCTGGGGATTCCGCGACTTCAAGTACAAGAAGGCGTGGCAGGAGGCTCTGTCCGACTGGCTGCAGGGGTTAAACCGAAAATAAAATCTTATGAGACATATCCTACTCCTTGCGGTGAGCCTACTCGTTGGCCTCACGGCTTGTCAGCCACACCATAGTGCGGCTGATGGCAAACCGAAGTATCTGTGGTTTGATGCGGCGGCCAACTACAAGCGTTTTCAGCAGCGCGACTCGATAGACTACTACCTCGACAAGGCTCTGATGGCGGGATTCAACCGCGTAGTGGTAGATGTACGCAGTGTCGATGGCGAAGCTCTGTGGCCGAGCGATGTGATTCCGCGCAAGGACAACCGCGAGTGGGACTACCTGGGTTACTTCATCGAGGCGGCACACAAGCGCGGTATGGAGCTGACCGTAGGCACTACCATCTTCCCGATTGGTTCGCCACGCTCGAAGCGAGGCCCTGCCTACGCCGAGAACAGCGAATTCAAGGGTCGCACCTGTATGATGTACCTACCCAACGGCATGGTCAGCAACGACGACTACCCCGAGGATGTGGCCACATTCCTCAACCCTGCAATGCCTGAAAATCAGGAGTATGTACTGCGATTCATCAAGGAGCTGACCGAGCGCTACGACATCGACGGCTACTCGCTCGACTACTGCCGCTACCCTGGTGTGGCAAGCGATTTCTCGGAGTTCTCACGCCGCGACTTTGAGCGATATTTAGGTCACGAGGTGGAGAATTGGCCCGAGGATATCTACACCTTCCCCACGGAGGGTTGGCCGCTGACGCCTGGCAAATATTATAAGGAGTGGTGGACCTACCGCTCGAAGGTCATCACCGACTTTATCGAGCGCGCCAACGAGACCATCAAGAGCGTCAAACCCGATGTGGAGCTTACATATTGGGCTGCCGGCTGGATTTATGGCATCTATGGCAACGGTCAGAACTGGGCAAGCCCACGCCACGCCCTGCATCGCGACCCCTACACCGATGTGTGGTGCGAGAAGGAGTATATGACTACGGGCTTTGCCGACAAGGTGGATATATTTATGTTGGGTGCCTATCTGGACAACATCTTCGGTCTGGACGACCCCAACTCCGTAGAGTACTCAATCCGCCGCGCCAACAACCTGACCAAAGGCGACTGCACGATGCTCGCATCCATCTATGCGCTCAACCACCCCGACAACATCGAGGATGCGGCCTATGTGTGTCTGCGTGACTCGGAGGGATTGATGGTATTCGACATCTGTCAGGTGATTCAGTTCGACCTGTGGGACGACATACGCCGTGCCGTCGAGCGTGCCGAGCCCGAGGTGACACTCCCCGCAATGAAATAAGTATGTCATTACGAAAGCCTTTAGGCTCGTGGTAATATCACGCCTCTTACAAGGAGATTCCCACGGTCGCTATGCTCTCTCGGAATGACACACATTATAATACAAGTCTAAAATATATTAAATAAAAAAATATGAAAAGATTACATCTATTTGCCGTTGCCGCTATGCTGTTGGCAAGTTGCGGCGTTCAGCCCACCGAGCAGGAGCTGGGCACAACAGACCTTGCGACTCCGCACATCTATACCAATCCCACGGGCGATGAGTTCCCCATCCTGGCGTGGTTCTCACTCTTGGGCGACCAAGTGACCAAGGAGCGTTATGAGGAGATGGCCGAGGCAGGCTTCAACATCTCGTTCTCGCACTTCGGCACAGCCGAGCAGGTGGAGCAGGCTCTGGAGGCATCGAAGGGCACAGGCGTAAAGATTCTCGTTACCTGCGCCGAGATGTATGACGATACCGAGAACGCCGTAAAGCGTTTCCGCCACCACCCGCAGACTGTGGGTTACTTCCTGCGTGACGAGCCCGTAGGTGCCGACTTCCCCAAGTTGGCAGAGATGTCCGACAACATCCGCAAGGCTGACGACACAAAGTTGTTATACCTCAACCTCTTCCCCAACTATGTATCACCCGAACACCTTGGAGCAGAGTCGTATGCCGACCATGTGGCGCAGTTCATTCGCGAGGTTAAGTTGGGTCTGGTCTCGTTCGACCACTACCCCGTAGTGTTTGACGGCGTAAGACGCGATAACTTCTACGCTAACCTGGAGGATGTGGCTGCTGAATCAAAGAAGGCGGGCGTACCCTTCTGGGCATTCTCGCTCTCGACAGCTCACGACCCCTACCCCGTAGCTGACCGCGCAGCGATGCGTCTGCAGATTTTCACCAACTTGGCTTATGGCGCGCAGGGCATACAGTACTTTACCTACACCTCACCCGGCACCGAGACTTGGAACTTCCACAATGCGCCCATCGATAAGAATAGCCAGCGCACCGAGGTGTGGGATCGCGTAGCCGAGATTAACCACGAGGTGAAGGCTCTGACAAATGTATTCTTGGGTGCCGAGATGCTCTCAGTTCGCCACACTGGCGAGAGCCTCCCCGCAGGTACTACTGCCTTGACCGAGGGTGACCTGCCCAAGCAGATTACAAAGGTAGAGGCCGAGAAGGAGGGTGTAATTGTGTCACAGCTCAAGAACGGCTCGAAGCGTTATTTGATGGTTGTAAACCACGACATCTATCTGCCCCAGCGAGTAACCGTAGAGTGCGCCGCCGAGGTGATGCGTTACCTGCCCAACGGCAAGGTGGTACCCGCCGCGACATACTCTCCGTCGCTCTATGTTGAGCCAGGCGATATGTTGCTCTTCGGTTGGGATGAGGCCGAGTAAGAGTTTCATATCCCAAATCCAGGAGATTGCCGCGTCGTTGCACTCCTCGGAATGACAATAATCAACTAAAAAAGGGCTGTCCAACAAGTGCGTCGGACAGCCCTTTATCTTTTCTATATCAAGCCGTTACTCCTCCCAACGGGCAGAGGCAATAGAGCGTGCAGGCAGGGTGAGCGTAAACTCGCGCTCGGTGCCCTTCACCACTACATTCTGCCACTCGTCGGTGCGGTTTACAGCAACCACAGCCAGCGTACCATCGGGATTGACGAATGCCGACATCTCGACGCCACGAGGCAGCGAAGAGTCCACATCTACGCACCACGCATCGGGCTGGATAACCTTCGAGCAGTGGGCGATGTTATAGTAGTGGCTCTTGCGGTCGAGCGAGGCGAAGTCGTAGCTCTGTGACGAGATTTCGATAGCGCCAAAGCAGGTGCGGCAGCCCTTGGGACGGTTGGGCGCACCCTTGTCGTCGAGGATAAGATTCCACAGCGTAACACCACGGCCATAGCGGTTGAGTGTGCCGATGAAGATTGAGGCGAAGTCGTTTACCAGACACTTGCCGAAGTCGTAGTTCCAAGTGCCGATAGATGCCTCGGTGAAGAAAATCTCCTTCTCGGGGTAGGCCTTATAGATGCGGTCGAGCTCCGACACGCGGCCACCGTAGTTATGCCAAGCCGAGCCAGCGATATACTTCGAAGCCTCGCTGTCGGCAAAGATGTTGAGCGGATAACCCTGCTGGTCGGGCACATTGTCGTAGTTGTAGTTGTGGTCGAAAGCCCAAATTTTAGCCTTGATATCGTTCTTCTCGAACTCGGGACCGAGGTGGTCACGGATGAAGTCACGCTGCTGCTCCCAACCCATATAGAGCGACATTGAGTTGCCGTGGTTGAGAGGCTCGTTCTGAATGGTTACGGCATAGATGGGAATACCCTCGGCCTCCATCTCGCCAATCCAGCGCACGAAATACTCGGCATAGTCGGCGTAGTATTTGGGGTTCAAGATACCCGAAGTCCAACTGTCGAAGGGCTCGCCCGTGATGTGGTGAATCTTCATCCACTTGGGGCAAGACCAAGGTGAGCCGACGATGCGTACCTGGGGGTTAATCTCCAGGATTCGCTTCAGGATGGGAAGCAAATCGCGACGGTCGTACTCGTGCAACTCGAAGAACTCGATACCCTCCTTGTCGCAGCAGGTGTATTCGTCGAGCGAGAAGTCTGACGCACCGATAGAGATGCGGATAAAGCTCATAGCCATCTGGTCGGGCGAGAAGCACTCCTGCAAGATAGCCTCGCGATCCTCCTCACTCATCTTGAGCAGGTTGTAGCAGGTAGAGCCAGTGATTGCAGCACCAAAGCCATAGACGGGCTGGCGGTGGCTCTCGGGTTTGAGCTGGATGTAGTTACCCTCGGCGGGAGTCACAGCCTGTAGCTCGGCATTATTGAGTTGTGCAAAGCGGAATTGCATATCGCCCTCGGCCGATGTAACATACACCTCGGCCAGACGCGTACACGACATCGCCACAACTGAAAGCGCCAGCAATGACATGACGCGCAACGAATTAAAGAGTCTTTTCATAGTTTTATTTAGTTCAAAGGTTAGTCTTCGGCGGGGGCAGAATCGGCAGACTCTGCGGTTGCAGTCACGACCTCGGGAGCAGCCACATCACGCACCTTTTTCAGGCCCTGCTCCTCGGCCAAGCGCTCCATCAGGGCGTAGGCCTCGGCGTAGTCGTTGCGGATATCGCCGTCAAGGATGGCGTTCTTGATTACCTCCTTAATCTGGCCAATCAGACCACAGGGTTGCAGGTCGTAACACTGCATAATGATGTCGCCCGTAATCGGCGGCTGGAAGTTACGCACCCTGTCGCGCTCCTCCAAATCCTTCATCTTGCGGCGCACCAACTCGAAGTTGGCGAGATAGCGCTTCACCTTGGCATCGATACCCGAGGTGATGTCGGCCTCGCACAGAGTCATCAGTGCCTCGACATCGTCACCCGCCTCAAAGAGCAGGCGTCTTACGGCCGAGTCGGTGACCATATCCTCCGAAAGGATAATCGGGCGCAGGTGGAGGTATACTAGCTTCTGTACGAACTTCATATGCTCGTTCATCGGCAACTTCAGGCGGCGGAAAATGTCGCGCACCATCTTCGAGCCAACGACCTCGTGCTGGTGGAATGTCCAGCCCGCCTTCTTGTCGTAGGCCTTAGTCAGCGGCTTGGCTATATCGTGCAGCACAGCCGCCCAGCGCAGCCACAAATCATCGCTGCGACGAGCCACATTGTCAAGCACCTTGAGCGTGTGGCGAAAGTTATCTTTATGGGCGTGGTTGCCGATGCGTTCCACACCCTTGAGGTTGTGCATTTCGGGGAAAATCAACTCGAGCAGACCCGTAGCCTCCAGCAAGTCGAAACCCATCGAGGGGACAGGCGAGAGGACTATCTTATTGAGCTCGGTGATGATACGCTCCTTCGACACTATCTTGATGCGCTCGCGATTGCGCTCGATGGCCTCGAAGGTCTCCTCGTCAATATCGAAGCCCAGCTGCGTGGCAAACCTGACGGCTCGCATCATACGCAGGGGGTCGTCCGAGAAGGTTATATCGGGGTCGCAAGGGGTGCGAATGATGCAATCCTCCAAGTCGTACATACCCTCGAAGGGATCTACCAATTCGCCAAATCTGTCGCCATTCAGACACCACGCCATAGCGTTGATTGTGAAGTCGCGTCGGCGCTGGTCATCCTCCAGCGTACCAGGCGAAACGGTGGGCTTACGCGAATCCTGCGAGTATGACTCCTTGCGCGCACCTACGAACTCCACCTCGGTGCCGCACGCACGCACCATAGCCGTGCCGAAGGTCTTGAAGACCGACACCTTGCCCCTGACCTCGCGGCCCAGAGCCTCGGCTACCTCGATGCCGCTACCCACCACCACGACATCTATGTCGGTAGAGGGGCGACGCAGGTAGTAGTCACGCACATAGCCGCCTACGACATAGGCTTCGACGCCCAACTCATCGACGATGCGCGAAATCTTTGCGAATACGGGGTTGGCAAGCGGTGCAAATTCCTCCTTCATTCGGACAGTTAGTTTTTCGCCGCAGCAAGGCAACGGCGGTATAGTTGAACAGTATTCTCCAAGCCGTAGTAGAGGGCATCGGCAATCAGCGCGTGGCCGATGGATACCTCGTCGCACCACGAGATGCGCTCGGCAAAGTAGGTAAGATTCTCCAGGCTCAAGTCGTGACCCGCATTAAGACCCAGACCCACACGGCGGGCAGCCTCGGCAGCCTCGACATAGGGAGCAATGGCGGCCTCACGGTCGGCCTTGTAGCCTGCGGCGTAGGCCTCGGTGTAGAGCTCAACACGCTGTGCGCCACACTCTACAGCACCCTCGACCATCTCGACCACAGGGTCCACGAAGATGGATGTGCGGATGCCTGCCTCGTTGAAGCGGCCGCATACATCCTGCAGGAACGAGCGGTGGCGGATGGTGTCCCAGCCAGCATTCGAGGTGATGGCATCCTCGGCATCGGGCACCAGAGTCACCTGCGCGGGCTTGACCTCCATCACCAGGTCGATAAAGCTCGGGATGGGGTTACCCTCGATGTTGAGTTCGGTCGCAATTACGGCCTTCAGGTCACGCACATCAGAATAGCGGATGTGGCGGGCATCGGGGCGAGGGTGAACGGTTATACCCTCTGCACCAAATCGTTCTATATCGAGCGAGGTGCGTACCACATCGGGCACATTACCTCCGCGAGAGTTGCGCAGTACGGCAATCTTATTGACATTTACACTCAATTTTGTCATAAAATATCTATATTTGCATAATAAATCGCCTACAATCAGGCTGATGGAACCAGAGCGGAAGGGGCTCACCGAGAGCCATTCTGTCGGGTTACATCGCCGTTGGCGATGTAAAGTTACTCATTTTTTTCGTTACCGAAGATGAAAATCTTACTTTTTTCTCGACCGAAGATTGCGCCATCGGCCGAAGACTTGAAAAAAATATTCGCGCTCATCGAGCGTTACGGCTTCGACTACGCAATAAACCAGGAGTTTGCCGAGGTTGTGGAGCGTACCACAAACCGCAAAATCGAGGCCGAAAAAATATATACCGACTCGACGGGTGAGCAGCCGTCACAGAGCGTGATGCTCTGCTGCGGAGGCGACGGCACCCTGCTCGAGGGCGTGCAGCGACTCTCGAACAGAGATATTGTCGTTGCGGGCATCAACTTTGGCCATCTGGGATTCCTCACCACCGCCACACGCGAGGGCGTGGGGGCACTCTTTTCGGATATTGCGACAGGCCGTCTGCAGTACCGCCCACGCACGATGCTTCAGGTGTGTGGACTCGACGAGGAGCAGGGCGAGATTACAGCCCTGAACGAGGTGGCAGCACAGCGACTCGAGGCATCGATGCTGAAGGTCGTAGCCAGCGTGAATGGCCAGGTGGTAGCGCAATACAACGGAGACGGTGTAATCGTCGCAACACCCACAGGCTCAACAGCATACTCGCTCAGCGCAGGAGGCCCTATCGTGGCTCCCGAGTGCAGTTGTTTCCTGCTGACGCCGCTGGCTCCGCACAACTTTGGAATGCGTCCCGTAGTGGTGCCCGACTCGGCAGAGATTGAGCTTGAGATTCACGCACGCCACGGCAAGGCGATGCTCTCGGTGGACAACCGCACATACAACATCGGCGACGGCAAAAAAATCACAATCCGCCGCTCGAATGAGAAGATTTTATTGGCCGTTCCACACAATATTACATTCTACGAAGCGTTACATAGTAAACTGATGTGGGATGTCGATATCAGAAACTGATGCATCGGCCGAAGCTCCATTTTGGCGACAATTTGCACAAAATAGGGCTTCGCAAGGCGTCAAAATGGCTCTTTAAGGCACAGAAGGGGCAGATAAAACGATATTTTCTTTAATTTAAGAGTAAAAATTTCTATATTTGCGGGTTATATGGCTGAAATGAGAAATATACCACAACACATAGCCGTCATTATGGATGGCAACGGACGATGGGCTAAGTTGCGCGGCAAGAAGCGTAACGAGGGTCACATTGCCGGTATGGAGGCGTTGCAACGCACCGTATATAACGCTGCAAGTGCAGGAGTTAAGTATCTGACCGTCTATGCATTCTCGACCGAGAACTGGGGTCGTCCTCAGGAGGAGGTGGATGCTCTGATGGAGTTGGTTTGTAAGGGCGTCGAGATGCACGCACCCGAGCTGAAGAAGCAGGGCGTGAGCGTAAGAACCATCGGCGACAAGAGCCGTTTCTCGGAGAAGGTACGCGGCGCACTCGACAGAATCGAGGCTTTCACCGCAGGTGGCGAGCTGATGACGCTGGTTTTGGCGCTCAACTACTCATCACGCAGCGAGATTGTAGCTACGATGCAGGAGCTGGCCCGCAAGGCTGCCGCTGGCGAGATCAAGGCCGAGGAGATTGACGAGAAGATGATTTCGTCGTCGCTCTATACGGCTGGTATTCCCGACCCCGACCTGATTATTCGCACAAGTGGCGAGTACCGTCTGAGCAACTTCCTGATGTGGCAGGCGTCGTACGCCGAGTTTTATTTCACCGATGTGCTTTGGCCCGACTTCAACGACGAGGAGTTGCAGAAGGCCATCGACGCATTCAGCGCAAGAGACCGCCGCTATGGTTTGGTTAAATAGAGATTGGAAATATTTTTTATTTGATAATGAGATACATCACTAAAACATTGGTCGCAATCGTGGCCTTCATCGCGTTGGCGATGTCTGCGGTTGCCCAACAAGCAGATACATTGAACAGAGCCCGCACTGCCGACAACAAGGCGGAGGAGCCCGTCAAGGAGACATTCTATTTCGACGAGAACGCCCCGATGCTGAAGTCAAACGCGACGCCTCGTCTTTACCACATCCGAAATGTGAACATTCACGGTGTTGAGTACCTCAACCACGATTTGTTGCGTTCAAGTTCGGGTCTGATTCCTGGCGATTCAATCTATCTGCCGAGTTCATACATCTCGAATGCGGCTACCCGTCTTTGGTCACAGCGCTACTTCTCGGATGTGAAGATTGGCGCAACCATCGAGGGCGACAGCCTCGACCTGGAGGTATTCCTGCAGGAGCGTCCGCGCGTGTATCGTTGGGACATCATCGGCCCCGGTATGTCACGCAGCAAGCAGAAGGAGCTCATCGAGGAGCAGTTGAAGCTGCAGCCTGGTACCGAGCTTTCGGACTATGTAATCGACAAGAACGAGAAGTTGCTCAAGAAGTACTACTCTGACAAGGGTTACCGCAACGCCAAGGTCATCACCTCAATCACCAACGACACGCTGGTGAAGAATGCCGTGAATGTAACCTTCCGTGTGGACCGCAATATCAAGGTGAAGGTTGGTCAAATCACATTCTCGGGTAACAACGAATTCCCCGAGAAGCGTCTGCGCAAGACCTTCAAGAAGACTCACCAGAAGTCGGCTAACTTCTTCCGTAGCACCAAGTTCAAGGAGAATGACTACAAGGAGGACAAGAATCTGTTGTTGGACTTCTATAACGCTCGCGGTTTCCGTAACGCTACCATTTTGTCGGATTCGGTATTCAACATCGGCGAGGACCGCATCGGTATCCACCTGAACATCGACGAGGGTAACAAGTTCTACATCCGCGATGTGAAGTGGGTGGGTAACTCGGTATATACTACCGACGACTTGCAGCGTCTGTTCAGCGTGAAGAAGGGCGATGTATATGACAAGAAGTCGATGCACAAGAAGCTGGGTATCGGCCGCGAGATGGACCCCGACCAGGAGTCTGTTTCGACACTCTACCAGAACCGCGGTTATCTGATGTCGCAGATTGAGCCGTCGGAGATTGTTGTGGGCGCCGACTCTATCGATATGGAGATTAAGGTCTTTGAGGGTAAGCCCTTTACAATCAACGAGGTGGGCATCTCGGGTAACACCAAGGTGGACGACGAGGTTATCCGTCGCGAGTTGAGCGTATATCCTGGCCAGCTCTACGACCGCTCACAGCTGATGTACACAATCCGCCAGTTGATGAATATGGGTCACTTCGATGCCGAGCAGATGAATCCCGACATCCAGCCCATCTCTAACGACTTGGTGAACATCAACTTCCCGCTCGTGGAGGCAGCCAGCGACCAGTTCAACATTGCTGGTGGTTGGGGTGCAGGTTCATTTGTGGGTTCGGTGGGTATCACACTCAACAACCTCTCGACACGCAACCTCTTCAACAAGAGCAAGTGGACTCCCTATCCTATGGGACAGAACCAGAAGTTCTCAATAAATGGTCAGACCAACGGTACATACTACAAGGCGTTGGCTATCAGTTTCACCGACCCCTGGGTGGGTGGCCACAAGCCTAACTCGCTCTCGGTATCAGCCCACATCTCTGAGCAGAACAACGCATACTACATCTGGCAGTCGGCAACAATGTACTTCCGCTCGATGGGTATCGCGGCAGGTTTGGGTAAGCGCCTGAAGTGGCCCGACCCCTACTTCACACTCTATATGGAGGCACAGTACCGCCGCTATGCGCTTAACAACTGGAACTACTTCATTATGAAGGACGGTATCGCCAACGAGCTCTCGGCAAAGGTAGTATTTGGTCGCTCGACAGTGGACCAGCCCATCTACCCGCGTCGTGGTTCAGACTTCTCGGCTACGCTGACCGTAACGCCCCCCTACTCATTGTGGGATGGTCGTGACTACAGCAACGAGGATATGCCCGATGTGACACGCTACAAGTGGATTGAGTATCACCGCTGGCAGCTCAAGGGCCGCTGGTTCCAGCCTATCTCTCGTGACGAGAAGCTGGTGTTGATGGCTCACGCCGAGATGGGTTACCTGGGTCACTACAACAAGCATAAGCTCTCACCCTTCGAGCGTTTCGAGGTCGGAGGTGATGGTATGAGTGGATATACTATCTATGGTGTGGACATCATCGGTCTGCGTGGTTATGAGGATGGCGAGCTCGACCCCATCGGCAGCAGCTACTCTACAGCCTACAACAAGTACACCGTAGAGTTGCGTTACCCGCTTATCTTGAAGCCCTCGTCACAGATTTATATGCTGACCTTCCTCGAGGGTGGTAGCGGTTTCGATTCGTGGAAGGAGTTTTCTCCCTTCAAGATCAAGCGCTCGGCCGGTGTTGGTATCCGTATGTATCTGCCCATCGTGGGTCTGCTTGGTCTCGACTGGGGTTGGGGATTCGATCCTCCCGCAGGTCAGACAAAGCGTAGCGGTGGCCACTTCCACTTCACCATCGGTCAAACTTTCTAACGATTGGCCGAATATTTGAAAATAAATTCGTATATTTGTAATAGGTACAAACCATTAAAACGAAGGATTATGAAACGATTGTTTTTTATCATCGCGCTTGTTTTGGGCCTGACAGCCACTGCCTCGGCACAGAACTATGCGGTCGTAGACAGCGAAAAGATTTTCAAATCGATTGATGAGTATAACGCGGCTCTGAAGGAGTTGGACGAGCTGGCCGAGAAATATCAGCAGCAGGTGGACGAGAAGTTCGCCAAGGTGGAGGAGATCTACAACGCCTATATGCAGCGCAAGGCGTCGCTCTCATCAGCCCTGCAGAAGGCCAATGAGGATAACATTATGCAGATTGAGAGCGAGGCTGTGGAGTATCAGGAGTCAATCTTCGGCACTGACGGCGAGCTGATGAAGAAGCGCTTGCAGCTGATTCAGCCCATCCAGAAGAGCGTCTTCGATGCAATCGAGGAGTATGCCAAGCAGAAGGGTTACGATATGATTCTGGATGTGACTCAGAACGCCACAATGCTCTACTACTCGGCAAAGGCCGACAAGACCAACGACATCATTGCCCTGCTCAAGAGCAAAAAAGAATAAATAGGAAAACAATAATAAACAGACAGTAATAAAGATTATGAAAAACGTATTGAAACTAACCCTTGCGGTAGTATGCGTGATGTGCTCAACATCACTTTTCGCCCAGAAGATGGGTCGCATCAACACTCAGGAGATTATCTTGAGCATGAACGAGTACAAGGAGGCCCAGACACAGATGGAGGCTTACCAGAAGGAGCTCTCTGCACAGGCCGAGACCATTCAGGTCGAGTATAACACAAAGTTGCAGGAGTACCAGAAGAACTTTGATTCACTCTCTGACGCTGTAAAGCAGCTCAAGGAGAAGGAGCTGACTGACTTGCAGACTCGTTTCCAGGAGTTCCAGCAGATGGCTCAGCAGGATATGCAGAAGAAGTACAACGACTTGATGGCTCCCATCGAGAAGAAGGCTATCGAGGCTATCAACGAGGTATCGAAGGCTGGTGGTTACGCTGTAGTATTTGATATGGCTGCTGGCCCCATCATCTACTTCGACGAGGCTTCAGTTGTAGACCTCAGCGGCGATGTTAAGACAAAGTTGGGTATCGCAGCTACACCTGCACAGTAAGCTCTTTGGCCTACCAAGCAATAAATGGGGTTGTCCTTCGCGACAGCCCCATTTTTTTGTTGTCACCGAGAGGAAAAGCCACGAAGTGGATTAATCCCCCGCCTACCCAAATGAGATTACCGCGTCGGGCTTTGCCCTCCTCGTAATGACAGATACAACAACTATTCTCCCACTCACGGCGGTGGGATGAGATTGATTAGCGAGATATGGATACTCACTATAAAAGACATCTTAGATGTCCTACCTTTTGGCAGGCAAAAGGTAGCCAAAACCTGCGCGGTGACAAGTTTTCGGGGTCAGCGCTTGCCGTCGGTAAAACGGACGCATACGCGCTTTTACTGCGTGAAAAGTTATCCGTTTCTTAACCCTCCGTCTGCGCA
>JAFZFX010000001.1 GCA_017555695.1 Alistipes sp.
ACTATGGTTAGTGGTCTCGTCTCTGGTATGCAGGGCTTGATGGGCTTGTACTCGGCAGGTTCTGGCGTTGTGTCGTTGTTTGTTAAGGACAACGAGCGACTGATGGAGGTGCAGACGAAGATGCAATCAGTGATGGCTATTATGATGGGTATGCAGCAGGTGGCCAACACTCTCCACGCAACCAGCGCATTCCGCATAGTAACTGTTCGTAAGGTTACAGACCTATGGAGAGCTGCACAAACGAAACTAACCGTATCGTTTGGCGTTTCGACTGTCGCAGCCAAGGCGTTTATGGCGGCAGCCACTTTGGGTGCATCTGTTATCATTGGAACGGTGATATCCGCCATTGACCGATTTGTAAGCAAGAAACGAGAAGAAAAGGAAGCACAAGAAGCGGCAACAAAGGCACAAGAGGATGCGATGGCGTCTGTGCGTTCATCGGTTGCCAATAGCGTAGCATCACAACTACTCGAATTCCGAAAGTTACAGAATGCGTGGACCGCAGTAGGCTCTGATGCCCGAAAGCAGCAAAAGTTTATCAAGGATAATCAGAAGGCGTTTGATAATTTGGGTGTGTCAATTACAACCGCCCGTGATGCTGAAAATCTCCTTGTAACCAATGAAAATGCCTTTGTGCAGTCGTTGAAGCGTAAGGCTATGGCAGCGGCAGCAATGGAACTCGCAACGCAGAAATACAAGTCTGCTGTTGAGAAGATGTTGCAGGCAGAGGACGCTCGTAAGGTTACAGATGAGGATAGGAGTGCAGCGGCAGATTACGCTCGAAACGCTTATCTGGCTAAATTGGGAAGTGCAAAGGGAGTTCTTCAGCGCGGTCAAGTTTCTGGACAGGAGAAGCAGATTATAAATGCCGAATATAGAAAGAAACTCCCGACCTATGGACAAGAGCGAGCAAGGGCACTGAATGATGCAGCTGCCGAGGAAATGGCGGCAGGTGATAAGTATTTTGATGCCATATTGCACAACGAGCAGTTGGCGGCGGATCTGCTGGCGGGTGGTGGCATTACCACCACAAACGGTTCGGGCAACGGGGAGGAAACTTCCCCAAAAGAAGGAAGTATTGCTGCTATTGAGAAAAAACTACAAGAGCTTCGCACTGCGTTGAAGAATGCTTCTGCTGAGGAGCGTACCAATATACAAAAGGATATCAACGCTTGGCAGCAGAAACTTAATACTATCAACGAGCAGTTGGCGGCATTGAGTGTTCCTGTAAACCCTACTTCGCTTGCCAATTTTGATGCTATTATTAACCACCACGAGCAACGACTGAAAAAGGCCAACAAGAATGAGCGTGCCGAAATTGTAACTACTATCAACCATTATAAGGCGTGGAAATCGGCGGTAGAAGATAGTATCACTGCGATGCAGCTCCCCGCTAATCCTGAAACTTTTGAGGATATATCGAGGTCGATATCATATTACGAGGCGCAACTAAATAAAACAAGTGGGGCATCTCGTCAGATGATACAAATGATCATCGACGATCTTCGAGCATTACAGAGTGCTGTGTCGGTGGGGTTGTCTTCTGGTGCTGACTTTGGGGACTTGGAGAAGTTGGATACCTTCGATAAGTTGGAGGCGGCACTTAACCACTACCAAGCGAAGATGCGAACTGCATCGGAAGCGGAGAGAGCCCAAATACAGGCGACTATTGCGGCGATAGAGGCTAAACGAGCCGCTATGTCTCGCAGTCTGGATATTCCTGCAATGCAGCAGGATGTCGCAAATTTGGGCGGATTAGAGCGCAAGTCGTTGAAGTTGCAATTAGAGCTCATTGGGTTGGAGGGTGTGCGTGAACAGATACGCAGCCTTCAAGCGATGCTTGATGATACAGAAAACCCTCTCGATGATGCCCAGCGTAAGCAGGTTGAGGGATTGATAACCACTTGGCGAGGATATGAAGCCCAGCTTGAAAGAAGCGATTTGTCTCTCCGAGATGCTTGGGGAGCAATCAAAGGTATCGGTGGTGGTATAGATGGCATTACGCAAGCTCTCGAAGGCAATGGTTCTGCTTGGGAGAAGACAGTTGCGGTTATTGATGGTATGTTCCAAATTTACGATGGTATCAGCTCCGTCGTGGGTATGATTGAGACTCTCATCACAGCCTCACAAGCGTTGTCGGCTGCCAAAACAGCAGAGTCGGCAGCTACGGCAACTTCCACTACTGCAACAATAGCAGATGGCACAACCAAAGTCGCTACTGCCGCCGCCACAACAACAGCGGTCGCAACTGAAACCGCTGCATATACAGCGGAAACAGCGGCTATTGCTGGTAGTACAGTAGCGTCAGGAGCAAGAACAGCTGCAAAGGGGGCAGAGACCGCAGCTACTGTGACGGCTACGGCGGCGCAAGTTGCCGGCGCAACGACAGCGGTGGCTACATCTGCAGCTGAAACAGCAGCGGCTACTACTGCCACAACAGCCTATGTTGCAGAAGCAGCTGCCAAGACTATGAGTGCCCACGCAGGTATTCCTTGGGTTGGTATCGCCATTGGAGCTGGTATGATTGCAGCGATGGTTGGCATTATGCTCGGCTTGCCGAAGTTCGCTGATGGAGGTATCGCTTATGGTCCAACACTCGGCTTATTTGGTGAGTATTCAGGAGCGCAGAATAACCCAGAGGTTGTTGCTCCATTGAATAAACTTCGCTCCCTGATTGAACCTGCGGGTGGCGTTGGGGGTGATGTGATATTCCGTATCGAGGGCAGAACCCTTGTTGGTATTTTGAACAAAACACAGAACACTCGAAACAGAACGAAATAATGGCAAAGCAAATCATATATTGGGGTGAATTCCGTAGTGTGGCGGGGACTTTATATCGTGTGGAGATACTCTCTGACGATAAGTCCTACACCGCACAACGGGTGTACTTCCCTTATGATACCCCTATTGAAATAGAGTGGAACGAGGTGGATAAACTCGAACCCGTGCAGGGTGCGTGCTTAACATTGTCACTTGTAAGCAAAGCAGACCGCCAATTCATAGATTTATACTCTATCGAGGTTGGCAAGGTGCGTATCGATGTCTATCGTGAAGGTAAATTGTATTGGTCGGGAATGCTTGACCCTGAACTGTACGAAGAGCCATACTCGCAGAAGAAGGACTACGATGTGTCATTTTCATTTTCGGACTTTGCACCGCTTGACCGTAAGAAGTGGAACAAAACAGGTATATGCTCGATACAAGAGGTTATTGATACCTGTCTCTCGGAGAGTGGAATCAACTACACCGAGTTGGTGAAATATATCAGTACCTCTATACCAGAAACCAAAGAGCCTATCGACCTTGCAACATTAAATGTCTTGTGTGAGAACTTCTACGATGAGGAGGGTGAGGCGATGACAATGCGCGAGGTGCTTGATGAGACTTTGCGCCCATTCGCTTTGCGTATGGTTCAGAAGGGCGGTAAGATATACCTCTATGACCTGAATGCAATATACTCGGATATGATTGCCGAAGAAGTGTATTGGGATAGTACAGATGCCCAACTTGGGGTTGATGAGGTGTATAATAATGTCAAGGTAACATTCTCCCCTTATGCCGATGCTGAGTTAATCAATGGGGAGTTGGAACACGATGAGATGTTACCAGATGCTGACACATACTCTTTTTCAGTGGAACACCCTTCTTATGGAATGTATAATCCAACAATAGCAGGATTTAGTATCGCCGTAGGAGAACAAGAGGGGCAACCTTTGAAGCTGTCTAATGGGGCTCAATTCTTCCGCATTGATTCGGTATATAGTGGCAATGACGAAGCTGGCGTTATTTGGGCGTGTAAGCAATATGTGGGGCGTCCCAATGGGGACCAATTTATAGGTCAAACTTATTTTCCAAGAGTATTCAATCAGTCTTCAGGTGCGTGTGAATCGAAGCCGATTATAACCACAAAAACCGCGTTCATTAGAACCGTAACATATCAGTCTGGGCGATTTAATAGGTCCAAATATCAATTACGCATAAATTTGGATGTTTTATTCGATGTGCGTTATAACCCATTTGAGTCAGCATCAGGGACAAACGAGGGCGGTAATTGGGAAAACCTACAAGACTGGTGTAATTTCGGTTATATCCCCGTTATGCTCTATCTGAAAGATGCTGATGGCAACATCTTGTACCACTACAAGAACAGGGAAATAATGGAATCAAACCATTATGTGCACGACACTAATAATAGCAGGTGGGTGGCAGGTGCTGGTCAGTGGGGTGATATGTTTCTTGCGTACTATGATAGTGGCAACCGTAAGAGTGCATCAGGTTTTGGTGGTTGGCAAACTAACAAGATGATGTGCGGCTATTATCGTGAAGGTCTCCCTAAGAACTGGGGAATAATGGAAGATGGAGAGTATATTGACGCTCCACCTGTAAGTGGATATTTGGAGTTGCAGATTGGTAGTGGTGTACACCAGTTCGATTATAAAAGAGAAGTCAAAGATATATATTCCAAAGCTCGTTGGTTGATGTATAAAAACCCGACCATCCGCATTGTGAATGGCAATGGAAAAGATATTGATGTCGAGGATGTCGAAGATAAAGCGTGGGTAAACATTGCTGCGAAAGAGGATTTGGAAATAGGAACAATCATAGGAACTCATCCTGATGGGGTTTGCCCATCTGCGCGTGGCCTTATTATGCAGGGTTATACCCCTGTTGATGGATTTTGTAGGCCAACAGATGCTGAGGGGGATAAATTACCCGCACGCCGCCTTGAGCACCTATTGATAGGTACCGTGTATAGTCAATACGCTACCCGCCATAATACGCTATCGGGAACGGTGCGTGTGCTTCCTGATATGAAGGTGCTTACAGACGCCTCCACTTCGGGGAAGTATGTTCTGCTCTCGGAGGTGCAAGACCTTATGCAGGATACAAGTGAGATTTTGATGTCGGAATTTACTGCCGACTGTTATGATGGAATAGAATACGAATAGAGATATGGCACTGAAACAATATAGTGTAGTAACCCGAACATACGAGGCTCTCCCGCGAAGCAAGCGTCTGCGTGCTCGTGGGGCGACTGCTGGCGAGAGTGGCGGAGGCGGAGGCTCTGTTTCCATTATGGGTGGTGGTGATGGTCATACCCACCCCAATAAAGCTTTGCTTGATGCTCAATCGATGGATACCGAAGGTTATCTCTATTTGAAGTATAAGCCCGAAGGTGCCGACGATTCCAAAGAGGAGAAGGTTAAGGCGGGATTTGCAGATGAGGCAAAGCACGCAGAGAATGCAGACTTGTGGGATAATAATCAATTCATTGATTACCTCGACCAAGCAGTCCGCACAGGTGACATCGTGCAGTTCTTGAAGGTTATTGCTTCGGAGTTCCGTACCCCTAATTTTGTATCAGGTATTGAAACGGGAGCTGGGGCTGGGGTTGATAGTAACGGCAATGCCGAGATGGCTTCGCTGACGCTACGCTCGTTCTTGAAAGTACCAACGCTCATATACAACAAGGTACAGGTTACAGGTGGTGAGATGTGGAACACCGAGGGCGGTACCATTGCAAAAGTTGAACCTGACGGGAACAGCGATACGGCGTTTGTGCTGACTATGGACATCGAGGACGGCGACAATATAGAGTTACAGGTTGATGATATATGCAAGGGACACTACAACAAGAACGGGGGCTTCATAACCTCATATTTCCGAGTGGTGTCTGTCAATCAGACCGCCAAGACGATGCGTGTTGTGTTGGGTGCTGATGCGGAGGTTCCCGGTGGCGTGAACTGTGCGCCTACCGCCTATATGAATATTGCCCGCTATGGTAGTTTTACCAATGAGGAGCGACAGCAGAGCCAATACTTCTCCTCTTCGGAACAGCGCATATCTCTGTTGTCGGGCGTGGACCAATATATCATCGAGCCGAAGCACTATAAGGTAGTTCTTGGCAGTGTTCCCGAAGCTCTGCTACCAGAGAACAACCCCGTATCGGGTAGAGCCTCGATATATCTGGATAATGTTATCGCCAAAAACTTCTTCCAGATAGACAAGAACAACGAGGTTATACGCACTATCAGAGACCGAGGTTTATGGAGTTCGGTAGATGCGATTACCAACCCTTACCTGTGCAACGAGCAGTATCAGGACGAGGTCTATCATAACTCGTGCAAGTACCGTTGTATTGTTGAGGGTACAACAGCCGAACCTCGCTACGATTCTACGGATTGGGTTCTTGTGGCTGGCGATACAACGCTCTCGCTCGATATCGAGAGTAGCGATGGGGAAACCTTCCTTGTGGGGCAACTATCGACTACGCTAACCGCAAGGGTGATGCGAGGTGTTACCGATATCACCGCCGAGATATTGTCGGGGGATTGGAGTTGGACACGAGAGACGGGCGATGTTGCCTCGGATACAATATGGAATACTGACCACGCAGGGTGCAAGAACTCTGTGACGCTGACTAATGAGGATTTGGCTACGCTATCTGGTCGTTTTATATGCACCGCCTATGTTCGAGATGGGGCGGAGTCAGTAAGTGCTCAGGTGGCATTTTAAGGACATTTGAAAGATATTCGAACGCTATATGAAAAAGGTAAAACGCATAGGTGTCATTTACGACCCGCTTAATATCTCCGCTTCGCTTCTGGTGCGTGGTGGCAGTCTTTCACAGACCCACTGCGCCGAGCGCTCGGAGTTCGTTCCTGATAGAGAACTGACCCCGTTAGTCATCGTCCCACAGGTCTATATCCAAGACCCTAATGGAGTATTGACAAGTGGGTATGTCCGACTGTCAGGCGTGCTTTGGTATGCTTTGCCAAAGGATATTGCAGACACGATTGTCGATGAGTCCTATTTGAGCAAAGAGCTCGCGCAGTATGTTATCACAGCAGGGACACAAGGCTATTCGGTTGCTGAGGATGGAACATTGACCGTATCGACCAATGTTCCCTATCTGTCGCCTGTCGTGTTGGTGTTTACGGGTAACTACGCAGATCCTCGCGATGGCAAGATACTGCGTATCCACGCAACAGCAACACTATCGACCAGCTCCGTAGTATTGCCCGCCACGCTCTCGCTTGATAAGCCCGCATCGTGGGGCTTTAACCCGATATCAGATAGCGGTACCCGTAGCGTGGTCGCTACACTCCGTATAGGTGGGGTTGTCCCAGATGCAGCATATAAGGTTAGGTATTGGTGGTACAAGGTCGAGGGCGGAGTGGAGAGCCTCATCGATGAGGGTGAGGATTTGTTCTATGAGTCGGGGCAGAACAGCAACACGCTGACCATAGACCCTCGATATATTGACGGGGCAATGCACCTCATCTGTAAGGCGGAGTATGTATTGGCAGCGGAGTCGCTTCCGAACAGCCCGACAGCCGAGTGTCTAACAGCCGAGACGGTTATCGCTCGCAGGTACCCGAACTACGACTTTGAGAACTTTGTGCATGGCGGTGTCGATGTGGCGGCAGGTGCCGAAGTTGTCAAGAACGAGTGTGTTGTAACCATCGGGCGTGAGGTCTTGGAACACCCAGCGGAACACTTTACCATTCGCTGGTCGATTAAACGAGCTGTATATGGTGCCGAGTGGCAGCACCTCGGATTTGGCGAAAGTATCTATATCCCCGCCGATGAGTTTGCTGATGGTGCTGATGTCGGTTTGGAGGTTGAGGAGTTCGCAGCTCTCGGAGCGATGGCTGACGGTGATACGGTTCTATGCGATAGCAATGCGGTAATAACATTTTAGGCAATGAAGAGATATAACTACGCAAAAATCCCTTTGGTGAGTGCAATAGCATTGGGCTTGGATAAGATACGCCGCCACACACCAAGTGGCGATGTTATAATCAACGAGAGCGACCTGCTAACCTATGGCTCGGAGGGTTATACCTTTGAGCAGAAGGTGGAAGAGTTGAACGGTAAAGCGCTGACTGCTCTCGAAGCAAAACAGGAACTTCAAAAAACAGAATAGCTATGAGTAGTGTAAAAGGCATATCTACGATTAAGTATGTAAAACAGGGCGATACGGTAACTTGCGGACTCCGTAGTACCTTCCCCCTCAAACAGTTTATATCTAACGGCAACGGGGCTGTTTCGCCCTCTTTTGCCACTAATAAGCCGTGCATCTATCCTGTTGTGCGTAGCTCGTTGTCGGCATCGCGGATCTCCCCTGAAACGGTTGGCTACAAGTGGTACTACAACACCGTAGAGATTCAGTTCGATGGTAGTGGCAACTCGCTTGCGCTGGGTAGTATTGCGGCGGGCACATTCCACTCGGAGTGGAAGAGTGTAGATGGCTTCGGTTGCCCGACCTTGACCATCTGCAAAGAGTTGGCTTCGGCTAACAATATCGACTCTGATAGCATTGAGTTCTCTGGTGTGGTTAATACGGGCTTTGCTACGGTTGTGTCGGCTTCGATTGAGGTGGCTATCGAGCAGACCGAGGGCGATGCTTATGTTGCCTATATTGCTATTAACAATGGCGGTGTCATTGATGACGATGTGGCTTCGCTTACTGCCAAGGCTCATCTGCTTGTTGGCGGTGTTGAGAAGACCTCGGGTGTCAAATATGCGTGGTATAAGATGCAGGTGTCGGCTGGTGCTGACGGTTGGGTGAGCACAGGTAACACAGGGCAGTCAATAACTATCGGGGCATCGGCTATCAACAACAAAGAGTTGTACCGTTGTGTGATAACCAGCGGCGACAAGAGTGCCGAGGCAGTTATTGAGGTCGCAGATGAGACCGATGTGCTTATCATCTATCCGAACCCTACTGACGGGGCGGGCAATACAGTACCCGAGGAGCTGGGCTCGGCACAGCAGAGCATCACCTATGTTCCGAAAGTATATAAGCGTGGTACTTCGGAGGAGGTTTCGGGCTACACCTTCAACTACCTTGTCACAAACTCTTCAGGCGATGAGATTGCTTCGAAGGACGGCGGTAGTTCGTTTGTTGTAACCCTTGCCCACGCTATTCAGGCGAATGGAGATTTGACACTTATTATCACCGCAGAGTAGTATGACAAAGTTGAAAAACATAACTCGCATTGCTTATAAGCGAGACCCAGAGAAGGGGGAGCGTGGTGCAATCCCTCGTGTTTCCACTTGGGAACCTAACAAGACCTATTATTCGGGGTCGGAGGGCGAAACCTTTGTCGATTTTGTATATTATGACGGGCTGTATTACCGATGCACTAAAACCCATACCAGCACATCAAGTGTAACTCCTTATGCTTCTACCAATACAAAAGACGGTAAGTGGGATATTGAGAGCAATTTCGAGTTGATTGCCACAAAGGTCGCTTTCGTTGGCGATGGTGGGGAAGGCTGGATTATTGACAATGGTGAGATAACCCATACCAGCGGGAAATTGTCTCTTACCAAAGACGGGTGTATTAAAGCGTCTAATGGAAATTTTGAGGTGGATTCAGAAGGCAATGTATATGCTAAATCTGGGGTGTTCGAGGGCTTTTCAAAGACCAAATTTATAGGTTTTACGGCTGGGGCGACAAAAATTAGCCACGGGGTATATAAAGTATCCGACAATTTTAACCTTATAGCGGACGGAGGAGATTACTCCTCTTATTCTGTTGTGTTGCGATTGCCTGATGACGCATCTTATGTTGGAGCCGTATTAAATGTGTATGATTATCCCATAAAAACGAGGTCGTCCCCAAC
>JAFZFX010000008.1 GCA_017555695.1 Alistipes sp.
CATCCATAGAGGCACCCACGAGATTGGCGGTAGTTGTGTCGAAATCTGCTCCGACAAGGCGAAGATTTTGATTGACCTCGGTATGCCCCTCGACTACGATAAACGTAGTCGGGAGGAGCTGACCGAGATCCGACATACTGCCGAAGAGTGGTGCAAGGGTGTAGATGCACTCTTTTTGAGCCACACCCACGCCGACCACTATGGTTTTCTCGATTTGTTGCCTCAAGATACGCCAATCTATGCCACTGAGGAGTCCTTTGCGATGCTTGCCCTCGATGGCATTCTCGGCAATGACCCTACAAAGCACCTCGAAAAGCATCCACTAAAAAGTGGGCAATCGTGTGAGGTGGCAGATGTAAAGGTTACAGCCCATATCGTTGACCATTCGGCTTATGGTGCGTGCGCCTACCTTATTGAGTGTGACGGCAAGCGCATATTGTATAGTGGCGATATTCGCCTTCACGGCGTTAAGGGAGTATTGTATAAGAACTTGCCCAAGGATGTGGATTACCTACTATTGGAGGGAACAAATGTTTTGAGGGTAAAGAACAGCCCCACCGAGCGAGAGATTGAAAATCAGTTTGTCGAGGCCTTCAATGAGGCTCCCGATGCACTCCATTGGGTATGGTGCTCGGCAAAGAATATCGACCGTATATGCGCTCTGTTTCGTGCTTGCATCAGATGTGGTAAAACCCTTGCAATTGACCCTTACACAGCAAATGTTTTGGCTACGGTAGCTAAATTAAATCCCAAAATCCCGACTGTAACAACGGCCGGGCAGATGAAGGTCTATTTTCCACCACGCCTCACGGATCGCCTTACGGAACGCAACCAAGAACGATATATCTACTCCCTCAACCCCAAACAAAACAAGGTGTCCTATGATGATTTCTCAAGCTCGCCGGAGAAATATGTAATGCTTGTACGCCCAACGACACTAACTTATTTGCAGCGAATTAAAGCGCCTCACATACGCTTGATAAAGTCTATTTGGAATGGCTATTGGGATGAGCCCAACACCGAGCGTTTGCGCCATTGGGTCGAGGAGCATTGTGAGGCAGTCAAAGATATTCATTCGAGCGGTCACGCCGATACGCAATCATTGCAACGCATTGTTGAGTTCGTTCGACCAAAAACGATTGTACCCATACATACTGACGCCCCGAAACAATTTTGCGATATATTCGTAAATAACAATGTGAAATGCCTTGACAATAACGAGGTGTTGTGTTTGTAATTTTAATATACGATGAAAATCCAATACGCCTCTGACCTCCATTTGGAGATGTCAGCCAACAGACGATATATGCAGAATGTCCCATTTGATGTTGTGGGCGATGTGCTTGTGCTTGCGGGCGATATTGGCTATTTGTGTGATAAAACAATGCCCTGCCCAAAGTTCTGGGAGTGGGCATCGGCGAACTACCGTAAGGTGTTAATAGTGCCTGGCAACCACGAATACTACCAAAACTACGACATCTTGGCAAATGGCGACAGTTGGAGTAGTGAGATATTACCTAATGTGCATTACCTCCAAAATAAGGTCGTAAGAATTGACAATGTCGATTTCATCCTCTCAACCCTTTGGTCGCATATTCGCCCCGAAAACGAATTTGTTGTAGAGCAAGGAATGTATGACTTTCGGCAGATTATGTACAATGGTCGTCGCTTTACACCTGCCGACTTTAACGCCGAGCACGAGAAATGTCTGGACTTTATCAAGCGTAGTGTCGCGGAGAGTGCAGCCGAGCGTATCGTGGTTGTAACACATCATCTGCCATCAATGGCCGTTGTGGCTCCCGAGCATAAAGGCAGCTTGCTAAATAGCGCCTTTGCAACGGAGCTGGGCGATTTCATTGCCGACAGCCGTATCGATGCGTGGATTTTCGGACACTCACACGCCAACATAGATGCAACAATCGGCAATACTCGCATTGTCTGCAACCAGCTCGGTTATGTTTACTATAGTGAGAACCTTGCCGGCTTCGATGGCGGAAAGTTTATTGAGGTGTAGAGTAAAAAGAGACTCTGCTAAAGTTATATTCAAACCTTAGCAGAGTCTTTTCGCGTTTACAGGAAACCCTCTTTTATTTCGCAAAATACTCCGTCTTCAACCAGTAAGCGTAGATAGGATCCTGGAACGAGATCTCGCCAGCCTTGTTATCCAAAATATCATTCTTGATAAGAGCCGCCTTTGAGCGAGCCACAGATGTCGGCGACGATATCTGGTAGCGGTGCATCACATCGGTTGAACTAATAGCCTTTTCACCTGCAATAAGGGCTTTAAGGTAGTTCAGTTGCTGTGTTGTCAAAGTCTCGGTAATCGTTACAAACAATAGGCTCAATTGCTCTACCAATGCAGCGTGTGCCTCGCGGACAATTTCAATAGTACACACATCCTTTGTTCTTAACCACGACTGCTGTGCCAACTGCTGTGCGTAATAAGGATGGTTGTCTACAAGTTCTGCAACTAAGTGGGCTGCATCCTCATTAATACTTTTGCCTGTATCCTCAAAACGACTATTGAAGAACTCTACAAGATATGGCGTCTCAATCTTGTCCAGGAACATCAGGTTGCCAAACTTATAGAATGGTTTAGACGAGTGAGTGAACACCTCCAACATCATATGGCGCTTGCTGCCGTAGAGGCAATATGCAACGCTCTGATGCTGCTGCCAATGCGAGCGCAACTTCTTCTGGAAATAGTCAGGATCGGCAAACTCAGCGATATTCTGGAACTCATCAACGCAAATCACAATTTTGAGTCCCTTCTTCTGTGCAATTTTCTCAGCAAGGTCAAGCACTTCGTCAGGATTGCGCTTTACATCGTCCCAATCAAAATCGATCGCCACCTCATTTGTCGGATCAGTGCCAATAGAAATCTTTGGCACAAGGTGCGAGAAGAAGCTTTTTGCATTCTCTACGGCCTCCTCCCACTTGCTTGATGTCGCAGCGATAACCTTCTGTGCAAGCAAAGAATAGAAGTGCTCCTCATTGCGTACATTAAAGAGGTCAATATGGCAAATACGCAAGTTGTTATCCTTCTCCATCGCCAACTTTGCAGCTTTGTTCACAAGAGAGCTC
>JAFZFX010000009.1 GCA_017555695.1 Alistipes sp.
GAAAATTTAATTTAACCTTAATATTTATTACTTATGAAAAGATTGGTTACACTGCTTGCTTTATCATTGGTAATGATAGCTTGCAATAAGGAGGAGGAAAATGAGCAGTTGACGGGCTGGGACAAAATTGTTGCCGAAGTAGGCCAGACTAATAAATCTGCAATAGAGGTATTAAAAAGCCTCACCGATGATGAAGTTTGGGTGATAGAAAATTATAGTTCTTTCTTCGTTGATGATGATAAGAATATAGTTGAGGAAGACTATTCAGGAGAGACTTATTACGGCGGCGGTGGTGCTAACAAATATCGTATAGCAGATGATGAAACAATGTTATTATATCATCATGATTTCGGCACAAAGTTAGGAGAACTTTACTATTACGAAACTTTGGGTCTTGAAATTTTAAGTAAAGACTGTTTGAAATTAACTTACAGCTATTATCCCAGAGAAGAAGATATTTTCCATATCGACATATGGAAGGTTTTGGCTTATGATGAAAATCAAATAGTTATTGAACTGACTTACGAAAAGGTGCCTATTTATTTAGGTGAGCCAGACCCAGAGTATGACAACTTCTTGTATTCAAAAATACGCCTTGTACGACAAATTCCAGCAGATAAAAGATGTCCGAAGGATGCTATTACTGAAAAAGAGTATTATGACGCACTAAAAGAATAATTTTTTCTGCAAAAACTAACGACTCCTTCGCTTTCGGGCGAGGGAGTTTTTTCTTCTTTTTATGTGACTACTATTTGGATTTACTATTTAACACTAAAAATATCTGATTCTCACAACAATTTTGAATTGCGAATTTTGAATATTGAATTTATTTTTCTTACCTTTGCGGCCGATAACCCAAAAGTGTAGGGTTGCGTTTAATATTAACTAATTAAATTTTATAGCAAATGGCTGTTAAAATTCGTTTGGCACGTCACGGTAAGAAGGGTGCTCCTATTTACCACATCGTTGCCGCAGATAGCAGAGCGCCACGTGATGGTAGATTTATCGAGAAATTGGGTGTTTACAATCCCAACACGAATCCTGCTACAATTGATTTGAAGTTCGAGAGAGCTTTGGATTGGTTACTCAAGGGCGCACAACCTACCGATACTTGTCGAGCAATTCTCTCGTACAAGGGCGTATTATACAAGAAGCACCTGTTGGGCGGTGTAGCTAAGGGCGCGTTCACTGAGAGCGATGCTGAGGCTAAGTTCAACAAGTGGTTGGGTGAGAAGGAGAGCAAGATCGCTGCTAAGGTGAACAAGCTCGCTACTGATGCCAAGAATGCTGAGAAGGCTGCTCTTGCTGCCGAGACTAAGGTTAAGGAGGAGCGTGCTGCTGCTATCGCTGCTGCTAAGGCCGCTGCTGCTGCCGAGGCTGCTGCTGAGGAGGCTTCAGAGGAGGTAGCTGAGGAGGCTGCTTCAGAGGAGTAATCCAACTGCGCTTCTTTTAAGCAACGAGGACTGTCTAATCGTGTTTTAGGCAGTCCTTATTTTTTAACACCAAACTTTCACATAGAATGAGCAACAACAACCATATTGCCGTAGCGCGAGTAGGAAAACTCTTTGGAGAGGCCAACACTGGCGGAGTATCGCTCACGCTGTATGACACATTCGACGAGGTGGTGGATCCCGATACCGAACCCCTCTTCGTGGAGATTGATTCGCTGGATGTACCTCTGTGGTGCAACAGCTTCGAGCGTCGCGGACAGCGAGGCGCAACGGTACATTTTGCCGACTTCGACACGCCCCGCCGTGCCGAGGAGTTGCTGGGCAAGGAGTTGTATGTCATAGCTCAGGAGCAGGGCGAGAGTGACGAGTTCTATATGGAAGACCTGATTGGATTTACGGTCGAGGCCGAGGGCCTGCGCGGCGAGATTACCGACTACTACGACAGCGACATCAACCCGCTGTTCGGCATTGACTTCGGTAGCGGCGAGCAGTTGGTGCCTGCGGTCGAGGAGTTTATCGTGCAGATAGATTTCGACAACGGACATATCAAGATGGCTCTGCCCGAGGGTCTGCTCGACCTTTAGTCCAACAACGACAAGCACTTTCCATTTAAGAAAAGTGCCAAGAAAAGATGCTTCGGCAAACGATTTATCACTATCTTTGCCTCGCAATTCAGCATAACAGCGTATATAGAGAGATAAAATGGCATTATTAGACGAAATTACAAAGCGACGCACATTCGCAGTCATCGCACACCCCGACGCCGGTAAGACCACTCTTACCGAGAAGTTGCTCCTCTTCGGAGGCGCCATCCATGTGGCAGGCGCCGTAAAGAGCAACAAGATTAAGAAGAGTACCACATCCGACTTTATGGAAATCGAGCGCCAGCGAGGTATCTCGGTGGCCACTTCGGTTATGGGATTCAACTACAAGGATGTGAAAATCAACATCCTCGATACTCCGGGTCACGAAGACTTCGCCGAGGATACATACCGTACTCTGACGGCCGTGGACTCTGTAATCATCGTTATCGACGGTGCCAAGGGTGTTGAGGCGCAGACCCGCAAGCTGATGAATGTCTGCCGTATGCGCAACACGCCCGTGATGGTATTCATCAACAAGTTGGACCGCCCCTGCAAGGATCCGTTTGATTTGTTGGACGAGGTGGAGCGCGAGTTGCAGATTCGCGTGCGCCCGTTGGCATTCCCCATCTCGAGTGGCGACACATTCAAGGGTGTGTATAACATCTACGAGAAGAATCTCTCGCTCTTTACGACTGACGAGCGCCAGACCGCCGATGCCGAAACTGTCGATTTCAGCGACATCTCTTCACCCGAGCTGGACAACTATATCACTCCCAAGTTCGCGTCACAGTTGCGTGACGACCTCGACCTGGTGGAGGCTGTATATGATGATTTCGACCGCGAGGAGTACCTGAAGGGAACTTTGGCTCCTGTATTCTTCGGTTCGGCTGTAAACAACTTTGGTGTACGCGAGTTGCTGGAGTGCTTCATCCGCATCGCTCCCTCACCCCGTCCCTCTACAACAGAGAGCCGTCCCATCGAGCCTTCGGAGCAGAAGATGACGGGCTTCATATTCAAGATTCACGCAAATATGGACCCCAACCACCGCGACCGTCTGGCCTTTATGAAGATATGTTCGGGTACATTCGAGCGCAACAAGAACTACCTGCATGTGCGTAGTGGCAAGCAGCTCAAGTTCTCGTCACCCACAGCCTTTATGGCCGAGAAGAAGTCGGTTATCGACTTCGCCTACCCTGGTGACATCGTAGGTCTGCACGACACGGGAACATTTAAGATTGGCGACACCTTCACCGAGGGCGAAAAGCTGAAGTTCACGGGTATTCCGTCGTTCTCGCCCGAGTTGTTCCGTTACATCGAGAATGCCGACCCGATGAAGTTCAAGCAGTTGGCAAAGGGTGTGGATCAGTTGATGGACGAGGGTGTAGCACAGCTCTTCACTTCGTCGCTCAATGGCCGCAAAATTATTGGTACGGTTGGTCAGTTGCAGTTCGAGGTTATCCAGTATCGTCTGGAGCACGAGTATGGCGCAAAGTGCCGCTGGGAGCCTATCTCGATTCACAAGGCTTGCTGGATTGAGAGCGACAACCAGGAGCAGTTGGCCGATTTCAAGCGCCGCAAGCACGCCAATATGGCTATCGACAAGCACGGCCGCGATGTATTCCTTGCCGACACCAGCTATGCTCTGGCTCTGGCACAGGAGAACTTCAAGGATATACGATTCCACTTCACATCGGAGTTTTAGATATGAAAAATTTGTTTGGTAGAAATTTTCTTGGCGTTATTTTTTGGTTAGCCCCGACATTGTTGATCATTGCCGCTGTCATTGCAGCAGCTATGGCTGGATGCTTACCGGCTGGCAATATCAATGTTTCGGACTTCTACTCATCGTTCATTGCTTTGTGCACCACCTTTATTGTTGGATTCCAGATCTATAGTTCTATGGAATTAAACAACAAGATTAAGGAGTTAGATGAAAAAAGTATCGCATTAGAACAAAAGGCAAAGCAGCTTGAAGAGATGAACAAAAACCTTATCAAGAAGGCTCTGCAGAATGAATATTATAATGCATACACCATTGGCCTAACACATTTTAATAATGCAAGTTCTCAACCCCAATATTATTGGAACTCAATGAGGGCATACTGTAATGCATTACAATGTGCTACTGAGGGAGGTCACGATCCTTTGAAAGAGGCTTTTGAGGCAATAAGCAAGAAATTAATATGCTGTATTGATAATATCAAAAGCGTTCACGCAAACACAGATAATATTGTAGACGGGAATGACAATCTGCCAGCATTTGATATACGATTAATCATAATAAATGAGGTAAGCAATGCAATAAATGCTATTGATACTAATATCAAAGATAAAAAAGACATCGAGAGCATATCTTACAATTACCGAAAATTCAAAAATGAGTTTTTCAGTTTTATCAACGATTATAAAGAATATTAATATTCACGATTGATATCTACCTTAGGGGACTATTTTAGTCCCCTATTTTTTTGCACTACACAAACCATCGAGCGTAAAGCTCCGCACAAAAGTTTATCTGATGTTTTTAAGGCGATAAATTATTTTTTAGTAACTTTGTTAAAAGTAAACTTTTGTTGTTATGAGAAGATTTATCTGTTGTGCATTGTCTGCACTGATGCTGTTTGCTGTTGGTTGCTCGTCGCCCAAGGCCGAGTATGATGTATGCGTATATGGTGGTACTTCGGCTGGAGTAATTGCCGCCTATGCAGTTGCCAAGCAGGGCAAGAAGGTGTTGCTCGTCGAGCCCGCCTATCGTCTGGGCGGTATGTCATCGGGTGGATTGGGACAGACCGACATCGGCAACAAGCAGGTGGTGAAGGGTCTGGCGCTGGACTTCTACCGCAGGGTGGGTGCCCACTACAACAGATTGGAGAGTTGGATTTTCGAGCCGAGCGTGGCCGAGAATATATTTAAGGAGTACATCACACGCGGCAATGTCGAGGTGCTGTATGGTCACCGCATCACGAAGTTACGCAAGCAGGGCACGACCATCAGTTCTATCGCTGTGGAGAGTGTCGAGGATGGCTCGCGCAAGACAATCGGCGCCAAAGTATTCATCGATTGTTCGTACGATGGCGACCTGATGGCTCGCTCGGGAGTGAGCTATATAGTTGGCCGCGAAGATAATAAAGTCTATGGTGAGGATCACAACGGCGTACAGATGCAGCATCTGCATCAGTTCATCGATAACATCGACCCCTATGTCGTCAAGGGCGACCCCAATAGTGGGCTTTTGTGGGGAATATCAGATGCCGAGATGGCACCAACAGGCTCGGGTGACAAGATGGTGCAGGCCTACAACTACCGTATATGCCTGACCAAAGATAAGGCTAATATGCTGCCTATCGAGAAGCCGGCAAACTACGATGCATCGCGCTATGAGCTTCTGCTCCGCATAATCGAGGCGAGCAAGAACTACAACCTGAGTGCATACTTCATCATCAGCCCGATGCCCAACAACAAGACCGACATCAACAACCGTGGCGCCTTCTCGACCGATATGATTGGTATGAACCACGACTACCCCGAGGCTTCGTACGAAAGACGAGCAGAGATTATCCAGGCGCACAAGGAGTACACACTCGGCCTGCTGTGGTTTATGGGTAACGACGAGCGCGTACCCCAACAGTTGCGCGACCAGATGCTGTCGTGGGGTCTGCCCAAGGATGAGTACACCGAGTATGGACATTGGACTCCGCAGCTCTATATCCGCGAAGCTCGCCGTATGGTGGGTGAGTATGTGGCCACACAAGCCAACTGCGACAACATCGCCAAGGTGGACGACGGCGTAGGTATGGCGGCATACACTATGGACTCACACAACTGCCAACGCATAGTCATCGTCAAGGATGGCAAGGCGATGGTCAAGAACGAGGGTAATGTCGAGATTTACGGCGGTTTGCCCTACGATGTGTCGTATCGCTGCCTGACGCCCAAGCGTGAGGAGTGCGACAACCTACTTGTTCCCGTCTGCCTATCAGCAAGCCATATTGCCTACGGCTCAATCAGAATGGAGCCCGTATTTATGCTTCTGGCGCAGAGTGCAGCCAAGGCCGCTTGTCTAGCCATAGATGGTGGCGTGAAGGTGCAGGAGGTGGATGTAGCAGAGATTCAGCGTATGTACGACGAGGATCCGTTGCTCGATGGCACTCCCGCCGATATTGTTATTGACGATGCTGACATTGAGGCTCCCGCCGCTTGGCGCAGCATAAATAAGAACAACGGCTACGGCCGCTCATATCTGGTACTCGACCCCACGAAGGAGAAGCAGAGCATACGCTATCCGTTTACCGTCAAGACAGATGGCCGCTACGAGATTTACACCTACTTTATCCGCCGTGGCGAGTCGTCAAAAAAGACCGAGTTGCTGCTCAGCGACGGCTCTGCGCAGAAGAGCATCACGCTGAATGCTGACGATATTGAGATTCTCGGCCAGACCTCTGGCGAGTGGGTATCACTTGGCGAATATGATTTGCAGAGCGACAAGGCTGGCTTCGTTGAGTTCACCAACCGAGGTGATGTGTCGGGACAGATTTGTGCCGATGCAGTGCTGCTGGTGAAGAAGTAGAGGTTGCTTTTCGCTTCAGATAGGCTTATCGCCCGCCCAACCACAATCGGGTGGGCGATATTGTTTGTGGTTGGCGCGTCAGCCACTGCACCTAAATAAAAATTTTATAGTATCTTTGTGGAGTAAACAATTACTTTGATTCAATTAAAAAAGAGTTATATGAAGACAAAAACTTTGCTTTATGTGTCAATGATGTTACTCGCTGCGACCTCGTTGTTTGCACAGACAAAAAGGCCTGTAGAGTATGTTAATCCTATGATCGGCACCGATGGTATGGGACACACCTTTCCAGGCGCCTGCGCGCCGTTTGGCATTGTGCAGCTGAGCCCCGATACCGACACTATTCCCCACAACATCGATGGTAAATACCAGAAGAAGGTTTATGAGTACTGTGCAGGATACCAATATCACGATACAACAATCGTAGGATTCAGCCACACCCATTTCAGCGGCACAGGCCACTCCGATTTGGGCGATATCCTAATTATGCCGACAACGGGAGAACTTAAGCTCAACCCCGGCACAGAGGATGATCCCGACAGCGGTTACCGTTCTCGCTTCTCGCACGAGAGTGAGAAGTCGATGCCTGGATATTATGAGGTGATGCTCGACGACTACAATGTAAAGGCTCAACTCACAGCTACTCAGCGTGTGGGCGTTCACAAATACACATTCCCGAAGAGTGGTGACGGACGCGTCATTCTCGACCTGAATCACGGTATCTATAACTATGACGGCAAGACTCTGTGGGCATCGGTACGCGTAGAGAGTCCTACGCTGATTACGGGTTACCGCATTACAAACGGCTGGGCTCGTACAAACTACACCTACTTTGCCATCTCGTTCTCGCAGCCTATCAAGAACTACGGATACAAGGATTTCGAGAAGATTCTATACAATGGTTTCTGGCGCAAATTCCAGGTGAACAGCAACTTCCCCGAGATGGCTGGCCGCAAGGTTGTCTCATATTTCGAGTTCGACACAGAGGCTAACGCCGAAGTGGTAGTCAAGGTTGCTCTCTCGGCTACAAGCACCGATGGTGCCGTGAAGAATCTGATGACAGAGGCGGCGACAAACGATTTCGAGACCATTGCCAGCAACACCTCGAATGAGTGGGACAAGCAGCTTTCGTCGATTGAGGTTGAGGGTACTGACGACCAAAAAGCTATGATTTACACATCGTTCTACCACACGATGATAAACCCCTCGGTCTATATGGATGTTGATGGCAAATATCGCGGACTTGACCAAAACATCCATCAGGCAGATGGCTTCAAGAACTATACTATTTTCTCGTTGTGGGATACATATCGTGCCGAGCATCCCTTCCTTATGTTGATGAAGCCTACCGAGGCTCGCGATATGGCTATGTCGATGATTCGCCACCAGCAGCAGAGCGTACACGGCTTATTGCCAATTTGGAGCCATATGGCCAACGACAACTGGTGTATGAGTGGCTACCACGCCACATCGGTTTTGGCTGACGCCATCACCAAGGGCGCGGATGTGGATAAGGCTGAAGCATTAAAGGCAATGGTTACAACATCGAATGTGTCGTACTTCGACGGCATCGGAGAGTATATCAAGTTGGGATATGTACCATTGGAGGCTACCAGCACCGCCGCATCGACCACATTGGAGTATTGCTACGACGACTGGACAATCTACAAGACGGCCCTCGCAACGGGCGACAAGGCGGTTGCCGACGAGTATTACAAGCGAGCTTTGAACTATCGCAACATCTACGACAAGGAGCTGGGATTTGCCCGTCCGAAATATCGTGATGGCTCATTCAAGCAGGAGTTTGATGTATTGCAGACTCACGGAGAGGGCTTCATCGAGGGCAACTCGTGGAACTTCTCATTCCATGTTCCCCACGATGTATTTGGCGTAATCAATCAGATGGGGGGCGAGCAGGAGTTCTTGCGTAAACTCGACGAGTTGTTTGCTATGCATCTGCCCGAGGAGTATTATGCCGCAAACGAAGATATCACAGCGGACTGTTTGATTGGCGGATATGTACACGGAAATGAGCCGAGCCACCATGTCCCCTACCTCTATGCGTGGACATCACAGCCCTGGAAGACTCAATATTGGGTAAGAGAGGTGATGAACAAGATGTACAAGAACCATATCCGCGGTTTGGGCGGCAACGATGACTGCGGTCAGATGTCGGCTTGGTATCTCTTCTCGGCAATGGGATTCTACCCCGTATGCCCCGGTACCGACCAGTATGTTATGGGTGCGCCCTATGTGCCCTATATGAAACTGACGCTGGATAATGGTAAGACATTCGAAATCAAAGCCCCCGAGGTTAGCGACAAGAATCGCTATGTAAAGGCGGTATTGTTGAATGGCAAACCCTACACCAAGACCTATATCACACACGCCGACCTCGTAAGCGGAGGCACATTGGAGTTTGTGATGAGCGCAAAACCCAACAAGAGACGCGGTCTTGCCTCAAGCGACAAACCCTACTCACTGACCAATGGCGAGTAGGCATTAGAGTGTGATAAATCACAAAATTTTAGGGGACTATAAATAGTCCCCTATTTTTTTGCCGTAAAAAATTTTGTAAAGAGCGCTTGCTATTTTGTAAAGTTTATTTTACATTTGCAGTGTATTCGAATACAATCAACTATTATTAAACAAAATTAGGACACACAATGAAACGATTTCTATTACCTCACTTTTGCCGACCTATCGGAATAGCAGTATGGCTCGTAGCGATAATTTGGGGATTTGGCCTAATCTACGATTGGGTTCACACCACTCCCCAATGGGCATACGCTCTACTTGGTCCAAGGCTTCAAGAAGAGAGTTTTGAATTTCCCATTTGGTCACGCCTCATCTATGACCGAGTACAGACAACCGCGCCTAACGGAGAATTGTGCTGGTATGGCGATGCAGCCGCACCTCACCTTTTCAACCCACTTTTAGCACTTGCTATTTATATCGGTGCGGCTCTAATATTTTTCTCAAAAGAGAAAATCGAAGACGAGATGGCTATATCAAAAAGATTACACTCTCTTATGATTGCATTTGCAATCAATATCTCACTACTCATCATCGGTTACGCCTGTGTATTTCTACCCAGCGGCATTCCTACTATCCTTGTGCAAATTATTGTCAATAATTTCGCAATATTTATGATTATTCTACCAATCGTATATATAATCCAACGCTGGTTAGATAATAGGAATCTAAAAGAGGAGATAATTTTATAACTATTACTACTATGAAAGAAAAAGTTCCATTTGACCTTATTGGCCGCATCAAAGGCTCGGTCAAAAATTGGCTACTACCCTACCCGTTCAAGTTTGTCGGATTTGCGCTGTTGTTGGCGATGCTCGTCGCATTGGTTGCCAAAATCGCACTATTTGATGCCCCCACTAATGGCGACATCACTATCGACACAGTGGCAACCTCGATGACCATTAACAAAGTCTTAAGCATCGCGCTATATCTTGCAATATTCTTTATCACCTGCTCACGCGAAAAGGTGGAGGACGAGATGACAGCCGCCCTGCGAGGCGAGACATTGAAGGAGATTTGCTACTTGGTGTTGCTCGTATGGGTTGTAGCGCGCATCGCTATGACCTGCGTTGCCGACAATACCTTCGCAATCACACACGACGACCCGATACTTGCACCCTTCATAATCTGGGTACTCTACTACGGTCGCTTCGAGCGCAAGATGAAGGCACTCCGCCGCCAAAGCCGCGAATTCAAACTATAAACTATTACAATTACAAACGATAAAACTATTACAACAATGAAAACACTGCTTTTTCCGCACCGTTTCAAGAGAGTCGGATGGGTGATTTTTCCCTTTATCTTGATTATCGACATCGTAATAATGATTCTGATACACACCGAAGTACTCCAAAACACTACTGGCGTAATTCACGAAACTTTGAATATTGTAAATTCAAGCAGTGAGTTATTCACAAACATAGCAATCATAGGAAGTATAATCTGTATGCTGTTTATCACCTGTTCACGCGAGGAGGTCGAGGACGAAATGATTTCAAACATACGCTTGCAGGCGCTACTCGTTGCTCTTTATGTCAATTCGGCTATACTCATCGTTACATCGTTGATATTCTACTCGTTAGATTTCTTGAACATAATGATGTATAATATATTCACTACCCCACTTATCTTTATGGTGGTTTACCTTTGGAAGATGTGGATATTAAAGAGAGGAGCAAGCGATGAACAATAAGATAAGAGTTGCGCGAGCCGAGGCGCGAATGACACAGCAACAGTTGGCCGAAGCGGCTGGCGTGAGCCGACAGACTATCAACGCCATCGAGAGTGGCAAGTTCGTCCCATCGACGGTGCTGGCACTAAAGATGGCCCGCATATTCGGCAAACAAGTAGAGGAGATTTTCCAATTGGAAGATGAAGATTAGAGTAAATCAATAAAGGCGATCTTCAGTGGGTCGCCTTTATTGATTTATTTGTCGCATATAAGCAGTGACGAGTCACCGTAGGATAGGAAACGGAAGTCATTATCCAATGCGTAGTCGTACATTCTGCGCCAATCGCCATCGAGGTAGGCTGACACCAACAGCAGCAGAGTCGATTTCGGCTGATGGAAGTTGGTGATTATACGGCTCACAATGCGAAACTTGAAACCGAGCGGCGTAATCATTATCTGCGTTGCTGCCTTCAGGCGCTCGAGCCCCTCGCGCTGCATATAGCCGAGCAGATCCTCAATAGCCTCACGACCAGAATACTCCTGCGGAATGTCGTAGCTCTCCCACTGACCAATCACGCGCTCCTCATCGGGTCGTCCCGTCTGCCTTACACGCCAACCCAATACGGGCAGCGACTCCAAAGTGCGGACGCTCGTAGTACCCACAGCCGTAACATTGCCGTTGTGGCGCAGAAGATTCTCGAGCGTAGCACGGCGCACCTCAAAATGCTCGGTATGCATAGGGTGTTCAGCAGCGTTCTCGCTCTTGACGGGCAGGAACGTACCCGCACCCACATGGAGCGTAACCTCGTCGAAGCAGAAGCCTCGCTGGCGCATATCGTCAATCATCTCAGCCGTGAAGTGCAGACCCGCAGTAGGTGCTGCCACCGAGCCCTCGAACTTGGAATAGACCGTCTGGTAGCGCTGTAAATCTACCTCCTCACTCTCGCGGTTGAGATAGGGCGGAATAGGAATACGACCCAGATACTCCAACAACTGGCCGAAGGTCAAATCCACATCCCACTCAAAGCGCACGATATGCTCGCGCTCACCACGCTCTGCAATCTCGGCACGCAGAAGTGTTGTCGCACCCTCGTAGTCGAACTCAATCTGGATATACCCCTCCTTCCACTTCTTCAAGTTGCCGACGATGCAACTCCACTCGCACTCGCCCTTAACAGCAAAAGCGCGCTCGTAATCGGCAGGCTGATGTGGCTCGAGGCAGAAGACCTCGATACGCGCACCCGACGGCTTGTGCATAATCACGCGGGCACGAATCACCTTCGTGTTATTAAAGACGAGCAACGAACCCTCAGGCAGTTGCTCCGCGAGGTGTGCAAAGCGGCTCTGCTCGATGTTACCATTGCGGTAAACAAGCAGTTTTGAGTCGTTGCGGCGCTCAAGCGGGAACTTGGCGATGCGCTCATCGGGCAACGGATAGTCGAAGTCGTTTATATTGATGTGGCGTTCCATAAGATTCACTATTTTCTGCAAAGGTACAAAATTGGATTCGACCGAGCAACATCATCACAACAAAAAAGGGTTGCGCAACAATTAGTGCTGCTGCAACCCCATATAAATTAAGCGAAAACGCCCCTTACTTCTTGCGAACAAGCTTGAAAGTGTAGGTTGTACCCACCTGCACGGGGTCGTCGTAGTCGAAATAGATCAAGTCGTTGTTACCATAGTTGATACGACCCTCCAGAACCGCGTGAGTAACCTTCTGGGCATCATAGCCGAGCATCAAAATGATAGGATACTTTGTGGCGCGGTCAAAATCAACACCCCAAAGTGTCTCGGTGAACATACCATCCCAATCCGAACCCAACGAGAAGCGGTGGTCAGCCTTGAACTCGATAGTGTTACCCTCAGCAATGTAGGAATCAACCATAGGAGGCGACACACTCTCTACCAACCACTTACCCTGCAAAACAGTATCGTAGTTAATCTCCTCTACATCGTCCTTCTTGCACGACGAGAATATAACAGCCGAGCAGAGTGCAACGGCAACAATCATAAAAAATCTCTTCATAGTAGTAATCTGTTTATGTAATTATCAATCTATTAACGCTTTTATCACTTGTTTTATTGCTTGGCGCACATTGCATTAAAAGTTCAACACCTTCGCCTGCTTCTTGTCGTAGCGGTACTTGCCATTGGTGAGTTGCTCAAGCGAGTAACTGTCGTAGACAATGGTATAGCCACCACCCTCCCACGGAGAGTAGGTCTCCTCCTCGAAGAGGAACGCCAGACGGTTGTTGCGCTGCCAGCTCATAGTTGAGTAGGCCGAGCCGAGTTTGGTCACCTGATAATATCCCTCCCAATCGGCTGCCACCTTGGCGGGTGTGGCGTAGTCCGCCTCATCGACCAGAGCCTTGTAGTAGATTCCCACATTTGTGCGCTTGGGACCCATAGGTACCGACTGCACCAGCAGGCTCACGGGCTTGCCGTCGCTAACACGGCAGGCGGGCAAGAGCATAATCTCGCCGTTGCAGGCGTTATCCTTCGACTCGACACCTCTGTTCGAGGCCAGCGACTGAGCCATCGTACCCCACGCACCTGTACCTTTGGCAACATCGTCGTAGGTAAAGATATTCATCTGTCGGCCACCCCACACTCGTGAGCTAATAAGCACACGGCCATCGGGCAACTCCTCGACCTTGGCCTCGTCGGCCTGTTGGGGAATGGCAGCGACCTCCACTCCACCCAATACTCGCCAGTTACCGCCGAAATTATCGGAGTAAAGCACGAAGTTCACCCACGAACCTTTGGCTGGCTGCACCAGCACAGCGCAGTAGAGGCGGTAGTATTTACCCATCTTCACATAGCGACTCTGCACGATGCGACCCGACGCCACAAACATAGACTTCACTGGGCCGTAGGGGCTATTATCGAACTGCTCGTAGATGCTCTCCGAGATATCCTCGGGCGTACTCCAGGTGTTGCCATAGTCACCACTATAGAAGCGCGCAATGGCCTGATGGTTGTGGCGCGTACCCTTGATATACGACACATTACCCGCACAGCTCAACACCATCACCTGGCTGCTCTCCTTGTCAGCCACGATGGCAGGGTCACCAAACGCGACATTCAGGAAGTTGGGCGACTCCTCGCCCTGACCCTCTGCCAGAAGGTATGTCTTACCCCACTTTTTACCGTGGTTGCGGCTTGTGCGATAGACCAAATCGATGCGACCATTAGGCACAACACCGATATCCTCACGGCTGAAACGATAGTCACACACCGTCACCAGATGACCATTCGACGCAGTCGCGATTGCGGGGATACGGAATGGTATGCAGGTGGTATTAGGCTTGATATAAAGCTCACGGCGTGTAGCGCTCTCTCCATCTGCGCCAGCAGTTTGAGCCACAGCCTCGCGGCTTGCCATTGCAGCAAAGCCGAGCAACAGAAGGGCAAATATTCTCTTGCGAATCATCTTAATTATCAACTATTTTATACCATTAATCTTATAAATGCCGCCCTTTTCGGTCTGGATTTCGGCAACATAGTAATCACCCTGAAGCGTAGCCTCAACACCAGATAGTTTGAATGGTGATTTAGCACGCACTACACACGCCTGACCCTGCAACGAGAGAATCTTTCCGCCCGTTACTCGGCCAGCGCTCCACTCCAAGTCCACCTCAAAGGCACCGCGGGCACGCAGACCACGATAGCTACCCTCGCTCCAAGCGGTAGGAAGTGCGGGCAGGAGATCTACACTGCCGTGATGGCTCTGCAACAACATCTCGGCAACGCCAGAGATACCGCCGAAGTTACCATCAATCTGGAATGGCGGGTGAGCATCCAACAAGTTGGGATATGTACCGCCACCCGTAGCATATTGAGTACGGCCATCATCCACATAGGTGAGCAACATACGGTAGATGCGGTGAGCGTGGTCGCCATCCAGCAGACGAGCCCACAGATTGACTCTCCAGCCAGTAGACCATCCCGTAGCCTTATCGCCACGTAACTCCAGCGAGCGAGCCGATGCGGCAGCCAAGTCGGGAGTCTTCTCGGGTGTGATATGGCTACCAGGGAAGAGACCAATCAGGTGTGACTGGTGACGATGCAGAGGCTCGGGGTCCTCCCAATCGTAATACCACTCCTGAAGGTTCCCCTTATGGCCAATCTGATAGGGATAGAGGCGCACCATAACATCGGCGATGCGTTTCTGCAACTCCTCGTCCACGCCCAACACCTCGGCAGCCGATGCCGTAGCCGAAAGACACTCACGGATGATTGCCAAGTCGCAAGTGGTACCATAAGCCGTCGGACCAGCATAGCCATCGGGCGTACGGAAGTAGTTTTCGGGCGAAGTGGCGGGCGAAGTTATCAGGTTGCCGTTCTTATCCTCAACGAGCCAGTCGAGACAGAACTCGGCTGCACCCTTCAGCAGAGGATAACCTCTCTCGGCGAGGAACTCCTTGTCGAGAGTGAACTGATAGTGCTCCCACAGATGTGTCGAGAGCCACGCACCACCCATAGGCCAGCAAGCCCACGAGGGGTCACCCCAGAACTCTCCTACGGGGTTGGTCATAGCCCAAATATCAGAGTTGTGGCAAGTCACCCAACCGCCACAATTATAGTAGTTGCGAGCAGAGTGTTTACCCGTTTGTGCGATGTTACCGATAAATGACAACAGAGGCTCGTGCAGCTCCGAGAGGTTGAGCACCTCGGCGGGCCAATAGTTCTCCTCGGTATTGATGTTCACGGTATAGTTACTATGCCACGGGGCAGTCAAATTATCGTTCCATATACCCTGCAGATTCATCGGCACGCCCTCTGTGCGCGAAGCCGAAATCATCAGATAACGACCAAACTGGAAGTAGAGCATCTCGAGGTTGTTATCCTCGGCGCCAGCGGTCATAGCCTTCAAGCGCTCATCGGTGGGCAGCGGCGATACCTCGCTCACGGCACCCAACTGCAAATCGACTCTATCGAAGAACGAAGCGAAGTCCTCAGTGTGACGCTTACGGAGCTGCTTAAATGAGTGGCGCTCGGCCGATGCCATACGCTCGGCGGCAATGGCTGTGGGGTCCACACCCTCCTTGGCGGGGTCTTTATCGAATCCGTTGAAACTTGTGGCAGCGGTCAAAAGCAACACCACGCGGCGACAATCCTTGAGTTGCAACTTGCCATCCTGGCTCACCACCTGGCCATCAACCTCGACGGGTTTAATCATAGTCGTAAAGCGCATACCGCGACTCTCATCCCACGATACGGCACGATGATAAGAGATATGATACGGAGCATAACCCTCGGCAACAAGCATATCCTGCTCCGAGCGAGTCGTATAGCGCAGCTTGCTATCGAACGAGAGTACGCCATTCATCGGCTGCTCACCCTCGGCCTTGAGTTCTACAACCATAGCCTTGTCGGGGTATGAGACAAAATAGGTGCGTGTGTATTCGGTATTGTCGGCCGAATAGCTCACCTTCGACAACGCCTTGCTGATATCCAGCTCACGCGAATAGTTACTAACATCTCCGCCCTTATCGAAATCTATCAGCAACGAACCCATAGGCAGGTAGAACTCCGAGAAGCTACCCTGCAGACGCTGCTGGAGGCGATTGGCCGTAGCATAATCCTCTCGCACCAAAGCCTCACGCACAGGTGCCAAACCCTCCTTGGCGGCCAATGTATCGACATTGACATCGACGGGCTCGCCCGACCACAAAGTCATATCATTCAGGTCGATGCGTTCACGCTCGACACCGCCATAGATGATGGCTCCCTGCTGGCCATTACCCATTACCAGAGTCTCGATAAAGACCTCGGCGGGTTTATCGTACCACAAACGCCAACGGGCATCCGACTTCTCGCTATTGCAGCTAACCGACAACAGCACTGCACCCAAAGCGACCAATCTGAACAACGGCTTAATCTTCATATTCAAAACTTTTAGGTTAATTACGGGCGGCAACTCGCCCCCGACATTGACAAATATACATCATTTTATCCAAAATTTAGCACGACCGCGGGCAAGATGTTTCATTTATAGTTTTTTTTCTTAAATTTGTAGAGATGTTTTCCAATTATAGACTCTTTTTTTATGGGTAAAGTCGTTACTTTCGGTGAGATTATGTTGCGCTTGGCAACCCCCGATTATCTGCGATTCGCGCAGTCAAACACCTTCTCGGCAACATACGGCGGAGGTGAGGCCAATGTAGCGGTGTCGCTGGCCAACTATGGTATTGATGTAGACTTCGTTACACGCCTACCACAGAACGATATAGCAGCAGCCTGCGTAGCAGAACTACGCAAACACAATGTCGGCACACGCAACATCGTCTATGGCGGTGAGCGCCTGGGTATATACTTTCTCGAGACGGGAGCGGTAGCACGCCCGAGCAAGGTGGTGTATGACCGTGCCCACTCGTCAATCTCGACAATCGAAAAGGGCATGATTGATTGGGAGAAGGTCTTTGACGGAGCAACCTGGTTTCACTGGACTGGCATCACTCCCGCCATCAGCGCCTCGGCAGCCGAAGTGTGTCTGGAGGCGTGTCGCGCAGCCAACCGACTCGGCATCACAGTATCGTGCGACCTGAACTATCGCAAGAATCTTTGGAAATATGGCAAGAGCGCATCGGAGGTAATGCCTGCCCTTGTTGAGTGCTGCGACATAATACTTGGCAACGAGGAGGATGCCGAAAAGGTCTTTGGCATCAAGCCCGAGGGTTTCGACGTAACCGCCACAGAGGGCAAGGTCGATTCGGCAGCGTTCCGCAGCGTATGCGAGCAACTGATGACGCGTTTCCCACGAGCAAAAAAGGTAATCATCACTCTGCGTGGCTCAATCAACGCCAACCACAACACTTGGGGCGGCGTGCTTTTCGACGGAGCAACACTCTTTGAGTCACCCCGTTACGACATCACTCACATCGTGGATAGAGTGGGTGGCGGCGACTCGTTTATGGGCGGTCTAATCTACGGACTTATCACCTACGACAGCGACCAGCGCGCGCTCGACTTTGCCGTTGCGGCATCGTGCCTCAAGCACACCATCTACGGCGACTTCAATATGGTGAGCGTCAGCGAGGTGGAGAATCTGATGAAGGGCGATGGCTCGGGACGAGTATCTCGCTAAACATAAAAAACTCAACACAATAAAAACAGAACTAAACCGATTGAACCAAATAAAAACATGGCACGATTTACAAAGATAGAGGTCTTGACGGCTATGCAGCTTACGGGTGTTGTTCCCGTCTTTTACAACGCCGACCTCGAGACAGCAAAGCAGGTGGTGAAAGCCTGCTACGAGGGTGGCATCCGCGCCTTTGAGTTTACCAACCGCGGTGACTTCGCACACGAGATATTCGGTAGCCTGAACAAGTGGGCGGCCAAGGAGTGCCCCGAGTTGATTTTAGGTGTGGGTAGCATCGTCGATGCACCAACGGCTGCGCTCTACATCCAGCTGGGCGCCAACTTCATCGTAGGTCCGCTCTTCAATGCCGAGGTGGCCAAGGTCTGCAACCGCCGACTCATACCCTACACTCCAGGCTGCGGCAGCGTTAGCGAAATAGGCACAGCACAAGAAGCAGGATGTGATTTAGTTAAAATCTTCCCTGCAGGAGAGGTTGGTGGACCCTCATTCGTCAAGAATATCAAGGCGCCTATGCCGTGGTCGATGATTATGGCTACGGGAGCCGTCGAGCCCGAGGAGGGCAACCTCACAAAGTGGTTCAAGGCGGGCGTAACGGTGGTAGGTATGGGCTCAAAGCTCTTCCCCAAGGATGTGATAGCCAACAAGGATTGGACCTTCATCAGCAACCAATGCCGCTTCGCCATAGAGGTGATAGCCAAAGCAAAAGAGTAAAACAACTATACCTAAAACTTCAACTAAATGACAAACAACAGCCAAAAGAAAATGACATCGTACCGCTGGGTAATATGTAGTCTGTTGTTCTTCGCAACGACTATCAACTACCTCGACCGCCAGGTACTGTCGCTTACTTGGGAGGATTTCATCCGTCCCGAATTCCATTGGACCAACTCACACTACGGCTGGGTAACGGGTATCTTCTCGCTCGTTTATGCCATCGCAATGCTCTTTGCGGGTCGTGTCGTGGATAAGCTCGACACCAAGAAGGGATATATGTGGAGCATCGGCATCTGGTCGGTAGGCGCCTGCGTACACGCCCTGTGCGGTGTAGCAACCGAGTGGGTGGTGGATCTGCCCAACGCCGAGGCATTGAGAGCGGCTATCGACAACGCAGAGTTAGTGTCGAAGATAGCCATCGTTTCGCTGACATTCTTCATCATTGCGCGATGCGTTCTTGCTGTGGGTGAAGCGGGTAACTTCCCCGCAGCCATCAAGGCCACAGCCGAATACTTCCCCAAGAAGGACCGCGCCTATGCTACAAGTATCTTCAACGCGGGCTCGACTATCGGTGCCCTGCTCGCTCCGTTTACCATTCCCGTACTTGCCTCCAAATTCGGCTGGGAGGCCTCGTTCATCATCATCGGTGCGCTCGGCTTCGTGTGGATGGGATTCTGGCAATTCCTCTACAAGAAACCCGAGAACAACCCTATGGTGAGCGCTGCCGAGTTGGAGTACATCAACTCAGACTCCGCCGAGGAGGCTGCCGCCACAGCCAAGGCACAGCAGGAGGCCGCCAAAGCCCCAAAGGTGTCGCTCTGGAAGTGCTTTAGCTACCGCCAGACCTGGGCCTTCATCTCGGGCAAGGCTATTGCCGACGGCGTATGGTGGTTCTATCTGTTCTGGATGCCTTCTTATCTGAAGAACGCCTGCGGAATGTCATCTACGAGCTTCGAATTCCAGTTGGCGTTGGGTGTTCTATATCTGATTGTTATGATTTCGCTCGTCGGTGGTTACCTGCCCACAATCTTTATCGAGCGTTATAAGATGAACCCCTATGCGGGCCGTATGCGTGCGATGCTTATCTTCGCATTCTTCCCGCTGTTGGCACTACTGGCACAGCCCCTATCGCAGTACTCTTATTGGTTCCCCGTAGTTATCGTGGGTATCGCTGCCGCGGCACACCAGTCGTGGTCGGCCAACATCTTCTCGACCGTGGGTGATATGTTCCCCAAATCGATGATTGCTACCATTACCGGCATCGGCGGTATGGCAGGCGGTGTAGGCTCATTCGGTATTCAGCTAGGCGCAGGTAAGCTCTTCGACTACGCCGAGCAGTCGAATATGGCCTTTATGGGTTATTCGGGCATCGAGGCTGGTTATATGATTGCCTTCTCGTTCTGCGCCGTAGCCTATCTGGCAAGCTGGATGGCAATGAAGGCGTTTGTTCCGAAATACAAGCCGATAGTATTGTAATACAACTATCATCTTAAAGCAAAAAGGGTTGTTCGGCGGCAGCGTCGGCAACCCTTTCTTCGTTGTGTAGGCAGAGTTTTTCGGTATGCTCTACGGCCACTGCCGCACTGCGTTATACCTTATATTTGGCACGAAAGCCATTGAAGGCACTTTTTGCGAGGTTTATTTTTTGCTATTTAGCAATAAATCATTATCTTTGTAAGATTTATAACCGCAAGAGAAAAAAATAATAAATATAATTATGGATATAGTTAGTAGCATTATCAAACTGTTGTTCGGTTCAAAGGCCGACAAGGACAGAAAGCAGATAGAGCCTTATGTGAAGAAAATCACTGAGATTTATCCTTCAATCAAGGCTTTGTCTAACGACGAGTTGCGCGCACGAAGCGCAGCCCTGATGAAGAAGATTGCCGACTTCATCGCCTCTGACGAGGCTCACATCGCAGAGCAGAAGGCAAAGTTGGAGATAGCCGAGACATCACTCTCTGACAAGGAGAAGATTTCGAAGGATATCGACCAGACCACGAAGCGCATCGACGAAAAGATCGAGCAGGTGCTGGACGAGATTCTGCCCGAGGCCTTCGCTATTATGAAGGATACGGCTCGCCGTTTCACCGAGATGGAGACTGTAGTGGTTACAGCCAACGCCTTCGACCGCGACCTGGCGGCGCACAAGGACTTTGTCACCATCGAGGATGACAAGGCCATCTATCAAACACACTGGACTGCAGGCGGTAACGACCTGAAGTGGGAGATGGTACACTACGATGTACAGCTCTTCGGTGGTGTGGTTCTGCACAAGGGTAAGATTTCGGAGATGGCAACGGGTGAGGGTAAGACCTTGGTGGCTACACTTCCCGTATTCCTCAACGCCTTGGCTCGCAAGGGTGTGCATGTGGTGACTGTGAACGACTACCTGGCTCGTCGTGACTCGGAGTGGATGGGTCCGATGTATGAGTTCCACGGTCTGTCGGTAGATTGCATCGACAAGCACCAGCCCAACTCTGAGGCTCGCCGCAAGGCATATATGGCCGATATCACATTCGGTACAAATAACGAATACGGCTTCGACTACCTGCGCGACAATATGGCTTCATCGCCCAAGGATCTTGTTCAGCGCAAGCACCACTACGCTATCGTCGATGAGGTGGACTCTGTATTGATTGACGATGCGCGTACTCCGCTTATCATCTCGGGTCCCGTACCAAAGGGTGACGACCAGCTCTTCGAGCAGTATCGTCCCTCGATCGAGCACCTCTACAACTTGCAGAAGAATATGGTGACATCGCTGGTTGCCGAGTCACGCAAGCTCTTTGCCGAGGGTAAGGTTGATGAGGGTGGCGTGCTGTTGTATCGTGCCCACAAGGGTCTGCCCAAGTACAAGCCAATCATCAAGTTCCTCTCGGAGCAGGGTATCAAGGTTCAGTTCCAGAAGACCGAGAACATCTTTATGCAGGATAACAACCGCCGTATGCCCGAGATTACCGACGAGCTCTACTTCGTCATCGACGAGAAGATGAACTCTGTCGAGCTTACTGACAAGGGCCACGATGTATTGTCAAAGTACTTCAACGAGGAGGGCTTCTTCGTATTGCCCGACATCGGTAGCGTTGTTGCCGAGTTGGAGAAGAGCGACCTCAGCCCCGAGGAGAAGATGCAGCGCAAGGATCAGGTTATCAACGACTACTCGATCAAGACCGAGCGCGTTCACACCGTCAATCAGTTGCTCAAGGCCTACTCTATGTTCGAGAAGGATGTTGAGTATGTGGTGATGGACAACAAGGTGAAGATTGTGGACGAGCAGACTGGTCGTATTCTCGACGGCCGCCGCTACTCTGACGGTCTGCACCAGGCTATCGAGGCCAAGGAGCGCGTAAAGGTAGAGGCTGCTACACAGACATTTGCAACAATCACACTCCAGAACTACTTCCGTATGTACCACAAGTTGGCAGGTATGACAGGTACCGCCGAGACCGAGGCATCGGAGTTCTGGAACATCTATAAGTTGGATGTTGTGGCTATTCCCACAAACAAGCCCGTCATCCGCGACGACCGCGACGACCTTGTTTACAAGACCAAGCGCGAGAAGTACAACGCCGTAATCGACGAGGTAGTACGCCTCGTTGAGCAGAAGCGCCCCGTATTGGTGGGTACTACTTCGGTTGAGATTTCGGAGTTGTTGAGCCGTATGCTTAAGTTGCGCGGCATCAAGCACAATGTACTTAACGCCAAGCAGCACCAGCTGGAGGCACAGATCGTAGCCGAGGCAGGTCGTGCTGGACAGGTTACCATCGCCACCAATATGGCGGGTCGTGGTACCGATATCAAGCTTACACCCGAGGTTAAGGAGGCAGGCGGTCTGGCCATCATCGGTACAGAGCGTCACGAGAGCCGCCGTGTAGACCGCCAGTTGCGTGGTCGTGCCGGCCGTCAGGGTGACCCCGGTTCTTCACAGTTCTTTGTATCGTTGGAGGATGACCTTATGCGTCTGTTCGGTTCGGAGCGTATCGCTTCGATGATGGATAGAATGGGTATCCAGGAGGGTGAGGTTATTCAGGCATCGATTATGTCGAAGGCCATCGAGCGCGCCCAGAAGAAGGTCGAGGAGAACAACTTTGGTATCCGTAAGCGTCTGTTGGAGTATGACGATGTGATGAACTCACAGCGTGAGGTTATCTACACTCGTCGTCGCCACGCACTCTACGGCGAAAGAATCGAGATTGACCTTAACAATACGATGTACGACTTTGCCGAGAAGTTTATGGAGTCACACGAGGGTATGGACTACGACACATTCTCATTCGAGTTGATTCGTGAGGTAGCCCTGCAGCCCACATTTGACGAGGCTACATACAACGCCGCCAAGCCGAAGGAGTTGGTAGAGCTGATCGTAAAGGATCTGCACTCACTCTATATGCGTCGTGGCAAGGCTGCGGCTGACACCGTACGCCAGACTATGGAGCGCATCTATGAGGACAACAAGTTGATGATGGATCGTGTTATCCACTTCCCGCTCACTGATGGCCACTTGGGCTTCCATGTGCCTGTAGAGTTGCAGAAGTGCAAGGATACAGACTGCGCCGAGATTTACAAAGTATTCGCCAAGATTGTGATGTTCACAACAATCGACGATGCTTGGCGTGAGCACCTGCGCGAGATGGACGAGTTGCGCCAGAGTGTACAGAACGCTACATACGAGCAGAAAGACCCGCTGTTGATTTACAAGTTGGAGTCGTATGAGCTCTTCGCAAAGATGCTCGACAAGATTAACCGCGAGACTCTCTCAATTCTGAACAAGGCATACATCCCCACCCGTGAGAACAACCCCGAGTCGGTTCAGCAGGAGCGCGAGCAGAAGGCAAAGGTGGATGTAAACAAGTTGCAGGCATCGCGTATGGCAGCTGCCGCAGCGGCTGGTCAGGCCGAGAAGAGCAAGCCCGCACCCATCAAGGTAGAGAAGAAGGTAGGTCGTAACGACCCCTGCCCTTGCGGTAGCGGTAAGAAGTTCAAGCACTGCCACGGCAAGGCTTTGTAAGTGGCCAAAAACGAAGCAATATGAGATTAGTTAGTCTGACAATTTTCTCGTTGCTCTGCTTGATGCTCGGCGGAGTCGATGCAAAGGCTCAAGAGAGCAAGCAGAAGTACGATGTGGCGGCATTCCTATACCCAGCATACGCCTCTGATGATGTGCGTTTGCGACCTTTCTGGCCGATGGGTATAGGCGAGTGGGAGACTGTCCTTACGATGCAGCAGCGTAACCCCGGTCACTACTGGGACCGCAAGCCGTTGTGGGGATACATCAACGAGGCCGACCCAAGCGTTATGGAGATGGAGATTGAGCAGGCTACAAAGCACGGCGTAAACATCTTTATATTTGATTGGTATTGGTATGACGGTCGCCCCTTTATGGAGACTACGCTCAACAACGGATTCCTCAAGGCGAAGAATGTAGATAAGATGCAGTTCTATCTGATGTGGGCAAACCACGATGTGCTGAACCTTTGGGATACGCGACTCGCACGCTACAACGAGGACAATGTAATATGGCAGGGCAAGGTTGACCGTGAGGAGTTTGAGCGAATATGCAAGCGCAATATAGAGATGTACTTCAAGCATCCGCAATACTACAAGATTGACGGCAAGCCTGTATTTATGATTTATGAGTTGCCCAACCTTATCAACGGTTTGGGTGGCATAGAGCAGACTGTAGATGCGCTGAAGTGGTTTCGCAAGGAGGTAAAGAAGGCTGGATTCCCCGACTTGGAGTTGCAGTTTGCGATGTGGGCAATAAACCTAAACTATAGTGGTCTGGATGCCAACAAGAGCGACAATCCGCAGGATGATTTCATCCGCAAGTTGGGATTTGACAGCGCAACGCACTATCAATTTGTACACTTTACGGATGTTAATCGTGACTACGCCGAGATGATGAAGGATGTAGTAAATGAGTGGAATAGAATCGACAACGACTATTCATTCACCTACTATCCTCATGTCAGCATCGGTTGGGATAACAGCCCCCGCACTGTGCATAGTGCCGTGATGAAAAACAATACGCCCGAAGCATTTGCCGAGGCTCTGCGACAGGCAAAGGCTCACGCTGACAAACACCCCGATCGCACGCCTCTGATTACGATAAACAGCTGGAACGAATGGACAGAGACAAGTTTCCTGCAACCCTGCAATATGTACGGTTATGGTTACCTGGAGGCTGTAAAAAAGGTATTTATTGACGAAGTAAAATAAGCGAATTATGGGATACGAAGAGGAGAAACTCCGACAGTTGGATGTACGCTACCTGCGTATGGCGCGTGTGTGGGCCGAGAACTCATACTGCGTGCGTCGTCAGGTAGGTGCGCTTATCGTGAAGGATAAGATGATTATTTCGGATGGCTATAACGGTACTCCCTCGGGATTTGAGAATATCTGCGAGGATGAGACAGGCAAGACAAAGTCTTATGTACTGCACGCCGAGGCCAACGCCATCACAAAAGTGGCAAAGAGCGCCAACAACTGCGACGGCTCGACTCTCTACATCACAGCCGCACCCTGCATCGAGTGCTCTAAGCTGATTATCCAGGCTGGTATCAAGCGCGTGGTATATTGCGACGACTATCGCTCAGAGGATGGACTGAACCTACTGAAACGAGTAGGCATCGAGTGCGTAAAACGCGATATCGAGGAGTAAGGCGAGGGGCTACGCCTCGCTCTGCGAATAAATAATGGGCTGCTAACCGTATGAGTTAGCAGCCCATTTTCTATATAGGTATATACCCTATCGGCCTATCTAATCAACCTTGAGCTGAATGGCACGAATATAACCCTTCTGAATAGTACAATTTTCGAAACGGCTGTTGTCGATAAACTGCATCAACGCCTTACGAGCCTCCTCCTGATTGGGGCGAGCCTTACGGATGTCGTTGTAAGTGCCACGGTCAGCCTCAGAGAATGCTACGATAAGCTTGCGCCAACCCTCGGGAGCCTTGATACCCACGAAAGAGCTGTTGTGAATCTTCTTGTAGGGCCAGAATGTGTAGCCGATATTGTTCTCCACCATAGTCTTGCAGAACGAAGCCATCCACTCGTCGGTGTTGTGACCAATCTCTCCCATATACATCGGGCGGTTGTGGCGGTCACGGAACTCGATAAAGCTACGAATGGCATTGGCATCGGTACCGCCTCCATAGCGGTGGCAAGTATACATAATCTTATCGTCGAAGAGTGTATTCTCCAGCGGCTTGAAGTTACCATTCCACTGCGCACCACCCAGCAGGATGATGTGATTGTTATCCACCTCTCGGATGGCATCTACACCCATCTTATATACGCCCGCTAACTTGGCATCAATCTCGGCCTGATTCTCGAAGTAGGGTGCGATAGGCTCATTGAGCAGGTCGTAGCCAAGAATGATAGGCTCGTTCTTGTAGTGGGCTGCAATCTTACGCCAAATGTCGCAGTAGAGTTTCTGGCTCGCCTCGCTCTCGAACAACCAAGGGTAGCCGTGGCTGTCGTCGATGTTGTCGCCAGTCTGACCACCAGGAGCATCGTGCATATCGAGGATAAGGTAGAGCCCCTTACCTCGGCACCACTCCACCAGCTGGTCGATGCGTGCAAAGCCGTCCTGATTAGACGACAAACCCATATAATCCTCGTCGGTAAAGAGTTTATAATGGAAAGGCACGCGGATAGTATTAGCACCCGTAGAGGCGATGAAATCGATATCCTTCTCTGTGATGTAGTTATCTTTGAAGGCCTGCCAGAACTCTGCAGCGAAGTCGGGACCCACCAGCTGGCAGAGCATCATATTGATGTTGCTTGCCGAGTTGGTCTTCGAGAAACCGAACATATATCCCTCGGGGTTGAGCCAGTTACCGAGGTTTGTACCGCGGATAAAGAACTTTTCGCCATCGGGAGCAACCAAGTTGGGGCCATCAATGGTGATAAACTTTGAGCGCTTCTTAGCATCTGCTCCAGCACATACGGCCAGCAACATAAAAGCGAGGAGTAAAACTTTTTTCATAGTATTAGTTAAAGGTTTGTATGTACAAAGTTAAAATATTTTGCGAAAAAAATTAGAAATAATAAGGCGCAAGTTTTACGATAAGAGCCTATAAAAACAGTTAACAAAAAATATACACGAAATAACCGCAAAACCTGCGCCCAGAGATATATCACAAATATTTGTAGAACTTTGGCAACGGATTTTTATGGCAACCCGTTTCCTTATACAAATATACTAATAAAACAGGGCGGGCAGGTCTGCGCCAAGGTCACCGTGATTCAGAATATAGATTTAGGCAACATTTTGTATCTGATTAACAACTACTTAACACGCAATAAAAGTGGATTCTATATTGATTGTATTAAAAGAAATATTATTATATTTGTATAACCTTTTGACCTAAAACTAACCAATCAGCAGAAAAAGCAGATGAAATCGAACATATTGCAACGACTCCTCCTCGCCGTGATGATGACCCTCGCCGCAGCGTCGGCATCGGCATCGGCCGAGAGATTGGAGCGCGAGTTGACCAAACTCGACCAGACGCTCGCCGCATCAGACCTATATCTCAAGCAGCACCTCGACAAGATAGAGAACCTGAAGGAGATATTGAGAATGCCCAACATCTCGTTGGAGCATCAGTATGAGTTGTACGAGAAGTTGTATGACGAGTACGAGGTATTTCAGTTCGACAATGCCCTCGAGATGCTCAATCGCCGTTACGACATTGCCGTAAAACTCGACGATAAACAACGCCAGGTGGACACCGAACTCGACCGAGCGCAGCTCTACACCATATCGGGAATGTTCACTGAGGCCGACAATATCTTCTCATCAAAAATCGACACTCTGGCGCTTACGCCTACACAGCTGACCAACTATTACTATATACAGCAGCGCTTCCTTCGCAATCTGGAGTGGAAGATGGGCTATGCGCAGACCGAGGAGAGCCACCTGAATGTATCGCGCAAGTGGCAATACTACTGCAACAAACTTATCGAGGACGACAACCCATCGTCTGAACTGCACCAATATGTGCTGATGCTCCACTATATGAGCATCAAGGAGTGGCAGAAGGCCGAGGAGGTGAATGAGATGCTGATTGCATATTGCTCGCCCGACAGCCACAGCTACGCCGAGTATGCCTACTACCGAGCCGAGATCTACGATGCGTGGGGCAAGCCAAACGACGCCATTTTGTGGTATATCCGCTCGTCGATAGCCGATATTATGTCGGCCACGAAGGATACCGCCTCGATGCGAATCCTATCCGAGAAGCTACTCAAGACGGACATCAACCGCGCCTTCCGCTACATCAACATCGCCCTTGAGGATGCCATCTTCTACAACGCCCAGCTACGCCACGAGCATATCACAGCCATACTCCCCTCGATCGAGAGCGAGTATATGCAGACGCAGGCCGCGCAGGTGGCACAGACCAACCGACTGCTGAACATCATCTCGGTGCTGGCCATAGCATTGGCAGCGATATGTCTGGTGGTGATATATATGTATTACCGCTCGGTGATGGCACGCCGCGAGATTGCGAAAATCAACCTGCAGATTAAGCAGTACAACGACTCGCTCTCGGAGATAAATCTACAGCTAAAGAATGCCAACGACAACCTGGCGGAGGCCAACGCCGTCAAGGAGGAGTATATTGGTCTGTTCCTATCGATGTGTTCGAACTATATCGACAAACTCAAGTCGTATCAGCGTAGCGTCAAGCGCAAGTTGGCCGCAGGTCGTAGCCAAGAGGTGCAGAACGAGGTGTCGTCGTCGTTGCTGATTGACACCGAGCTAAAACACTTCTACGAGATGTTCGACAACGCCTTCCTGCAGTTGTACCCCAACTTCGTGGAGGAGTTCAACGGCCTGCTCAAGGCCGACAGACGCATCGAGTTAGCAAAGGGGGAGAAGATGAACACCGAGCTGAGAATCTTCGCCCTCATACGCTTGGGCATCACCGAGTCATCACGCATTGCGGCCCTGCTCCGTTACTCGGCCAACACAATATATAACTATCGTGCGCGCGTGAAGAACAACGCCGCAGATAGTCGCGACGAGTTCGAGGAGCGCGTAAAGGAGATTGGCGGCAAGAAGTAGCAACCGCCCCAAAGAGAAAAAAAAAGAGATGAGACCCAGCAACAACTGAAGTCTCATCTCTATCTTTTGGTAGTGGCCTCTTGATCGCCCACCCTCCTATCTACTAAAACGGCAGATCATCGGGATCATCGTTCACAGCAGGTACTGTCTGCGGAGCTGCGGGCTGCGCTACGGGCTGTGCAGCGGGAGCGGCCATAGTTGCGCCACCCTGCTGGCCATCGCTACGGCGACCCAACAACTTCATCTCGTCTGCCATAATCTCGGTAGTATAGCGCTTGATATTCTCCTTATCGGTCCACTCGCGAGTACGCAGGCGACCCTCGATATAGAGCTGGCTACCCTTCTTCACATAGCGATCCACCACATCGGCCAGACCACGCCACAGCGTGATTGTGTGCCACTCGGTGAGCTCCTTTGTCTCGTTAGTCTGACGATCATACAGACGCTCGGTTGTTGCCAAACGCACGCGTGCAACCTTTACGCCTGACTCGGTAGTGCGTACCTCGGGGTCTACACCCACATTACCCACCAATATTACTTTATTTACCATAGTTTTCTTATCCTTATTTTTTATTAATTACCTTACTCTTCCACTTAAACTTTTCTTGAACTCTACCTGAATCCGTCCAGTCCCATTACTCTTTGCCGCCGATGGTCAAATCGCCAATATGCACCTTACCTTCCAGATCGTTCTTGAGCGTTCCAAGGAAGTCGTCATCAGAACCCTCGAGGAAGTCCATTACAACGGGCATATAGAACAGTCGCTGACGCACCACATCGGGCACACGACGGCTTCGGCGCAACTTCACGGCATCCTTCTCGGTAGTAAGCAAGCGGGCATTGGGGTGACGCTCCAAAGCCGTAGCCACATGCTGCAGGTCGCTTACCGAGTAGATATGGTGATCGGGGAAGTTGAATTTCTCCACCACATTGTAGCGCTCACGCATACTTGTCACAAAAGATTTGGGATTGCCGATACCCGACATCAGTACAACCTCGTCACCACACTCCAGCGAGAACTCCGATGGGAAGAGTGGCACAGGCGAAGCGGGCACCACGCGTGTGAAGTAAATCTTCTGGTAGGCCACCTTCTGCAAATCCTTACGCCACAGACGCTGATCGAGTTGCGACATATTGTTCGAGCACTTTGTCACGATGAAGTAGTGGGCACGCCACAGCGAATCGAGCTTATCGCGCAGAGAGCCTGCGGGCAGATAGTCATCCTTGGCGAAGGGGCGCGTAGAGTCGATAATCACCACATTGATGCGGGCCTCGACCTTGCGGTGCTGGAAGCCGTCATCCATAACGATAAGACCTATCTCGGGGTGTTCGGCCTCGATGCGAGTGATTGCCTCGGCTCTATCCTCACAAACAACAACCAACACATCGGGGAACTTCAGTTTAATCTGCAGAGGCTCGTCACCCACATCGCGATACGATGAGTTGGGTTTAACCTCGTAGTAACCCTTTGTGCGGCGACCATAACCACGCGAGAGCAGAGCCACGCGATAGTGAGGACGCATATAGTTGATGATAAGCTCGGCGGTGGGAGTCTTGCCCGTACCGCCTACGGTGATGTTACCGACACAGATGATGGGAGTCGAAAATGACTGCTGCTTTAACACCTTGATATCGAACAGCCAATGACGAATCGTGATGGCCATCCGATAGATGTAGGATAAAAGTTTTAGTATCAGTTTCATACTCCTCGCGACGAGTTATTTGACAATGGCTTGACAAAAAGAGCCACTGACATAAGTTTACAATCTTGTCAAAGATATATATTTATTTAACATTATGCAATTTTAAGCCTCTTTTTTTATATTTTTATACTATTTATAGGCTCTTTTTTCGTTGTATCGACAAAAAATAAGTATTTTTGTGGACTATGAAACGATTTATTTTTTTCACATACGCAATTATATCTCTCCTGGCTGTCAGCTGCAACAAGTCAGACTCTGAGCAGGAGATTGAGGCCGCTGCAGAGGAGCCGCAGCACACCATTCTCTACGGAATCATCGCCGACGACTATCGTACCGAACAGGGCGAGATAGGCCAGGGCGAGACTCTGGGTAAGATTTTGGGCAAGTATGGCGTGTCGGCCGTTACGGTGGACAAGCTCGACAAGGCGGCAAAGGATATCTTTCCACTCCGACAAATCAGAGCGGGCCGACCCTACACAGCATTTATCGCTGGCGACTCAACAAGCGGAAGCAAGCTCGACTACTTTGTCTATGAGAAGGATGTAATAGAGTATGTAGTCTTTGGCTTCAAGAACGACAGCCTCACCATCACCAAGGGCGAGAAGGATGTGACTATCAAGCGTCAGCGCCGCTCGGCAGTGATTGAGTCGTCGCTGTGGGGTGCTATTATGCGCGACAGTCTGCCCTACTCGTTGGCGGCAGAGTTGGAGGATATCTATCAGTGGACTGTGGACTTTTTCGGCATACAGAAGGGCGACAACTTCACCGTCATCTACGACGAGAAACTCATCGACACCACCCATGTCGGCATCGGCCGTATCTGGGGTGCGAAGTTCACCCACGCAGGCAAAGATGTCTATGCAATCCCCTTCAAGCAGAACGGCAAGATTCAATATTGGGAGTTCAATGGAGCATCGTTGCGCAAGCAGCTGCTGAAGGCTCCGCTGAAGTTCTCACGCATCAGTTCGCGCTTCTCACGCGCAAGACTCCACCCCGTACATCGCGTCTATCGCCCGCACCTGGGTGTGGACTACGCAGCGCCATCGGGTACACCCGTACACGCCGTAGCTGACGGAGTAGTTACATTCAAGGGCTGGGACCGTGGTGGAGGCGGTAATACACTGAAAATCAAGCACGCAGGCAACCTTATGACGGGATACCTGCACTTGAGCAAATTTGCCAAGGGCATCAGCCAAGGCTCGCGCGTATCGCAGGGCCAGCTCATTGGTTATGTGGGTAGCACGGGTACATCTACTGGTCCGCACTTGGACTATCGTATCTGGAAGAACGGCACCAACATCGACCCGCTGAAGGTTCCGCAGGAGCCTGCCGAGCCCATCAACGATGCAAACAAGGCTGCCTTCGAACAGATTAGAGACCGCGTGATTGCTGAGCTCAACGGCGAGGCTACACCCGATATGATTGTAACACAACTCGACAGCGTAGTGATGGTAGCCGACACGGTGAAAGTCACTGTAGCAGAAGAGAAAATAACCAAATAACGACCGATGGAGGTAGATAAGAAAATAGATAATTTCATCAGCGAACACCATGTGCTAACACTTGCGGTGGCTACGCCTGACGGAGCCCCCTACTGCTGCAACTGCTTCTATGCTTACGACAGCAAGACGGCGGCCTTCATCTTCACATCGGGAATGGAGACCCACCACGCACAGCTGATGACGGCCAACAACCGCGTGGCCGCCTCAATCGTACTGGAAACACGCACCGTGGGTAAGGTGCAGGGCTTGCAGATTACGGGACACATCCGCGAGGCTATCGAGGGCGACAAGCTCGCCTACATCAAACAGTACCCCTACGCCGCCGTGGCTGACCTTACGCTGTGGCGACTGGAGGCCGACTTTATGAAACTAACCGATAACACTTTAGGCTTCGGCAAGAAACTTATATGGCAGAAACAGGAATAATCATCGTGGCGGGAGGCTCTGGCCAGCGTATGGGCAGCAGCATACCCAAGCAGTTCTTGATGCTGGGCAACCAGCCCGTGCTGGTACACTCCATCAACCGCATACACCAAACACTGCCCGCAGCAGAGATTGTGGTGGTGTTGCCCGAGGAGCATATACCTCTGTGGCAGAATCTGGCGGCCAGATTCGATGTGGCCAAGCATAAGATAGCAACGGGCGGTAGCGAACGCTTCTATTCGGTCAAGAACGGCTTGAAGGAGTTGAGCGACGATGTAAAGATTGTGGCAGTACACGATGCCGTAAGACCTCTGGTGTCGAAGAAACTACTTATCCGCCTGGTGCTCCAGGCCGAGAAGAGTGTGGCCGTGATACCCACCCTGCCGCCAGTGGATTCGTTCCGCTATGTGCAGGGCGACGACTCGTCAATCATCGACCGCTCGGCACTGCGTATTGTGCAGACCCCGCAGATGTTCAACGCCGAGGTGCTGCGCCGCGCCTACGAGCAGGAGTTCTCGACAAAGTTTACCGACGACGCCTCGGTGGTGGAGTCTATGGGCGAGAAGATTACCCTCTGCGAGGGCGAGCACCAGAACCTGAAGATAACCACACCCGAAGACCTTGTTATTGCCACAGCACTGCTCGATGCCGAGCAGGAGGCATAACCTTGCGTCATACTCCGCAAAGCGATATAACCCACGCAAACCCAGCTTTTTAAGATGATACGCAGCTTCAAATACAACATCGACCGCAAGACCATCATCAAAACCGTGCTGACCATCCTCATTCTGGTGGCGGGCGCCGTTTTGCTCTATGTGCTGTACACGGGAGGTGCCTTTTCGGCGTGGTTCGTGTCGGCCATCTTGGCCGTGTTGGCGCTGATGGTACTATCCATTCCGCAACGCGTGGTGCTGCTCGATGGCACGCTCGAGATTCAGTGTATCTCTGACATCACCGAGATTAATATCCGCGAGATAGCCACAATCCGCAAGGTCGAGAAACGCGATATGCGCTGGATTAAGGTTCTGTTCGGCGCAGCGGGATTCTTCGGTTATTACGGCAAATACTTCGATTTTAAGGAGTTTGACACCGTTATGGTCTATGCCTCGGAGTGGAACAACTTTGTGGAAATTACCGACATCTACGACACCCGCATCTACATCTCGTGCCGCGAGGCCGACGCCCTAATCGATGCCGTCACCCAAGCCCAAAAGATGTTTGGCACAGAAGATAAAGATTCGACTGAATAATAAAAAGACTGGCTGTCAGATATGCTCCGACAGCCAGTTTTTCTTTTATGGTTTGTTTTGTGGATGGCAGCGCAGTTAGCCTAATGCGACATCGAGCAACATCATCAAGGCGAAGCCGACAGCGGCGCCTACGGTGCCGATGTTGGAGTGGCGGCCGTTCTGCGACTCGGGGATAAGCTCCTCGATGACCACATACATCATAGCGCCCGCCGCAAATGCCAACAAGAAGGGCAACACGGGGTGAAGTATATCTATCAAAAGAATGGTCACAATAGCTGCAACCGGCTCTACCACACCCGACAACACTCCGTAGGTAAAGGCTCTACGGCGTGAGCAGGAGCTGCTCTTCAGCGGCATAGAGACGATAGCACCCTCGGGGAAATTCTGTATAGCGATACCGAACGACAGAGCCATTGCTGCCGCCATAGTTATCTCGGCATTATCGGCCATCACGCTCGCAAATACCACACCTACGGCCATACCCTCGGGGATATTGTGCAGCGTAACAGCAAAAAGGAGCATCGCCGAGCGACCCAAGCCACTCTTCACTCCCTCGGGTTCAGATGAGCCGATATGCATATGTGGCACGAATGTGTCGAGCACCAGAAGCGAGAACATTCCCGCCAGGAAACCCGTCACGGCTGGCAACCACTCGACGCCTCCGCTTGCTGCCGTCATATTGATTGAGGGGATTAGCAGCGACCACACCGAGGCGGCAATCATCACACCCGCAGCAAATCCCAACAACAGTTTCTGCAGCCACGAGCTAATCTGCTCACGCAACAGAAAGACCATACCAGCACCCAACACGGTGCCTAAAAACGGCAACAGAAGACCATACAATACGGCTGTATTCATACAAGCAAACCTATCTTAATGACTCAAGACAATCAACAAATAGGCCGAAATCGCTATGTGAATCAACAAACTCATCGTATGACTGCTCGGAGTCACCCTCCTCGGGGACATCCGAAATCATCTTTACAACCACCACGGGCAGATCGAAGAGCTCGGCAGCCTGGCAGACAGCCGTAGCCTCCATATCGAACAGACCATCAGTAAAACCATACTTGGCTTTTGTGGCCGCTATAATTTCGCCATCGACAAAAGAGTCACCAGTCCAGATACCCATATCGTCGTGACCGATAAGCAGATGCGGGTCGGTAAGTTCGGGCACAAAGTCGCCGGGGATACGGCAGTCGTGGTAGCGGGCAATGCGAGGCATAACCACCTCACCACGCTTACGGCCAATGGTCGATGCTGCATAACCAACAACGGCCACACGGTCGAACTCGCCACCTGCACGCATCACAGCCATAGCTGTATTTGCCGCAGCCAACGCCTTGCCGACACCCGTACGCACGATGGTATAGCTATTCTTCAACTCCTTGCCCTCGATGGCGGCGCTCATATTGCGGTACTCACGCTCGGTGGGAACAATCACAAGGTATCTCATACTACCACAACGGATTATAGATTGAACCTATACCCTCCTGCTCAGCCTGCTCACGAGTGAACAGACAGCGCATATACTGCGCCATAGCGTCGTTGGTAGCGGCGATAGCATACAGTCCAGGGTTACCGCACTGCACCTCGTTCAAACCTACGATATCATCCTTCGATTTGAGGGGGAACACATTTTTATATACGCGCGCAAGAGCCAGACGGATATCCTCTGCATCGACATTGTTCATTGTCGAGAGGTAGAAACCTGTCTTGCAACCCATCGGGCAGAACGACACGATGCTGGCGCCGATAACGGGGTCGAGACGCAGATGGTAGGCCATCAGATGCTCGATGGTGTGTACCTCACCCGAGCCAAGGGGCGAGTGATCCATAGGCGCACGGAAGCGCATATCCCACGAGTGAACGGCCAAAGTGTCGTTGATTGTGTAAACAGACCTCAAGTAAAGGCCCTCCTTAAGTGTTATATGGTCTACATCGAATGACGAAACCACCGATTTCTTGTTCTCCATATCTCGTTTTGTTTTAATTTTTCCTTTTTTCTGACACCACACCAGAAGACAACTACTTCTTCACGGGCGACTTGCGGTCGAAGAAGGGGTTTTTCGACGAGGCGCTCAACGGAATAGCAAATGTCAGGTCGGCATCGGGAATAACATTCATACGCTTGGCAGCCCATCCAGCCGAGAACATCACGCGCGAATCGAGACGCAGGTCGGCAATCTTCGAGCAGGCAGCACCGATAGCGATACCCACATCCACGCTGTTCATTGCACAAGGTGTAGCCTCGGGTTTAGCCTCGCAAGCGGCGTAACCGCAATAGCCGCAGTTAAGACCGCAGGGAAAGCCCTTCTCCTTAACACCAATTACGATAATAGCCTCAGCCTGAAGCACATTGGCTGCATCGCGCAACAAGAACTTCATACCCGACTCCTCGCTCAAGGCAAGCATATTCTGTGATAACTCCTCGATGTGCTCATCTGTAATCATAGCCACCTCTACCAGGTCACGGCCCTTGGCCTTGGGAGCTGTGCGGGCTGCAGTCATCACAGCCTCGGCAAGCATTCTGACGCTCTGTCCGCGCAATTCACGCTCGTTGTAAATCATAACTCTTCTCCTTTATTTAATTACTTTTCGGGCCTAAAAGTACAACTTTTTTCGATAACGGCCTACTATCGGCCCACTATTTCGTTCAAATAGCCCCTCTACGACTCTCAACAAAGAGCGCGTGGCTCACTTTTTGCGTTGGCATAGAACAGAGAAAATAATCACTTCTATGGAGAGAATCAGAATATATCAGTTTACCGACCCCACCTGCATCTGGTGTTGGGGCAACGAGCCTGCAATCAGGGCGTTGGACTATCTTTACGGCAGCAAGATAGATATAGAATTCATCATGGGCGGACTCGTCGAGGATATCTACACGCTCTACAACATCGAGGGTAGCCGCCAGCACATACTCGACTGCGCCAACGCCCGAATCACCGACACCTGGCGTGCCGCCTCGAAGTGCCACGCGATGCCCATCAGAGAGGGTGCCGTGGCGCTCTACAACGAGAACTACACTTCGAGTTTCCCGCAGAACATAGCCTACGAAGCGGCCAAACGCATCGACCGCCAGAAGGCCAAACACTTTCTGCGACTGCTACGCGAAGCGACCTTCACCGAGGGTAAGCGCACCTCGCAGATTGATGTGCTGATTGAGTTGGCCGCGAAGGCGGGAATCGACGCCACGCAGTTCATCGACGCCTACACCAACGGCGACGCGCAGGCCGACTTCCTGAGCGACAGGATGCTCTGCCAGCGCAATGGCATCACGGGCTTCCCATCGTATATGATTAAGTACAACGACACGAGCATCATACTCGGTGGATATCAGAATCTTGATACATTCCACAACATCATAGCACGCCTATCGGGTGGCAAGGTAAAACCCAAGAAGGCGGGCCCCTCGCTGGCCAATGTACGCGAATTCATCAACCACTACGAGAGGGTCTATCCCGTCGAGATTGAGACCGCCTTTGGCCTCGACAAGGCGGCCACCGACCTGATGATAAGCAACCTTATCGAGGATGGCAGCGTAGCAACAACCCCCATTGGACAAGGACAAAGACTTTCGTTGTCGGGCGCATACCGCACGGCACAACACAATAAAAAATTTAATTATAAAACTATGGAAAAGAAAGAGTTGAAAACAACAGCCACAAAGGCCGAAAACGCAGCAACCAAATCAGCAGCCGAAAAGTCGGCTACAAAGGCCTCTGCAGAGAAGTGTACAACAAAGGGTTGTGGCACATCGAAGCCCAAGGCTACCACTGCGAAGAAGGAGAAGCAGACCGTTAAGGCATAGGGTCACTGCATCACCAACAGCAGACAAAATTTATTGGTTTGGTTTTAACGGGGTTGTCCAGCAATTTGTCGGACAACCCCTTATTTTTAGAAATTGCATAACAAAAGCTATTTTCAGAGTGGGTACTTACAGTTTTCAAAAGATAATTATGCATAACCAATGCAACAAAATCGGGCGTAAAATCAAGTAAATAGAGGTTTTGGGCGCATAAACAGCGGACTTTATATGCAGAAAAGTGGATATTTTTCTTGTTTTTAATATTTTTTACTATTATATTTGCAGTGTAGTTAGGTTTTTTAGGTGAAATGAGGGGTGTTTTAGCCCCGAAACACCGTAAAAGTTAGGTAATTTAAGTTAATTTATGAATAGCTGTTTGTATATTATTATCAACCTAATCCTCGTGGTCTTGCGTAGATAACGGGAGAAAGGTTGTATGTATACAGTAGCTGAATTATACCAAGCCTTTCTCCTTGCTGGAGAAAGGTTTTTTAGTTAAAAACAAGGTTAGTGATGAAACATCAATTACGAAGCGCAGTAACCACCGTAGGACGCCGTATGGCTGGCGCGAGAAGTCTTTGGAGAGCAAACGGAATGAAGAAGGAGCAGATGGGTATGCCTATCATCGGCATCGCCAACTCTTTTACGCAAATGGTTCCGGGACATGTACATCTGCACGAGATTGGCCAGTATGTAAAGCAACTCATCGAGGAGCAGGGCTGTTTCGCCGCCGAGTTCAATACCATCGCCATCGACGATGGTATCGCAATGGGCCACGACGGTATGCTCTACTCGCTGCCTTCGCGTGACATCATTGCCGACAGCGTAGAGTACATGGCCAACGCCCACAAAGTGGACGCACTGGTTTGCATCAGCAACTGCGACAAGATTACGCCCGGTATGTTGATGGCATCTATGCGACTGAACATCCCCACAATCTTCGTTTCGGGTGGTCCGATGGAGGCTGGCGTATTCCGTGGCCGTGGCGCCGACCTGATTGACGCTATGGTATTGAGCGCCGACGAGAAGTGTACCGACGAGGATGCCGACGAGATTGAGGCTTCGGCTTGCCCTGGTTGCGGCTCTTGCTCGGGTATGTTTACCGCTAACTCTATGAACTGTCTGAACGAGGCTCTGGGTCTGGCTCTGCCTGGCAATGGTACTATCGTTGCCACACACGAGAATCGCAAGGCTCTCTTCGAGAAGGCTGCCCGCATCATCGTCGAGAATGCCAAGCGCTACTACTTCGAGGGTGACGACAGCGTTCTGCCCCGCTCTATCGCAACAAAGGCTGCCTTCGAGAATGCTATGTCGCTCGACATCGCTATGGGTGGCTCTACAAACACCGTACTGCACCTGCTGGCCGTAGCTCACGAGGCTGGTGTAGATTTCACAATGGCCGACATCGACCGTCTTTCACGCATGATTCCCGTACTCTGCAAGGTGGCACCCAACGGACACTACCACATTCAGGATGTGAATCGCGCTGGCGGTATTATGGGCATCTTGGGCGAGCTCTCTCGCAATGGTCTTATTGACTCTACAGCCCGCCGAGTGGATGCAGCATCGTTGGCCGACATTCTGGATAAATACTACTTCGGTTCGGAGAATTTCTCTGACGAGGCACGCAAGATATATTTGAGCGCCCCCGCCAACCGCTACAGCCGCGTGATGGCGTCACAGGCCACCTACTACAAGGAGATGGACGACGACCACGCCGAGGGTTGCATCCGCGACTTCGACCACGCCTACTTCCGTGACGGAGGTCTGGCAGTGCTGACTGGTAACATCGCCCGCAAGGGTTGTATCGTGAAAACTGCAGGTGTGGACAAGAGCCTGATGCAGTTCAGCGGCAAGGCCAAGGTATTCGAGTCGCAGGAGCAGGCTATGAATGGCATCCTGGGTGGCGAGGTAGAGGCTGGCGATGTGGTTGTCATTCGCTACGAAGGTCCGAAGGGTGGCCCTGGTATGCAGGAGATGCTCTACCCCACTTCGTACCTCAAGTCGAAGCATCTGGATAAGGCGTGTGCGCTGATTACCGACGGCCGCTTCTCTGGTGGAACATCGGGTCTGTCGATTGGCCATGTATCGCCCGAGGCCGCATCGGGTGGTGAGATTGGTATCATCAACGATGGTGACATCATTGACATCAACATCACCGAGCGCTCGATTAACCTGCGCATCAGCGAGAGCGAACTCAGCGAGCGTATGGCCGCGTGGACTCTGCACGCTCCCGTAAACCGCGACCGTGTGATACCGCAGTCGCTCCGTGCATACTCACTGCTCGTCTCGTCAGCTGACCAGGGCGCAGTAAGAATCCTGCCCGACGAGAAATAGTAACCGAAAACAAGAATAACTACTAACTAAACGATATGATTTCAGGTTTTTCAGATAATAGTGTCGCAGAGCAGCCCAAGAAGGATTTGCCACGCATCTCGGGTGCAGAGGCGGTTATCCGCTCTTTCATCGAGGAGGGTGTGGAGACAATCTTCGGTTACCCTGGAGGTGCCATCATCCCCGTATACGATGCTCTGTACGACTATCAGGATAAGTTAAATCATATTCTAGTGCGTCACGAGCAGTGTGCGCTGCACTCGGCACAGGGCTATGCCCGCGCCAGCGGCCGCACAGGAGTCTGCATCGTAACATCGGGCCCTGGTGCTACAAACACCGTGACAGGTTTGGCCGATGCTATGCTCGACTCAACGCCCGTGGTACTCATCAGTGGTCAGGTGGCATCAAGCACACTCGGTACTGACGCCTTTCAGGAGATTAACTTCTTGGAGATTACACAATCAGTCACAAAGTGGAATTGCCAGGTGAAGCGCGCTGAGGATATCCCCGCCGCCATCGCCAAGGCCTTCTACATCGCATCAAGCGGACGCCCCGGCCCCGTAGTGGTGGATATCACGAAGGATGCACAGAATGGCCTGCTCGACTTCGAGTACAAGCCCGTTAAGTTCATACGCAGCTACCAGCCCTACCGCGAGATTGACAGCGACCAGATTCTGGAGGCTGCACGATTGATAAACCTCTCGAAGAAGCCCATGGCTCTCATCGGTCAGGGTGTTATCCTGGGAGGTGCCGAGAAGGAGCTCAAGGAGTTCCTGGAGAAGAGCGGTATGCCCGCCGCAGCTACACTGCTGGGTCTGTCGGCTCTGCCCTCTGACCACCCGCAGTATGTGGGTATGCTCGGTATGCACGGCAACTATGGCCCCAACATCAAGAACCGCGACTGCGATCTGCTGGTTGCCATCGGTATGCGTTTCGACGACCGCGTGACGGGCGATGCTTCGCAGTTTGGTATCAACGCCAAGGTGGTGCATCTCGAGATCGACCCCGCCGAGGTGAACAAGCTGGTATATGCCGATGTTCCCGTTATTGGCAATGTCAAGGAGTCGCTGCCACTGCTCACCGAGAAGATCTCAAAGAAGGAGCATACAAAGTGGCTCGACGAGTTCCGCGTATGCTACAACATCGAACGAGAGGATATCATCGAACCAGCTATTGCACGCCGTGGCCCGCATCTGAGAATGGGCGAAGTGGTGGATGCCGTAGCCAGCCGATTCGACGACGCCATCCTCGTTACGGATGTGGGTCAGCAGCAGATGTTCGCATCGCGCTACTTCAAGTTCAAGCAGACACGTAGCATCATCACATCGGGCGGTCTGGGTACAATGGGCTTTGGCCTGCCCGCAGCCATCGGCGCAAAGATTGGCGCACCCGAGCGAGATGTATGCCTGTTCGTAGGTGACGGAGGTCTGCAAATGACATCGCAGGAGCTGGGCACAATCTACCAGTCGCAGGTGGGAGTGAAAATCATCCTGATGAACAACGGCTACCTGGGTATGGTGCGTCAGTGGCAGGAACTCTTCTACAACCGTCGCTACTCGTTCACCGAGCTGACAAACCCCGACTTCGAGTTGCTGGCAAAGGCCAACCGCATACCCTACCGTTGCGTTGAGCGTCACGAGGATTTGGACGAGGCCATAGCCGAGATGAAGGCAACAGAGGGTGCATTCCTGCTGGAGGTGAGAGTCGAGAAGGAGGAGAATGTATTCCCGATGGTACCCGCAGGACAACCCGTAACTAACATCCGATTGGAGTAAGAAAGGAGCAAAGAGATGGAAAAAGAGTTTATCATAACAATATTTTCGGAGAACACGGTCGGATTGCTCAGTCAGATTACAACCGTCTTCACACACCGTAATGTAAACATCGAGTCGTTCACCGCCTCGGAGTCGGCTATCGAGGGTATCTACAAGCATACCATCATCGTCAAGAACGATGCCGAGAAGGTGGCCAACCTGGTGAAGCAGATTGAGAAGAAGATTGATGTGCTGAAGGTATTTTGCTACAGCCCCAACGAGGTGGTATTGCAGGAGTTGGCACTCTACAAGGTGCAGCGCAGCCGCAATGTCGAGGAGTTGGTTAGACGACACAATGTGCGTATTCTGGATATCCACGACGACTACATCGTGCTGGAGAAAACGGGCCACAAGGAGGAGATTCGCGAGCTCTACAAGATGCTGGAGCCCTACGGCGTTTACCAATTTGTCTGCTCGGGACAGGTGGCCATCATCAAGTCACAGCGCGAATTGCTGAGCGAGTATCTCGAGTATGTGGACCAAAGACAGAAGCAGATTGAGAATAACGAATAGACCTAAATAACAAATTGAACAACAAATAATTAATAATATAAACAAAAAAACTACAGAATTATGGCAAAGATGAATTTCGGCGGCGTAGAGGAAAATGTCGTAACACGCGAGGAGTATCCATTGGCAAAGGCTTTGGAGACATTGAAGGATGAGACAATCGCTATCATTGGTTATGGTGTACAGGGCCCTGGCCAGTCACTCAACCTTCGTGACAACGGTTTCAATGTAATCGTAGGTCAGCGTAAGGATTCAAAGAGCTGGGACAAGGCCGTAACAGACGGTTGGGTTCCTGGTGAGAACCTCTTTGACATCGAGGAGGCTTGCGAGAAGGCTACAATCATCGAGTACCTGCTTTCTGATGCTGGTCAGATTGCTGTTTGGCCCACAATCAAGAAGCACCTTACTCCTGGTAAGGCTCTCTACTTCTCACACGGTTTCGGTATCACTTACAAGGAGCGCACAGGTATCGTTCCTCCCGCTGATGTTGATGTTATCTTGGTTGCTCCCAAGGGTTCAGGTACATCACTCCGTCGTATGTTCTTGCAGGGCCGTGGCTTGAACTCAAGCTACGCTATCTTCCAGGATGCTACTGGCAAGGCTTGGGACCGCGTAATCGCACTCGGTATCGGTGTTGGTTCAGGTTACCTCTTCGAGACTACATTCAAGCGTGAGGTTTACTCTGACCTTACAGGTGAGCGTGGTACATTGATGGGTGCTATCCAGGGTATCTTCGCTGCACAGTACGAGGTATTGCGTCAGAACGGCCACACACCCTCTGAGGCTTTCAACGAGACAGTAGAGGAGCTCTCACAGAGCCTTATGCCTCTGATCGCCGAGAACGGTATGGATTGGATGTACGCTAACTGCTCTACAACAGCACAGCGCGGTGCGCTCGACTGGTGGAAGAAGTTCCGCGATGCAACTCGTCCCGTATTCGAGGAGTTGTACAGCGAAGTAGCGTGCGGTAACGAGGCACAGCGCAGCATCGACACCAACTCACAGCCCGACTATCGTCAGAAGTTGGAGGAGGAGCTCAAGGAGATGCGCGAGACAGAGATGTGGCAGGCTGGTGCCGTTGTACGCAAACTCCGTCCCGAGAACAACTAATCATTTTTCAGATACAATCCGACAATAAGGCCTCATCGTAGGCCTTTGTCGGGTTAATATTCCCACCCTACTATCAGTAAGTATGAGCGAGAAAGTATATATATTTGACACCACATTGCGCGACGCCGAGCAGGTACCTGGTTGCCAGCTCAACACAATCGAGAAGATTGAGGTTGCGCGTCAGCTGGAGAAGCTGGGCGTAGATATCATCGAGGCGGGTTTCCCCATCTCAAGCCCTGGTGACTTCAACTCGGTGGTAGAGATTTCAAAGGCTGTGACTAACCCCACCATCTGTGCCTTGACGCGTGCCGTCAAGAAGGATATTGATGTGGCAGCTCAGTCGTTGGAGTTCGCCAAGCGAGGCCGAATCCACACAGGTATCGGCACCTCTACCTACCACATCTACGAGAAGCTGCGTATGACTCCCGAGACCGTTCTGGAGCAGGCCGTAGAGGCTGTGAAGTATGCACGCCGATTCGTCGATGATGTAGAGTTCTATGCCGAGGATGCTGGCCGTACCGACGAGGAGTTCCTGGCACGCGTGGTAGAGGCTGTGATTGCAGCGGGTGCTACGGTTGTGAACATCCCCGACACTACGGGTTACTGTCTGCCGAGCGAGTATGGTGCCAAGATTGCATATCTGAAGAACAATGTGCCCAACATCGACAAGGCCATCATCTCGACACACTGTCACAACGACCTGGGTATGGCTACGGCCAACACCTTGGCTGGTGTGCAGAACGGTGCGCGACAGGTGGAGGTTACAATCAACGGTTTGGGCGAAAGAGCTGGTAACACCGCTATGGAGGAGGTTGTAATGGCTATCAAGTGCCACTCTAACCTCGACTTCGAGGTGGGCATCGACTCAAAGCAGATTGTCACTACCAGCAAGTTGGTATCTAACCTTATGCGTATGCCCGTCCAGGCCAACAAGGCTATCGTTGGTCGCAACGCATTTGCTCACTCGTCGGGTATCCATCAGGATGGCGTGCTTAAGAGCCGCGAGACATACGAGATTATCGACCCCGAGGATGTAGGCATAGACCAGTCGAGCATCGTGCTCACAGCCCGCAGTGGCCGTGCTGCACTGAAGCACCACCTCGCCGAGCTCGGTTACACACCTGAGAACGAGGAGTTGGACGACATCTATCAGCGTTTCCTGGATTTGGCCGACAAGAAGAAGATGGTGACTACACGCGACCTAGAGGTGCTCATCGGCACAGCCTCATCGCGTCGTCGTATGAGCATACAGCTCACAGGCCTGCAGGTTGTCTGCGGTAAGTCGAGCATCCCTACAGCTACCGTACAGATTAGCTTCGATGGTGACACCTTCACCGAGACAGCGTGCGGTAACGGTCCCGTGGATGCAGCCATCACAGCCGTTAAGAACATCACCAAGCGCCGTGTCCACATCGAGGAGTTCCTCGTGCAGGCCATTACGCGCGGTAGCGATGACTTGGGTAAGGTACACATCCAGATTTCGCACAAGGGTAAGATTTACCACGGTTTCGGTGCAAATACCGACATCGTAACAGCATCGGTGGAGTCGTTCATTGATGCAATATCGAAAATAGCATAATTAGCGACAGATGAATACATTATTCGACAAAATATGGGATGCACACACCGTCAGAATGTTGGACGGAGCATCGTGTGTACTCTACATTGACCGTCAATACATACACGAGGTGACAAGCCCGCAAGCCTTTGCGGGTCTGCGCCGACGCGGCATCGGGGTATTCCGTCCCGAGCAGGTGACGGCAAGTCCCGACCACAACATCCCCACACAGAATCAGCACCTGCCCATCTCTGAGCCGCAGTCAGCCGAGCAGGTTGCCACTCTGGAGCGCAACTGCGCCGAAAACAATATCACCATATTCCCCATCGGCTCGGAGCGCAACGGCATCATCCATGTGATTGGCCCGCAGACAGGACTCACACAGCCTGGCATGACCATCGTTTGTGGCGATAGCCACACCTCTACTCACGGTGCGCTGGGTTGCGTAGCCTTCGGTATCGGTACAAGCGAGGTGGAGATGGCGCTGGCATCGCAGTGTATCCTGCAATCGAAGCCGAAGAGTATGCGTATAAATGTCGAGGGTGAGTTGCGCGAGGGCGTATGCTCGAAGGATATCATCCTCTACATCATCTCGAAGTTGGGCACAGGCGGTGGCACAGGCCACTTCGTCGAGTTCGCTGGCTCGGCTATCCGTTCACTCTCGATGGAGGCTCGTATGACAATCTGCAATATGAGTATCGAAATGGGAGCCCGTGGTGGTATGATTGCCCCCGACGAGGTGACATTCGAATACCTGAAGGGCCGCGAGTTCGCACCCAAGGGCGAGGAGTGGGATAAGGCCGTGGAGCGTTGGAAGAGCCTCAAGTCAGAGGATGATGCCATCTTCGACAAGGAGGAGACATTCGACGCTGCCGACATCGAGCCTATGATTACCTACGGTACAAACCCAGGTATGGGCATCGCCATCAACGCCGAGATTCCCTCGGCCGAGGGTCTTGACGAGGCATCGAAGGCTTCGTTCGACAAGGCGCTGGCTTATATGGGCTTCAACGCAGGCGAGAAGATGGCGGGCAAGAGAGTCGATTATGTATTCGTTGGCAGCTGCACAAACGGCCGTATCGAGGACCTGAGAGCCTTTGCTCACTTTGTTAAGGGTCGCAAGAAGGCCGACAGCGTGACGGCGTGGATTGTCCCTGGCAGCAAGGAGGTTGAGCGTATGGCTATCGAGGAGGGTCTGCGCGACATTCTTCAGGAGGCAGGCTTCGAGTTGCGCCAACCAGGATGCTCGGCTTGTCTGGCAATGAACGACGACAAGATTCCCGCAGGCAAATATTGTGTAGCCACATCCAACCGCAACTTCGAGGGTCGTCAGGGCCCCGATGCTCGCACTCTGCTGGCAGGACCTCTGGTAGCAGCCGCAGCAGCGGTAACGGGCGTGGTAACCGACCCCAGAGAGTTGATGTAAGAATATTCAGAAGTAAGCAATTATGAGAAATAAATTCACTACACTCCAATCGACGGTGGTACCTCTGCCCATCGAGAATATCGATACCGACCAGATTATCCCCGCCCGCTTTCTGAAGGCCACCACACGCGAGGGCTTCGGCGAAAACCTCTTCCGCGACTGGCGCTACGACAACAACGGAGAGCCCAAGGCCGACTTCGTGATGAACAACGCCACATACAAGGGTGAGATTTTGGTTGCAGGCAAGAACTTCGGTTGTGGCTCAAGCCGTGAGCACGCAGCGTGGGCCATCGATGGTGCTGGCTTCCGCGCAGTGGTATCGAGTTTCTTCGCCGACATCTTCCGTAACAACGCCCTCAACAACGGACTCCTGCCCGTAACGGTGAGTGAGGAGATGCTGGCCGAGATTTTCAAGGCCGTAGAGGCTAACCCCGCAACAACGCTGAAGATTGACCTCAGCGAGCAGACTATCGAGATTGAGGGTCAGCCGATGAAGGAGAAGTTCGATATTACCCCCTACAAGAAGCAGTGTCTGATGAACGGATACGACGATGTGGACTATCTGGTCAGCATACACGAAGAGATTGAGAATTACGAGAACGAGAGATAACTCTCTTTGAACAAGCAAGATATTACGCAGATGAAAAATATTAAGATTGCTGTATTGCCAGGCGACGGCATTGGTCCCGAGATTGTAGCCCAGGCAGTGAAGGTTGTAGACAAAGTAGCAGCAAAATTCGATTACAACATCGAGTACTCATACGGCATCGTGGGTGCCGCCGCTATCGATGCGGTGGGTGACCCCTACCCTGCCGAGACGCACGAGAAGTGTATGGCTGCCGATGCCGTTCTGTTCGGAGCGATTGGCGACCCCCGCTTTGACAACAACCCCGAGGCGAAGGTACGCCCCGAGCAGGGTCTGTTGGCTATGCGCAAGCAGTTGGGTCTCTATGCCAACCTGCGCCCCGTTACCACCTTCGAGTCGTTGCTCCACCGCTCGCCCCTGCGCTATGACCTGGTTGCAGGCGCCGACTTTATGTGCGTACGCGAGCTGACGGGAGGTCTCTACTTCGGTCGTCCGCAGGGCCGTTCAGAGGATGGTCAGACAGCATACGACACCTGCGTATATACTCGCAAGGAGATTGAGCGCATCTGCCGTCTGGGATTCCAGTATGCCGCCAGCCGTCGTGGCAAGCTGACCGTCGTGGACAAGGCCAATGTACTGGCTACATCGCGTCTGTGGCGTGAGACTGCCAAGTCAATGGAGAAGGATTACCCCAATGTGGAGGTCGAGTATATGTTCGTGGACAACGCTGCGATGAAGCTCATCCAGCAGCCCAGCCACTTCGATGTGATTGTGACCGAAAATATGTTCGGCGACATCCTCACCGACGAGGCGAGCGTAATCACTGGCTCGTTGGGTCTGTTGCCTTCGGCATCTATCGGCGAGGGCACATCGCTCTTTGAGCCTATCCACGGCTCATACCCGCAGGCTGCAGGCAAGAACATCGCCAACCCGATTGCCACTATTCTCTCGGCTGCGATGATGTTCGAGTACGCCTTCTCGGATATGGAGGCGGGTGCCGCCATTCGCAAGGCCGTGGCTCTGTCGATTGAGCAGAACATCTCGACCGAGGATATCATCCCCGAGGGATGCCAGCCGCACTCAACAACTGAGGTGGGCGACTTTATTGCCTCACACATTTAACCCCCAAAAACGCTTTCGATTATGAGTAATGCGAACAAATATTTTCCGGCTCTAAACGACATTATGACGGCAGAGCATACGCTGAGCGAGATTCTCTCGGCTACACCGCTTATGCATAATAGAAATCTGTCGGATAAGTTCGGAGCAGAGGTGATGCTCAAGCGCGAGGATTTGCAGATGGTGCGTTCGTATAAGATTCGCGGTGCCTACAACAAGATTCGCTCACTTACCGAGGAGCAGACCGCCCGCGGTATAGGCTGTGCGAGTGCGGGCAACCACGCCCAGGGTGTGGCACTGTCGTGCAACAAACTGCAAATCAAAGGCAAGATATTTATGCCTGTGACCACCCCCAAGCAGAAGATCAATCAGGTGAAGATGTTTGGCGGCGAGTTCGTCGAGGTGGTATTAGTGGGCGATACATTCGACCAGGCCAACACGGCAGCCATCGAGACCTGCCAGGCCGAGGGCAAGACATTCATCCCGCCCTTCAACGACCCCAAAATCATCGAGGGTCAGGGCACTGTAGGTCTGGAGATTCTGCAGCAGAGCAGAGCCGCTATCGACTATATCTTCGTTCCCATCGGAGGCGGTGGTTTGGCATCGGGCTTGGGTAGCGTATGCAAGATGATGTCACCCAACACCAAAATTATCGGCGTCGAGCCCGCAGGTGCTGCTGGCATGAAGCAGTCATTCGAGAAGGGCGAGGTAGTGGAGTTGGAACACATCGACAAATTCGTGGATGGCGCAGCCGTACAGAAGGTGGGCGACATCACATTCGACATCTGCCGTCAGGTGCTTGACGATATCGTGGTTGTTCCCGAGGGCAAGGTATGTTCGACAATTCTCAACCTCTACAACTTCGACGCTATCGTAGTTGAGCCCGCAGGAGCATTGAGCATCAGCGCCTTGGACTACTACCGCGACAAGATCAAGGGCAAGAATGTGGTCTGCATCGTCAGCGGCAGCAACAACGACATCGTGCGTATGGAGGATATCAAGGAGCGCTCGTTGCTCTATGAGGGACTGAAGCACTACTTCGTAGTACGCTTCCCGCAGAGAGCAGGTGCCCTGCAGAACTTCGTGAGCTATGTATTGGGCCCGCACGACGATATCACCTACTTCGAGTATAAGAAGAAGACCAACCGCGAGAAGGGTCCCGTGCTGATTGGTATCGAGTTGCAGAACCTCAACGACTTCGAGGGTCTGACCGAGCGTATGCGTCAGAGCAACATCGACTACGAATACCTGAACGACAACCCCAACCTCTTCGAGTTCCTGATTGGATAGTAAGAAGAAACGGGCAAAGAGTAATTACAAAAGAGAAAAATTATGAGTTTAATAGGAAATATCATCTGGGTAGTATTTGGCGGAGCGTTGCTCTCGCTGGGCTATCTGTTCGGCGGCCTGGTGTTGTGCCTGACTATCGTCGGCATCCCCTTTGGCGTGCAGATTATGCGTCTGGGTATGTTCGCCTTGTGGCCCTTTGGTGGCGTGGTGAAATCGGCAGACAATGTGGGAGGTTGCCTGCCCGTATTGATGAATGTACTGTGGATTATCTTCGGCGGCATCGAGGTGGCGCTGGCTCACCTTTCGATGGGCGTAGTGTTCTGCATTACAATCATCGGAATACCCTTCGGTATTCAGCACTTCAAGCTGATGATGTATGCGCTGTTGCCTTTTGGTCACCGCGTAGTACGCCGATAGCGAACGCAAAACTAAATAAAAAAGTGTCGTATCCTTTGCGGGGTACGACACTTTTATTTTTGCCTATACAGCTACTCCATTCTAAGATGCACCAGGCGGGTGATTGCCTCGTTGGTCTTTTCGGCCGAGAGCAACTCCTCTAAAGTGATGTGCATACGATAACGCCAATAGTGGTTCGGGTCGGCAGGGATGTTTATGCGCTCGGCATCGACATCCTCGGCGCGAATATCCTCATCCTCCGCGAGCCAATCCTGCAACGGCAGAATGGCAAGGATAGAGTTAGAGCGCATCTGACGCGTGAGTATCTCGCTTGCCACATCGCCCGAACAGTCAGCGTCAGCCTCGGCCGCACGAGCGAGAACTTCAGTCCAATAACGCTGTGTAAGACAAGCATCCTCACGCCACCAACCTCTGATGGTGGACATATCGTGAGTGGATGTTGCCGCCACCGAGAAGTAGGGATAAGCCGACACTTCGCCAAAGGCGAGGCCAAACTGCTTGGGCATACGCTCAATCTCGAGCGAGAGAATACGCTCGGACTCCATAACCTCGGCTACGCAGGCGGGAATCATACCCAAATCTTCGCCGCAGGTGAGCATACGCGAGGCCGCAGAGAGTACACGCAGACGCTTGATGGCATTCTTTCGCCACAGGTCGTTGTGGCGGTTATAGTAAAACTCCTCATACAGACGCATATATGCCTGCTGCTGTGCGGGTTCAAGAGCCTCAAACTTGGCAGTGCGGAAGCCCTCGATGCGGGGGAAATAACGCCCCGCAGCGTATGAATCCTCCAAGAACAGTACATCCGTAGAGAGCATATCTGTGGCTACATCGCGCTCAACATCAAAGTCAAAGCCAAACGACACAATCTCCTCTACACTATACGGCAACGATGGGTTGAAGTGTCCCAATACAGCACTCTTGGCACCGCGTGGCACCTCCCAAATGCGGAAGAAGCCAAGGATATGGTCAATACGGTAGGCATCGAAGTAGCGCTCCATCTTCCGCAGACGGGCACACCACCACGCATAGCCATCCTCTGCCATACGCGACCAGTTATAGGTTGGGAAGCCCCAATTCTGACCATCCTCCGAGAAGGCATCGGGCGGAGCACCAGCCGACATAGTGCAGTTGTAGAGTTCGGGGGCACACCACACATCTACGCTGAACGGTGCAACGCCGATGGGGATATCGCCCTTAAGCGCCACGCCCGCATCGTGAGCATAGGCGTTGGCTGCACGCAACTGCTCGTCGAGCAGATACTGCACAAAGGCATAGAAGTATGTGTGGACACGATTTTTCTCGATATACTCTTTCACCGCCTCCTCGTCGTAGCTCGAGAGTTCGCCCCAGCGAGAGAACTCCACCGTCGCATATTTATCACGCAGAGCGCAGTAAACCATATATGGCAACAACCAACTGCGGCTCTCGTCGAAGAAACGAGCAAACGACTCGGCCGAAATGATGCTCTGGCCGCACAGTTCGTACACCTGGTGTAGGAACTCGGTCTTGAGCGCCATCACCGCCTCGTAATCTACTGCCGCCTTGGCATTGAGTCGGCGGCCTCGCTGTGAGAATTTACGCTTTAGCTCACGCAAAGATTTTGCCGTCGCAGTATCAGTCATCTTTGCACACAGCTCTACGGCATCGTTGGGCGAGAGGTAGAGCGGATGGAGAGCAAACGACGAAATGGCATTATAGGGATAGGAGTCGGAGTAGGAGCCATCCTTAGTGGTGTCATTGACAGGCAAGAGCTGAATCACCGACATACCCGTAGCGGCTGCCCAATCGACCATCAGGCGCAAGTCACCAAAATCACCACTACCCCAACTATGCTTGCTACGCAACGAAAATACGGGGATAGCAACGCCCGCACCTCGCCAACGCATAGCATCACGCAGACGCAGACCTTTGACCTGCACGCAGGGGAAATTATCAGCGGGGAAGCGACGATTCTCGCCCTGCTCATAGCGCTTGAATGAGTGTGTTGCGGCATCCACCACAACAAATTTATACTCCGTCGATGCCACCTCTGCGGGCAGACTCACACTCCACACCGCATAGGCGAGGGGAGTCATCTCAACAGCTCGCTCGACACACCAACCTCCCAACGCCTCACTCTCGCCTACGATAGCGAGAGCCTCATCCTTCATCAATGCGGGGGCTGCGACCTCGACACTAATGGGATTTTGCGCCGTATAGGCGACGGCCGGCAGCGTCTGACGACGGAATATGCACTGCTGAAAGAGCGTAGAGTAGTATGGTCGCTCGATGGGGTTATCGCTCCAACAATCATAGATATGTGCATCAGTATCGCACTCTATACTATGAGAAAACTCCTCTCGGCGGAGCGTACTGCCATTAGTGCCCTGCAGCACATATTCGTACTCGGCACCTCGCTCGGCATCGCACTCGGCCACCCACACGCCATTGGCGCAGGGGGTCATAGCGATTTTTCTGCCATCGGCAAACGCGATTGCAATGACCTCGTCCGAGGCCGTATAATATTCAATTTGAAACCTTATTAACATTGTCGTTCTATATATCTTTGGGCTTGCTATTTAGGTCAGCCCTCTAACTAAAAGTCTTTACCCACAAATGCCGCACCCGAAGTGACTGCGCCCTTCTGCTCCTTGCCCGCCGAAGAGTTGAAGTGGTAACTCAACGAGAGGGTTATATTAGGATAGCGCGGTTTGACGAAGGTGGTAGCCTTCAGCGTCTGCGAGTCGCGTATATGGTCGTAGCGCGCCGTACGGAACAGATCGTGAGCCACCAGCGCAAGCGACATTTTGTTTTTCAGCAGTTGTTGCCTTATGGCAAGGTCGAAGTAACAATAGGCCTCCTCGCGACCCTGAGTCAGGACGGTCGGACCTACGAAGTTGGCATCGAACTGCATACGGGTTGTAGGCGAAAGCGTGAAGTTATTTATCCACGATGCAGCGTAGCTCGTATTCTCGGAGTCGGTGCTGCCAACAAAATCGGCCATAAACTTATAGTGGAACAGGCTACCATTCATCGTCATACTCCACCAACGGGTGTTGCGAGTCTGCAGGTTGGCCTCGATACCCATCGTGCGGTCCACACCCGCATTGATAAGCGAGTCGAGTGTCACACCAGGCTCATACGCCACACGGATAAGGTCATAAACACCACGGCGGTGACGATAGAAGCCCGACACAGAGAGCGAATTGGAGTTCTTGAAGCTCTTGCGGTAGCCCACCTCTGCCGAGTGGATATACTCGGGAGCAAGGTCGGGGTTACCTGTCAGGCGTGTATAGTAGTCCTTATATGTGATGTAGGGCTCCAACTTCCATACGCCAGCGCGGTTGGTGCGGTAAGAGTAGCCCGCAGTGATGGTGTTGCCATTGCCTGCATCGTAGGCTATATGGGTCGAGGGGAAGAGCTCCAGGCGCTTCACATCGCGATCGGCACCCTCGAAATCGATTGTAAGCACATCGTGCATATTGTCAGCACGCACACCCGCATCGAGTGTCACGGGGCCGAACTTATCGGTGAACATCACATAGGCCGAGTGAATCTGTCGGCGGTAGTAGAAGGGGGTGTACAAATCCTCCTGCCACTCGTAGTCCTGCACCTCGCGGTTCCAATAGCGGATATTGTAGTTGCCATGCTCGCTATACGATGTGTACTGATAGCCCAACTCCATCTTGCCACCCTCGCGGTAGTTGAGTTCGTAGTTGGCCGAGCCATCAAAGTCCCAATGGTGTTCCGACTCGTAGCCACGCGTACCCTCCCAACGGGCACCTGACAGCTCGAAGAGGTTACTCTCAGTGTACTCCAGCGAATACCAATCGTAGCGCATACGGCTATCGAGCGAGATTTTGTCGCCTCTATCGTTGAGTTTCCACACATAGTCAAACGATGCCTGACCGATGTGCTTCTCGATGTAGTTGTGGTCGTGGCTGTCGTATATGGCATCGTTAATCACAACACCACCCTGCTCACGATGCTCGTCATAGAGCATATCGCCACCATTGAGCCAGCGGGTCATACCGCCCTGCACCTCGACCGTAAGCGCGTGGTTGGATTTATTGAACTCCCAGCCCACACGGCCTATCTGCGAGTCGGTGCTACGGTAGCGGCTACCGTCGGCATCGGATGTGGTGATGTAGTCATCGACGATGGTGGTCTTAAGCTGGCGGAACTCACTCTCGTCCTTGAGTTGTGAGCCTGCATAGCCCACATACCAGCGATTTGCACCCTTGCGGTAGCCAAACAACAGGTCGCTGTTCCAAGTGCCGATAGTGCTGGCCGAGAGGTTTACCGAGCCACTGAAGCCCTGCTTATTGTCGTTCTTGGTGATGATATTCACGATACCCACATCGCCATCGGTCTTATACTTGGCCGAGGGCGTAGTGATAATCTCAATATCGGCAATATTTGCTGCGGCAATCTGATTGAGCGCCTGCGTGCCCTCCAGCATACTCGGCTTGCCATCTACATAGACCAAAAAGCCCGTACTACCACGAAACGAGAGGTTGCCGTCAGCATCTATTCTGACCGAAGGTGCCGACTTCAGTACATCGACAGCCGTACCGCCCGAAGCCGACAACGAGGCCGAGCCGCTGATGCGCTGGCGGTCGAGTTTATATACAATCTTACTGCGTTCACCCTCGACGACGACCTCCTTGAGGCCTGTTTCGACCATACTGAGCGCTATCTCGCCAAGGTCAATCTTGGCGCCACGGCTGAAAGTGAGCTTATCACTCGTATAGGGTTGGTAGCCAACGACCATAATCGTCAGGTAGAAGCTACCATCACGCACATTATCAAGTGTAAATTTGCCCTCTCGCACTGCTGTCGAAGCCACCGTCTTGTTGTCGGCATCGACCACTACTACATCGGCATAATCAATCGCTTTGCGGGTGGTGGCATCGACAACACGGCCCGTAACGCTCTGGGCATAGGTAGCGACACAACACATCATCGCACAAATCACAAGTAGTAAATCTCTCATCTCTGTCAAGTTATGTGGTTAGTATAACATAAAAAAGCGGCCGCAAGCGACCACCATTGCATTTGTCAAAGATAGAAAAAAATTGGCTCACCAACAAATCATTACGCCAATATTACACGCCTCGTCAAACAAAAGGCCCGCCCCTTGGGGGAGCGAGCCTTATAGCATAATCGAGCAATGGAGATTAGTTTCCGCCCGACATTACAATCAGCGCCAAGCCTGCGATGAAGAAGAGGAACATCACGCCCAACAGAGTGTCGGTCTTGCGGTCGCTACCCTTAAACTCCTTCCAGATGAATACACCCCAAATGGCGGCAATCATAGGAGCGCCCTGACCCAAGGCGTAAGAGATGGCGGCACCAGCCTTACCCGCAGCAATATAGCTGAAGGCTGTACCCAAGCACCATACGTCACCACCCAAAACACCAACCAAGTGTGTAGAGAGCGAGCCCTTGAAGTATTCGCTATACGATACGGGCGCACCAACAAACGGGCGGCGCATAACGAGTGTATTGAATACGAAGTTGCTCAACAAAACACCAATCGAGAATACGAATATAGCCGAGTAGGGGGTAAGCATACCCGCTGTAGGCTGCTCGAAGTTATCCAAATCCATAGCCGCGGCAACGAAGCGGTAGAAGCACGACATCAGCACACCAGCCACCATCGAGAGGATGATACCCTTGCGGTTAGCGGCGTTCTTCTCGCCACTCTTGCTCATTCGGCCCGACGCGATACCGTTGCAGATGACAGCCACAACGATGAGCGCCACACCTAGGAAGAGCAACATCGGGTCACCCTTCGGAGCGCCTATATAGTTAATAATCACACCCAACACGAGAGCCAAACCAACACCCAAGGGGAAGGCCACAGCCATACCAGCCAACGACACCGAAGCCGAAAGCAGGATGTTAGATGCGTTGAAGATGATACCGCCCAGCAGTACGCTCAAGATTCCCGAACCCTTAGCCTGCATCAAATCCTCAACGAAGGGACGACCCTGCTCGCCGATGCTACCCATCGTAAGGCCAAGCAGAAGCGCGAACAGCACCATACCGATTACATAGTCCCAATAGAAAAGTTCGTAACGCCAAGTCTTGCCAGCGAGTTTCTGTGTATTACCCCACGAGCCCCAACAGAACATCGTGATAAAGCAGAATACGACTGCTAAAAGATAACTGTGTACAATAAACATAATTTAACTTTTTTAGGTTATTACTTCTTCTTACGCAGGAACTCCTGTACCTCCTCGCGTGTAGGAGCTGCGGGCTGTGCGCCCATACGGGTTACACTGATGGCAGCTGCGGCACTCGCCTCGCGCACGGCATCAATCACCGAGCGACCCTCCGACATAACGCTGACCAACACGCCGTTGAATGTGTCGCCAGCGGCGGTAGTATCCACAGCCTCGACCTTGCGAGCCTCGACACGCATAAACATTGCACCGTCGTAAACCATTGCGCCGTCGCTACCCAATGTGACGATGACATTACGCGGACCCATATCGTAGAGAGCCTGGGCGGCACGCTGTGCAGTGAGCATATCCTTAACCTCGATGCCCGTCAGACGCGATGCCTCGCTACGGTTGGGCGTAATCAAGTAGAGGCTCTTCAACAACTCCTCGCTGAGGGGTTCTGCAGGTGCGGGTGCAGGGTTCAACACCACGGGAATACCCGCCTCGGCAGCCATCTTGGCTACATAGGTAACGGTCTCGACGGGAGTCTCCAACTGCATAAGCACGATGCTGGCACTCTTAATCTCGTCGGCCGCTACATCAATGTCGGCGGGCGTAAGGTGCATATTGGCACCCGAAGCCACAACGATGCAGTTCTCGGCATTGCTGTCAATAGTAATCAGCGCTACACCCGACGGATGCTCCTTATCGACAAACACATAGTCAGTAACGATGCCGTCCTGCTTCATCGATTCGCGCACCTGACGGCCAAACAAATCGTCGCCCGTCTTGGCCACAAACACAACTCGGTTACCATAGCGAGCCGCTGCAACAGCCTGATTGGCACCCTTACCTCCTGCATTCATAAAGAAGTCGCCACCCAACACCGTCTCACCGCCTGCGGGCAAGTGCGATGTCTTGACAACCATATCGGTATTACTGCTACCTACAACAACAATAGTCTTCTTTCGCATAGTTTTAAGTTTCATCTATCCTATCCCCAAAGATAGGATATTTATGTCAATATAACAAAAAATAGCGAGCAACTTTTATGCCCGCTATTTATCGTTGAATCTAAAATTCGCTCTTAGATGATATCAAACGCTATCTCCATCATATTCGTGAAGCTCGTCTGGCGCTGCTCGGCCGAACACGATGTACCGTGAACGAGCGAGTCAGAGATGGTGCAGATGCAGAGAGCCTGATTGCCACTGCGTGCCGCATTCATATAGAGAGCCGCAGCCTCCATCTCAACGGCCAAAACACCCATCTTCTGCCAAGCCTTCCAGCCATCAGCTGAATCGCCATAGAACACATCGCTCGAAAGCAGGTTGCCGACCTTGTAGTCGATGCCCATACTCTCGGCCTTCTCCACTGCGGCACGAGCCATAGCGAAGTCGGCAATGGGAGCGAATGTTCCAGGCAGGCCATACTGCGCGCCATAGTTCGAGTCGGTACAAGCACCAACGCCTATGACCACATCGCCCAACGCCAAATCGGCATTGTATGCGCCCGCAGAGCCTGTGCGGATGATGCGCTTGACGCCATAGAAGTTAAACAGTTCGTATGTGTAGATGCCAATCGAGGGCATACCCATACCGTGGCCCTGCACCGACACACGCTTACCCTTATACTCTCCCGTATAGCCGAGCATACCTCTGACGGCATTGTACTGCACGGGGTTCTCCAGGAAACGCTCTGCCATAAACTTGGCACGCAGGGGGTCACCCGCCATAATCACGCGGTCGGCAATCTCGCCCTCTTTCGCCCCGATATGTGGTGTAGGAACTACTGACATAACTTACTACAGATTACAAATTGTCCTTCTCAATATCCTTGAAGTAGCGGTAGGTATTAACCTTCAACTCGCCAACAGCGGGCTCGTCGCATACCAAGATGCCCTTGGGGTGCATCTGCAACGCTGTGATAGTCCAAGCGTGTGATACATCGCCCTCAACGCAGTGCTGAACTGCGCGAGCCTTCTTGTGACCCAGAGCCAATACCAACACCTGCTTTGCAGCGCAAACTGTACCTACACCTACTGTGAGAGCCAACTTGGGAACCTTGTTTACATCGTTGTCGAAGAAACGAGAGTTCACGATGATTGTATCCTCGGTCAAAGTCTTGATGCGTGTGCGTGAATTGAGTGAAGAGAAGGGCTCGTTGAAAGCCAAGTGGCCATCCTCACCAACACCACCGATGAAGAGGTCGATGCCACCAGCAGCCTCGATGCGCTTCTCATAACCCTCGCACTCGGCAGTCAAATCCTCGGCGTTACCGTTCAAGATGTTTACATTCTCGGGCTTGATGTCGATGTGTGAGAAAAAGTTGTTCCACATAAATGAGTGGTAGCTCTCGGGGTGCTCCTCGGGCAAACCAACATACTCGTCCATATTGAATGTAACAACATTCTTGAACGATACCTTACCAGCCTTGTAGAGGTTAATCAACTCGGCATACATACCCAACGGAGTTGAACCTGTGGGCAAACCCAATACAAAAGGCTCGCTGCAAACAGCAGCCTTAGCGTTAATCTGCGCGGCAACATAGTTAGCTGCCCAACGGCCAGCCTCGGCCGCATTATTCTCAATAATTACTCTCATTTTTTTGTTTTATTTTAGTTGTTTATGTTTTCAATTACAATGTCATCTTAACGAAAACCTCGATCGCCTGATACTCGGCCATACCCAACAAATCGTAGAGGCGTGCAGTATTCTGCGTACGCTCCTCGGCACGCTGCCAGAACTCGCGGCTGTCATCACCAGGGAAGGGAACGATATCCTTCTGTGAGAGGTGACGATAGATGGCGTGACGCTTCTTGATAAGCTCGTCGGGGCTCAGAGGCACTGCCATATCAACCATATCGATATCCCACTCCATCCAGGCGCCACGATAGAGCCATACAACGCACTCGTTGAGCCACTCCTCGCCAGCATCCTTCAAACGGTAGAGAGCCTCCAGTACAGCCTCGGTGCAGACACGGTGAGTGCCGTGGGGGTCAGCCAAGTCGCCAGCCAAATAAACCTGGTGGGGCTTAACCTGCTGCAGCAACTCGGTGATAATCTCGATGTCCTTGTCAGTGCGCTGACCCTTCTTGATACCGCCAGTCTCGTAGAAAGGTAGGTTCAGGAAGTGAGCGTTGGTGTCGGGGTTCAGACCGAATGAGCGAACCGCAGCACGAGCCTCGGCACGACGGATAGCACCCTTCAGATTGAGCAGAGCGCGAGGCTCGGGGTCGCCCTTCTTCTTTGATGCGATAATCTGGCAAACCTCCTCCACGCGGTCACCGAAGCCAAGCTCGCGAGCTGAATCCATATGCTGAACCACTACATCGTCGTGAACGGCCACATTACCCGAAGTCTCGTAAGCCACATGCACATCGTGACCCTGCTCCACCAAACGGATGAATGTACCACCCATTGAAATCACATCATCATCGGGGTGGGGTGAGAATATAACAACACGCTTGGGGTAAGGTGTAGATGCCACGGGACGAGTCGAATCGTCGGCGTTGGGCTTACCGCCGGGCCAACCGGTGATTGTATGCTGCAGGTCGTTGAAGACCTTGATGTTTACCTTGTCGTAGGTAGTCTCAACTGCGTCGAGCAACTCACCCAGAGAGTGCTCGATATAGTCATTGTATGTGAGCTTGAGGATGGGCTTCTCAACTACGCTGCACAACCAAAGCACAGCCTTACGCACCAGACGGGGAGTCCAGTTGCAGGGACCCACCAACCAGGGAGCCTTCTTAACTGTGAGGTTATCGGCTGCGGGGTCATCAACCACGGCCTCGATAGCGGGATGGTTCTGGAGTGTAGATGCGGGGATAAGACGGCTTGCGTCACCCTCTACTACTTGCTTTATAACCTTGGCCTTATCCTCACCCCAAGCCATCAACACGATACGCTTGGCGCTCATCACTGTGTTAAGACCCATCGTGATAGCCATCTTGGGTGTGTTGTCCACGCCGTTGAAGATACCAGCCTGAGCCTTGCGTGACTCGTAAGTGAGCTGTACCATTCGTGTTACAGACTTGATGTAAGAGCCAGGCTCGTTGAAGCCAATCTGACCCTTAACACCCATACCGATAACCATCAGGTCGATGTTGCGTGCCTTCTTATCGTACTCGGCGCAGTAAGCCGACACCTCCTCTACGGGAACATTGCCGTTGATGAGGTGGATATTCTCGGGAAGAATATCTACATAGTTGAGCAAATCCTCGTGGATACGGTAGTTGCGGCTCTGAATCTCGCCACTGCCGATAGGATAGAACTCGTCGATGCTGTAGACCTCAACCTGTTTGAACGACACCTCGCCGCTCTTGTAACGCTCAACCAACTCGTTGTACAATCCGAGCGGAGTACGACCCGTAGTGAGACCCAAAGCGAAAAGACGACTCTCGCCCGAAGCCTGGTGGTCGTTGATAGCCTTCACAACGGTGTCGGCCACATACTTCACTCCGTCAGACTCTGTCTCGTAAACTGATGTAGGGATTTTCTCGTAACGGTGGATGATATCCTTGGGGATACCATTCAGCGCCAACCCTCCATCCTGAGGTAAAGAAAATTTCTTTTCCATAAAGTATATTTCAATTAACAATTTATTAGTTCTTTCGGCTCCATTGGCCCACCTTAAAAACGACGAGGGGCACATATCATTGCAAATTTAGAAATATTTTTTCTTTTTGCGCTCCATTTTAGGTACAAAAATTAAGCGTCTGCAAAACTTTTTTCACCCTTACGACCACACCCGACACACAATCGTCACAAAATGATATTACGAAGCAAAATATCGAAGATATGGTTCCGTTTTTCGAGCTATTTTCTTATATTTGCATGATTAAGATTTGCGAAAAATCACTTTAGAGATGAAAGTAACCATTCTTCAACGCGATATAGCGTGGGCCGACCCCGCAACAAACCGAGAGCTAACAGACCAGGCCATCGACCGAAATCCTGGCGCAGATATCTATGTGCTGCCCGAGATGTTCTCGACTGGTTTCTGCACCCAGCCCGAGGGCATAGCCGAGAGCAACAATAGCGACACACTAAAGTGGATGCAGCGTAAGGCCGCCGCAACCAACGCCGCCATTGCGGGCAGCGTAGCAGTCGTTGAGGATGGACGCTACTACAACCGTTTTTACTTTGTAAAGCCCGACGGCGAGGTCGAACATTATGACAAGAAGCATCTATTCACCTACGGCGGCGAGCACAAGCGTTTCACTGCGGGCGATAGACGCGTGGTGGTGGAGTTTCGCGGAGTTCGCATCCTGCTGGAGGTGTGCTACGACCTTCGCTTCCCCATCTGGGCACGCAACCGTGGCGACTATGATATGATTCTCTATGTAGCAAGCTGGCCGACACCTCGCGTCGAGGCTTGGAGCGCATTGCTGGTGGCTCGAGCTATCGAGAATCAGTGCTATGTGGCGGGTGTGAACCGCGTGGGCACCGACCCCTCGTGCGAATATTGCGGCGGCAGCGTCATCATCGATCCCTACGGCCGACGCATTGCCGAGTGCGAAAGAGGCAAAGAGTGCGAGGCTACAGCCGAGATAGATATGACAGCATTGGAGGCTTTCCGCGAAAAGTTCCCCGTGCTGAAGGATTCAGATATTTAGCAAAAGAAGAGATATGATTTCAAAGAGATTACTTTTGGGCGATGAGGCTATAGCCTTGGGTGCCGTTCACGCTGGAATAAGTGGCGTGTACGCATACCCTGGCACGCCCTCAACCGAGATAACAGAGTTTATTCAGAGCAACGCCCCCGAGGTGCGTAGCCGTTGGTGCACCAACGAGAAGACCGCAATGGAGGCCGCGCTCGGCATGTCATACGCAGGCAAGCGTGCGCTGGTGTGCATGAAGCATGTGGGTATGAATGTTGCAGCCGATGCGTTTGTCAATTCGGCTATCACAGGCGTGAACGGAGGCCTGGTGGTGCTGGCTGCCGATGACCCCTCGATGCACTCATCACAAAACGAGCAGGACTCACGCTTCTATGGCAAGTTCGCAATGATTCCCATCCTTGAGCCCTCATCACAGCAAGAGGCCTACGATATGATGCCCTACGCATTCTCGCTCTCGGAGCAGATGCGACTGCCCGTACTGATGCGCGTGGTGACACGCCTGGCTCACTCGCGTGCTGGCGTGCAAGTCACTACCCCCATTGCACAGAACGCTCTCAACCCCGACAACGAGCGCACACATTGGGTACTGCTCCCTGGCAACGCACGCCGACAGTACGCCTCACTCGTTGAGAAGCAGCCGCAGCTGGATAAGTCAGCCGAGACATCGCCTTACAACAGACTACACACCGCCAACAACGCCACTATGGGCGTGATTGCCTGCGGAATAGCATATAACTATGTGATGGAGAACGAGCCGCTGAAGCGTGGCATCTCTGTGTTGAAGGTATCGCAATACCCTCTGCCCGAGAAGACTATCAAGGAGTTTGCCGCATCGGTAGATACGCTTCTTATCGCCGAGGATGGCCAACCCGTAGCCGAGGAGCAGATTAGGGCTATGCTCGGTGCGGAGTACAACCTGCGTGGCCGCCTCAACGGAGCCCTGCCCCGTATGGGTGAGCTTACACCCGACTGCGTAGGCGCAGCCTTGGGCGTGGAGGCTACAACTTCGTTTGCCGCATCGAATGGTGTCGTTGCCCGTCCGCCCGCACTGTGTCAGGGTTGCGGTCACCGCGATGTGTATGATGCGCTGAACAAGGTGGCGGCCGAGTATGCCGACGCTCGCATCTTTGGCGACATCGGCTGTTACACACTGGGCGCACTGCCTCCGTTCCGAGCCATCGACTCTTGCGTGGATATGGGCGCATCAATCACTATGGCCAAGGGTGCTGCCGACGCTGGCGTTCACCCCGCCATTGCCGTTATCGGCGACTCAACATTCACCCACTCGGGAATGACAGGCCTGTTGGATGCCATCAACGACAAGGCCAACATCACGGTAATCATCTCCGACAACCTGACAACGGCTATGACCGGAGGTCAGGACTCGGCTGGCACAAACAAGTTCGAGGCCATCTGCCTTGGTTTGGGTGTGGAGCCCGAGCATCTGCATGTGGTTACACCCCTGCCCAAGAATATGGAGCAGATTACACAAATCATTCGCGACGAAATCGAGTACAAGGGTGTATCGGTGATTATTCCCCGCCGCGAGTGCATACAGACATTGAATCGTAAATTACGCCAAAAAAGAGCACAGGAGCAATGAAAAAAGATATAATTCTATCTGGCGTGGGCGGACAGGGTATCCTGACCATCGCCACAATCATAGGTGATGCCGCAGCCGAGGCGGGCATCAACCTCAAGCAGGCCGAGGTACACGGCATGAGCCAGCGCGGCGGAGATGTGCAGTCTAATCTGCGCCTCTCGACCGAGGAGATTTACTCCGATCTGATTAAGCAGGGTGCTGCCGATATGATTATCTCGATGGAGCCGATGGAGGCTCTGCGCTACCTGCCCTACCTGAGCAGCGAGGGCGTGATAGTCACATCATCACACCCTTTCAAGAATATCCCCAACTACCCAGACGAGGAGGCGCTCTATGCGGCGCTGAACTCGCTCTGTAGCGTATCGATTCTCCCAATCGAGGATTTGGCCAAGCAGAACAACATCCCCAAGTGTGCAAATGTACTACTATTGGGTATGGCTGCAAAGTATTTAGAGATTCTCTCGCCCGAGCAGTTGCGTGAGAGCATCAAGCGCGTATTCTCGTCAAAGGGAGAAAAGGTGGTTGAGATGAACTGCCAGGCATTTGATATTGGACTCAATTCGGTGAAATAACTACGGGCGTATGAAGATTTTTAGCGAAGAGTTGGTAGCCAAAGCGGTGAAGGAGTCGCACATTGCCGACCTCTCACAAGCCACCATCGGCGAGGTATTGCTCGTGGCGCAATATCTTGAGCGCGAGACAGGTATTCCCTTCATCCGTATGGATCAAGGCTCACCTGGACTACCCGTAAACCGATTCGGCGTTGAGGCCGAGAAGGCCGCCCTCGACCGAGGCGTAGGCTCGCAGTACCCTGCAGCGGCGGGTGTACCCGAACTGAAGAGCGAGGCCTCGCGATTCGTGAAGGCGTTTCTCAATGTAGATATCTCGGCTCGTGCCTGCGTGCCCACAGTGGGTAGTGTGGCGGGCTCGTTCGGAGCATTCATCGCCTGCACACAGCGCATCCCCGAGAAGAACAAGGTGCTTTTCATCGACCCTGGTTTCCCGATTCAGAAGTCGCAACTAAGAGTAATCGGCGCCGACTGGGTGGAGTTCGACATCTACCACCATCGTGGCAAGGCTCTGCGTGCCAAGCTCGAGCAGATGCTCGCTGCGGGCGACATTGCCGCCATCGTCTACTCCAACCCCAACAACCCTGCGTGGATATGCCTGGAGGATGAGGAGTTGAAAATCATCGGCGAGTTGGCTACCGAACACGATGTAATCGTCATCGAGGACTTGGCATACTTCTGTATGGACTTCCGTCAGGATCTGGGCCACCCCTTCGAGCCGCCCTATCCGCCTACGGTAGCACACTACACCGACAACTATATATTGATGCTATCGTCATCAAAGATATTCAGCTATGCGGGACAGCGTATGGCCCTGACCTGCATCAGCGACAAACTCTTCGACCGACAGTTCCCCGCCCTGGCCGCACGATATAAGGATGCGGGCGTATTTGGTCAGACGCTCATAGCCTCGATACTCTATATGATTACATCGGGCTGCACCGCCTCGACACAATATGCCTATGCCGAGATGTTGCGTCTGGCGACCGATGGCGAGATTAACTTCGTAGAGGACACACGCGAATATGCCGTTCGTGCCGAACGAATGAAAAAAATCTTCACCGACAACGGCTTCCACATCGTCTATGATAGCGATGTGACACAGAAGGTGGGCGACGGATTCTTCTTCACCATCGGCTACGGCAAGATGAGCGGTGGCGAACTACTGAAGGAGTTGCTCTACTATGGCGTGAGCAGCATTTCGCTCTCGACAACTGGCAGCGAGCAGCAAGGCGTGAGAGCCTGCACATCGCGTATGCGAGAGGATTTGTACGAGGTGATGGAGTCAAGAATCAAGGCCTTCAACGAGGACCATCCCCTCGATTAGAGTTAGAATTAATTAGGAATGAGAATAAAACTATTGAACTATGATTTGGAACCCAAACAAAGAGTGTATGAGCCGCGACGAGATGCACGCGTTGCAGAGTAAGCGGTTGCAAAAACTTGTAACTTATGTCTATCACAATGTGCCCTTCTACCGCAACAAGATGCAGCAGATGGATATAGCACCCGAGGATATCAATACAATCGACGACATCACAAAGTTGCCCTTCACCACTAAGCAGGATTTGCGCGACAACTACCCCTACGGTCTGCAGGCGGCACCCGCATCGGAGATTGTGCGTGTACACGCATCGTCGGGCACTACGGGTAACCCCACCATTGTGGGCTACACACGCAAGGACTTGGCCGTATGGTCGGAGGTGATGACCCGCTGTCTAACAGCCTATGGCGTGACACGCGACGACACCTTCTCGGTGAGCTACGGCTACGGACTCTTCACGGGTGGTCTGGGCGCACACTACGGCGTTGAGAATTTGGGAGCAACAGTTGTCCCCACATCTACGGGTAATACCGAGAAGCACATCCGCCTGATTCGCGACCTGAAAATTTCGGGTATCGCCTGCACACCCTCGTATGCGCTCTACCTCGCCGAGTCACTCGAGAAGATGGGACTCACGAAGGACGATATAGGTCTTCGCATCGGTGCTTTTGGTGCCGAGCCCTGGACCGAGAATATGCGTAAGGAGATCGAGGAGCGTCTGGGCTTGAAGGGATACAACATCTACGGTTTGAGCGAGATTATGGGCCCTGGTGTATCGTATGAGTGTTCAGAGCAGAACGGCTCACACATCTGCGAGGACCACTTCTACCCCGAAATCATCAACCCCGACACATTGGAGCAGTTGCCCTATGGCGAGCAGGGTGAGTTGGTATTCACCACGCTGACAAAGGAGGGTATGCCGCTGTTGCGTTACCGCACCAAGGACCTCTGTACACTTATGGATGGTCAATGCGCCTGTGGTCGTACGGCTGTGCGTATGAGCCGCATCGTGGGTCGTAGCGACGATATGCTCATCATTCGCGGTATCAATGTATTCCCCTCACAGGTCGAGAGCGTCATCCTCGAGATGCCCGAGTTCGAGCCGCAGTATATGCTCATCGTGGATCGCGAGAACAACCTCGACACTCTGCAGGTGCAGGTTGAGGTGCGCCGCGACTTCTTCAGCGACGACATCGGCCGTATGCTGCAGATGAAGAAGGGTCTGGCCGACCGCCTGAAGAGTGTACTCTCTATCGGCGTGGATGTACGACTGATGGAGCCCAACAGCATCGAGCGTAGCCAGGGCAAGGGCCGCCATGTGATTGACAAGCGAGTTTTGAAATAACAAATACCTGAAAATATGACTATCAAACAATTATCCATTTTCCTGGAGAACAAGACAGGTCGCATCAACGAGGTTACGAAGATTTTGGGCCGTCACGGCATCAGCATGCAGGCTTTCTCTATGGCCGAGACTACCGAATTTGGCATACTACGATTGATAGTTGCCGATGTGGATAAGGCTGTCGAGATTCTGCGTGCGGAGAACTTCGCCGTGATGCTCACGGATGTTATCTGCATCAAGTGTTCAAACGAGGCTGGTGCGCTGGCGACAATTCTGGAGCATCTGGCCGAGAAGGATGTATTCATCGAGTATATGTACGCCTTCTCTGAGGGCAACACAGCGAGCGTAGTTATCCGTCCGACCGATGTGGAGCGCTGCGTAGAGGTATTGCAGCACTGCCAATGCAGTCTGCTGAACATCGGTTAATGCCGAGCCGACTTTCACAAAAAAATGGGGTTGTCTAACAAATCTGTCTGACAACCCCAATTTTATTTATATATCGCTACCTACTTCACCACCTTAACCTCAAGCGGTTGAGAGAGTCTTACGGCTGCAGTCGTAACCTGCTGAAGCCACTCGTCGTGACTACCCACACCGCCCTGACTCCAGCCCGAACCGTTGAGCATCACAATCTTATCGCCAGCCTTGACCCTCTTGGTCACTACGGCGTGAGAGTTTATATCTTCGCACTGCGCTCCACCATCAAGAATCACCGCCAGCGAGATATTACCGTCACGCTCGGCATCCTTCGTATCAGACGCCGCCTCGGTGATGGCCACAAAATTAGCTCCATCAGAGCGTTGCTTGACATCGTGCGTAATCACACCCGCCACAACATCAATCTCGCCATCGAAGCCATCAAAGCTATACTCCTGACGGGTAAAACGGCTGTCGGCATCGAGCGTTATGGTGCGGTGCATCACAACCTTCCCTCCTGCCACCTCCATAGCATCGTAGCTGAACACGGCCGATGTACGCAACGGGCCATTTATCACGCACTCCTGCGTTGTGTAGTTACCCGAAAGCTGCAACTTGCCATCACTCACCACAGCCAAAGCACCGCCACCAAGCGTATTGCCCACCTTGTAGCAATCCATACCCTCGCCATAGTTGTGGTGGTAGTCATTGCGGGCAAACCACTCATCGATGATAAGTTTCGAGGTATTCTTCACCCACACATCGACACCCTGCGTACGGGGGTCTTTGAGCGATGGGCCATAGATGCGATAGGCCGTCAGGTTATTCTCCCAGGCGTAGTCATCCATTCTCTCGGGAACATAACGACCAAAGACCTTGGACTCGTAGTCGGCTCGTTTGCCACGGCCAATCTTATACTGCACAGCCTCACCTGCAGCCACATCCACCTGAAAGAGAATAGATTTCAGACTACCATCCTCGGCAAATACCAACTGTGAGGCAACCTCCTCGCCTGCAGGGTTATAGACCACCACATTATCGGGATACGAGACACAATACTGCACATCGCACCACATAACCTCAACCACCTCGGCTCGGCTATCCACCGCCGAAGGGTTCTTTATCTCCACACTAACGGGTCGGCCGAAGATCGAACAGCCACACAGGCCGAGCAAAAGAAACAGCAGAAAATGTCTCATACACTCACTCAATTATTTGGGTTGTTTACCAATATAGGCCAGGATACCTCCATCGACATAGAGCACATGGCCATTAATGAAATCTGATGCCTTCGATGCCAGGAATACGGCAGGGCCCATCAAATCCTCGGGCGTACCCCAGCGTGCAGCGGGAGTCTTTGCCACGATGAACGAATCGAAGGGGTGACGACGACCATCCTTGTCGCGCTCACGCAACGGCGCAGTCTGCGGAGTGGCTATGTAGCCGGGGCCAATGGCGTTGCACTGTATATTGTACTCGCCATACTCCGAGGCGATGTTACGCGTCAGCATCTTCAGTCCACCCTTGGCCGAGGCGTAGGCCGAAACGGTTTCGCGTCCCAACTCGGACATCATCGAGCAGATGTTTATAATCTTACCTCCGCCTCGCTCTATCATCGAGGGGATAACCGCCTTGGCCATAATGAAGGCAGCCGTAAGGTCTATGTCAATCACTTCGCGAAACTCCTCAACCGACATCTCGTGCATAGGTATGCGCTTGATGATGCCAGCATTGTTCACCAGGATATCTACCGCACCCAGGCGCTCGGCAATGTCGGCCACCATACGCTTGACACCCTCCTCATCGGTCACATCGCAGATGTAACCCACAGCGTCTATGCCCTTGGCCTTGTAGGCGGCCAACGCCTCGTCAAGATGCTCCTGTCGGCGGCAGTTGAAGGCAATCTTCGCTCCCGCCTTGGCAAGTGCCTCGGCAATGGCAAAGCCTATGCCGTAGGCTGCACCCGTCACGAGCGCCACCTTACCCTCCAACGAAAAATTCTTCATTAAGTTCATCGCTACTCCAATTTACTCAATATAACACTATTTCAGGTCGGTAATAGCCGAAAAGTCCTGGTCGCCATAGTCGAGGTTCTCGCCACCCATACCCCAAATGAATGTGTAGTTGTGTGTGGCCGCCGCGCTATGGATTGACCACTCGGGTGAGAGGACTGCCTCGTCGCCTCGCATCCAGATGTGGCGTGTCTCGTTGGGCTCACCCATAAAGTGACACACGGCATCACTCTCGGGTACCTCGAAGTAGAAGTAAGCCTCCATACGGCGTGAGTGAGTGTGGGCAGGCATAGTGTTCCACACGCTACCCGTCTGCAGCTCGGTCATACCCATCTGCAACTGGCAGGTTGGCAACACCTGGCTCACCAGCATCTTGTTTATATTGCGGTCGTTAGAGCCCTCCAACGAACCCATCTGCGCCACGATAGCCTCGGCCTTGGTGACCTTCTTATCGGGGTAATTACGGTGAGCGGTTGTAGAGTTAAAATAAAACTTTGCGGGCGCACTACCGTCCTTGCTCTCGAAGATAACCTTACGCTCGCCAGAGCCGAGGTAGAGAGCCTCCTTGTAGCCAAGTTCATACTCCTTGTCACCCACACGAACGACGCCACTGCCGCCAACATTGAATATACCCAACTCACGACGAGTGAGGAAGTAAGGTGCCTTCAGCGGGTCGATAGCCTCCAGCTCGAGAGCCTCGGCAACGGGCATTGCGCCACCAACAACCATGCGGTCGTACATCGAATAGACCATATTCACCTCGTCGGCAACGAACATACGCTCGATAAGAAAATCACGGCGCAGGCGTGCGGTATCGTATGACTTGAAATCTTCGGGGTGTGCAGCATAGCGCACCTGATAGTTTGTCTTCATTTTTATATATCTGTTTTTAAGTTTTTTAGTGTATGGAAACCTATTTAAGTTGTGTAAAACTAAATATCAGGAAAAACTAAAAATTAAAATAGTTCTTGGCGTTGTTGTAGCTGATATCCTCCACCATCTGACCGATGAACTCCATCTCGCTGGCGGGCAGCAGCCCCTGCTCGATATCGTTGCCGATAAGATTACAGAGCGTACGACGGAAATACTCGTGACGGGGGTAACTCAAGAAGCTACGCGAGTCGGTCAGCATACCCACAAAGCGGCTCAACAGACCCAACAGCGAGAGGGTATTCATCTGGCGCTCCATACCATCCTTCTGGTCGAGGAACCACCAGCCCGAACCGAACTGAATCTTACCCGCAGTGATACCGTCCTGGAAATTACCTATCATAGTGGCAACCATCTCGTTATCACGCGGATTGATGTTGTAGAGTATTGTCTTGGTGAGTTTGCCCTGCGACTCCAGACGATCGAGGTAGCGAGCCATATTGGTTGCCTGATTCCTATCACCCATCGAGTCGAAGCCCGTATCGGGGCCAACAAGGGCCATCATACGACTGTTATTGTTGCGGATAGGGCCGAAGTGGAACTGCTGTGTCCAGCCACTCTCCCAATCCATAATACCGAACTCAACGAGCATTGCGCTCTTGTATTTACGAATCTCACACTCCGAGAGAGTTTCGCCGCCATAGACCTTCGCAAAGATGGCCTCAACCTCAGTCGTAGTGTAGTCCTCGGCATAGAACTCCTCGATGCCGTGGTCGCTCAAGCGACAACCTACGCTCTCGAAGAAGCGGTGACGCTCACGCAGTGCATCGAGCAGAGTCGCAAACGAGCGAATCTCGACGCCCGACACCTCCGCAAGGCGATCGATGTAGGTCTTGAAGTCCTTAGGTGACTCCACCGCCATAGCCTTATCGGGTCGCCAAGTGGGTAGCACCTTGCACTCGAAGCCATCCTCACGACACTTGATGTGGTGCTCCAGAGAGTCTATCGGGTCGTCGGTCGTGCAGACAACCTCAACATTGTAGCGGCGCATCAGGCCACGAGCCGAATACTCTGGCCTCTGCAACAGCGCCGAGCAGTGGTCATAAATCTCGCGAGCCGAAGCAGGGTTCAACAACTTATCCACACCAAAGGCGGTCTTAAGTTCGAGATGAGTCCAGTGATAGAGCGGATTACGCATCGTGTAAGGCACCGTCTCTGCCCACTTCTCGAACTTCTCCCAATCTGTCGCATTGCCCGTACAATATCGCTCGGCAACACCATTGGTACGCATAGCACGCCACTTGTAGTGGTCGCCATCGAGCCATATCTCGGCCAGGCTACGGAAGCGGTGGTCGCTTGCCACATACTCGGGATTGAGGTGGCAATGGTAGTCGATAATGGGCATCTTCGATGCGTGATCGTGGTAAAGACGCTCTGCTGTAGGCGACTGCAGCAGGAAGTTATCGTCGTTGAATTTTCTGCTCATAACTCTCTGATTTTATCCGACACTTTAGGTGGCGGAAAAGGTTTATTTACACACAAAGATAGCGATTTGCATCATCAAAATCAACTTTTATACCCTTTGAAATAGAGAAAAAGTCTGCTTTATGCAATTTCGCATTTTGTTTTTTATATCTTTGTATGGGATTTTATTTACAATGCTTATGAAAACTAATATTTGGAACAGCATCAGAATGGGGCGCCTGGCAGCCATCGCGCTCATCACAGTAGCGATTGTATCGGCTTGCACATCCACCGAGGCTAACGCTCGCAACAACGACGCCGAGCAGTACATCCGCTCGCTCGACCGCCGTTCAGAGAAGATGAAAAATAGCATACTCAATAGTAAGACCGACATAAAAATCACGGGCAAGGCCTACTATGTAGCCAGCAATGGTAACGACCTCAACGACGGCCTCTCGCCCCAGAAGCCCATCAAGAGCATCGACAAGGTAAATTCACTCTCCCTGCAGGCGGGTGATGCCGTACTCTTCGAGCGCGGCGGCATGTGGCGTGGCCACATCAAGTGCCAGCAGGGTGTAACCTATTCGGCCTACGGCAAGGGCGACAAACCCCGCATCTATGGCTCGCCCTGCGACGCTGCAAAGACAGGCGTATGGCTCGAGACCGAGGTGAAGAATGTATATGTTTACGACGGCGAGTTCTCAAACGACATCGGCACGCTGGTATTCAACCACGGCGAGGAGTGCGCCTTCAAGGTGATGAAGATACGCCAGAGCGACGGTTCGACACTCCACATCCGCACCAAGGAGCCCTTTGCCGACTATCGCGACCTGAAGCAGGACCTCGACTTCTACCACGACTATATGGGCACCAAGCGCGTATATATCTACTCCGAGAAGGGTAATCCTGCTAAGCGTTGGGAGTCTATCGAGTTGCTCGTAAAGGGTCACATCTTCCAGGCTACTGACTTTGTCACTATCGACAACCTCTGCATCAAGTATGGCGGCTCGCACGGCATCGGTTGCGGCACAAACAAGTCGCTGACCGTAACAAACTGCGAGATGGGTTGGATAGGTGGCTCAATTCAGGCCGAGAGTATGTTTGGCCGCAATCAACCCACACGCTTCGGCAATGCGATTGAGATCTATGGCGGTTGCGACCACTTCCTGGTGGAGAACTGCTACATCTATCAGGTTTACGATGCCGCCATCACTCACCAGCACCAGGGCGACACCGACAAGACGCTCATAATGCGTAATGTGCGCTATGCGAACAACCTGGTGGAGGATTGCGTCTATTCGATTGAGTACTTCCTCGCCCGCAAGGATACCAACCAGTCGCACTTTATGGAGAATATTCTCTTCGAGAACAATATCCTCCGTCGTGCAGGTTACGGCTGGGGTATTCAGCGTCCCGACAAGACGACTCCCGCACACATCAAGTCGTGGACTCACCACACCAACCGAGCAACCAACTTCGTGGTAAGAAACAACATCTTCGACCGCTCGGCATGCCAGCTGCTCAACATCGAGGCTGGTAGCAAGGAGTGGTTACCCACACTGCAGAACAATGTATATATCCAGCGCAAGGGCGACGAGGCTCTGGAGTGCGCCAACACAACCCAGGATATAAAGTTTGACGAAAATATAGAGAAGCTCTTGACCGAGCGCTACAACGAGCAGAATGCAAAGATTCTCTTTGCCAAGTAGCGCCACGACTTAATACAACCGACAAAAGATTATGTTGGACATAATTAAATACATCACAAATCCCTTCGCCTATCTGTGCAGCATCGAATTTAGACTGCGCCGTCTGCGTCGCAGATGGCGTACGATGTCGAAAATTGCACCTCTGCGCTACTTCCTCAGAAGCAGATACGCCGTGGAGGCTACCCACCTTGAGTGCGAGGCCTTTGGTCGCAAATTCTCCTCTCCCGTGGGTCTTGCTGCGGGATTTGACCGCAACGGCGATATGATTGACTCTCTGGCCTCGGCTGGCTTTGGCTTTATCGAGGTGGGCTCAATCACCACACGCGAGCAGCGCAACACATCGAAGCCTTCGTTGTATGCTCTCGAGGAGGATCGCGCGCTGATTTACCGCGGGCAGACCGACAGTGCTGGCGTCGAGAAGGTTATCGAGAACATCAAGCGTCGCCACAGCAACATTATGGTGGGCTGCAACATCGTCAAGGGTGACCTCACACCCGACGAGGATGCTCCGACCGAGTATCTGAAGTTGTTTCGTCCGCTCTATCAGTATGCCGACTACTTCACTATCAACATCGCATACAACTCCACTGCAAAGTGCTATACGCCCTACGACAAGGATGAGATAAACGCCATACTCACTCCTCTGTTTGAGTTCCGACGCGGTCAGAACGAGTATCGCCCCATCTTGATGAAGATTTCGCCCGACATCACCGATGAGCAGGTGGATATTATGACCGACATTATGCTGGAGACTCCGCTCGACGGAATCGTGGCTTGCGGTGGCTCTATCGGCCGTCACGGTCTGGAGAAGTCGGCGAGCGTGATGCACTCGATAGGTCGCACCGAGGGTACGATGTGCGGACACCCCCTGCACGAGAGAGCATTGGAGGTGGTGCGTCGCATATACGAGAGATCGAAGGGCACCTACCCCATCATCGGTTGTGGCGGCATCTCTACCCCAGACGAGGCTATGGCTATGCTGGAGGCGGGCGCTACATTGGTACAGATTTGCAGCGAGTTCATCTATGGCGGTGGCGCATCGTTGCGTAGTATAAATATGGGTCTTGACGAGCGCATCCGCGCCAAGGAGCAGCAGGCCATAGAGGCGGCGAAAGCAAAGGAAGCAGAAGAAGCCGAAGCGAAAGCCGAAGCCGAAAAGGCTGCCGAAACTGAAGTCACAACACCCAACGACAAAGCTAACGAGAACAATGGTTAAAGCTACGATTATAACCATCGGCGACGAGATACTCATCGGCCAGATTGTCGATACCAACTCGGTCTATATCGCCAAACTTCTGAACAAGGCAGGCATCACGGTCGAGGAGAAGATTTCGATTGGCGACAATGCCGAGCAGATAGAGCAGACCCTAAAGCGAGCCCACTTAAAATCGCAGATAGTCATCATCACTGGCGGTCTGGGCCCCACCAAGGATGACATCACAAAATATACCCTGGCACGAATCTTCAACTCTGATATGCGTATGGACGAGGCCGTAGGCCGCCATGTGAAGCAGATGCTGGAGGTGCGTGGCATAGTCTACAACGAACTCAACCAATCGCAGGCAATGGTACCGACGAAGTGCGAAGTGCTGTTCAACTACCACGGCACAGCACCAGGTATGTGGTTCGAAGGCGAGGAGCGACACATCACAATCTCGCTGCCTGGCGTACCGTTCGAGATGGAGCATCTGATGGAGGACGAGGTTATGCCCCGCCTGATGGCCCATTTCGCACTGCGTGCCAATATCCACTGCACAATGATTACAGCAGGCTTGCCCGAGTCGATGCTGGCCGAGCGCATTGCGCCGTGGGAGGATGCCCTGCCGCCCTACATCAAGCTGGCCTATCTGCCCGCACCGAATGTGGTGCGACTGCGTCTGTCAGCCTACAATGTAGAGGACGAAGAGGGCGTAAGAGCCGAGATTGAGGCGCTATTCGGCGAACTAAACAACATCATACCACAACATATCGTCGGCTTTGAGGAGGCCACAATGCAGGCCCTCGTACACGACATACTCACCTCTCGCAAAAAGAGCCTCTCTACGGCCGAGAGTTGCACGGGAGGTGCCATCGCTTCGCGCTTTACGGCTATGGCGGGCGCTTCGGCCTACTTCCAGGGCGGAGTCGTAGCATACGCCAACGAGGTAAAAGTTAATGCGTTGGGTGTAGAATCCAGCGACATCGAGCGCTATGGTGCCGTGAGCGAAACGGTAGCTCGACAGATGGCCGAAGGTGTACGCCGACTCACGGGCTCGGACTACGCCATAGCCACAACGGGCATAGCGGGACCGACAGGCGGATCTGACGAAAAACCCGTAGGTACGGTATGGATGGCTATCGCCACCCCCGAGGGCACGAAGGCTACGCTGCGCCACTGCGGCACTGACCGAGGTCAGATTATCAACCGCGCAACGGCCTACGCCATCGAGATGCTCTACCACCATTTGAAGGAGACAAACAAATAACAAAACTACACAATAATGAAAAAAATTCTTTTAGCACTAATTATTTGCATTGTGGGCGGTATCGTATGTTTCGCTATCGACCGCATCCCCACCGATGTGGAGACTGCGACAAACGAGTATTCGGGAGAGATCGAGCGCGAGTACATCTCACCCGTAAAGATTGTATGGACACAGAACGAGCAGTTGATTAAAAATATCGACTACCTGTTGCGCGAGGGCAACGGCCAGGCCGACCTGACCAACAGCCACATCTGCGTAATGAAGAGTACCGACAAGGAGCACCCCTCGGTGTTGCTCGACTTCGGCCGTGAGTTGCACGGTGGTCTGCAGATTGTGACTGGTATGCCCGCCGACCACACCCCCATACGCATCCGCGTGCGCTATGGTGAGTCGGTAAGCGAGGCTATGAGCGAGATTGGCGAGCGAGGCGCAACAAACGACCACGCCATCCGCGACTTCGAGACTACACTCCCCTGGCTGGGCCTAAGAGAGTGGGGCAACTCGGGCTTCCGCTTTGTACGCATCGACCTGCTGGACGACAACCGCGACCTGCACATCAAGGAGATTCGTGCCATCTCGATGATGCGCGACATCCCCTATCGTGGCTCGTTCAGATGTAACGATGAGCGCCTGAATAAGATTTGGCAGACTGGTGCCTACACCGTGCATCTGAATATGCAGGAGTACCTCTGGGACGGCATCAAGCGCGACCGTCTGGTATGGATGGGTGACCTTCACCCCGAAATCACAACAGTCAGCAATGTGTTTGGTTACAACGAGGTTGTGCCCAAGAGCTTCGACCTGGTGAAGAACACCACACCCCTGCCGCGTTGGATGAATGGTATGTACACATACTCTATATGGTGGGTAATCAACCAGCGCGACTGGTACTACTTCCACGGCGACGAGGCCTATCTGCGTGAGCAGCGTGACTACCTTGTGGAGTTGCTCGACATCCTGCTCAAGCAGGTAGATGAGAATGGCTTTGAGGTTAGCGGAGGTGGATTCCTCGACTGGCCGTCGAACGCCAACAGGCCCGCGATGCGCGCAGGAACACAGGCTCTGATGATGTGGGGTCTGAAGTCGGGCGCAGAGTTGTGCGAGTGCCTGGGCGAGAGCGAGATGGCGGCACGCTGCAACGAGCGCTACGCCAAGATGGTGGAGGCTGCTCCTGCCGTTGTTGAGCAGTACTTCAAGGAGGCACAGCATCCGACAGCACCTGGTAGCAAGCAGGGCGCAGCATTGATGGCACTGGCTGGCATCATCGACGCCAAGGAGGCCAACGACAAGGTCTTGACCGTAGAGGGTGCGCGTGGATTCTCGACATTCTATGGATACTATATGCTTCAGGCTATGGCCAAGGCTGGCGACTATGAGGGCGCTATGCAGGTCATCAGCGACTTCTGGGGCGCAATGCTCGATATGGGTGCCACATCGTTCTGGGAGGATTTCCACACCGACTGGTTGCCCAATGCCGCACCTATCGACGCCATCGTTCCCGAGGGCAAGAAGGATATTCACGGCGACTTCGGAGCATACTGCTATGTCGGCTTCCGTCACAGCCTCAGCCACGGCTGGGCATCGGGTCCCACATCGTGGTTGATGCAGCACGCTCTGGGTGTAGAGGTCGTAGAGCCTGGTTGCAAGGTGGTGAAAATCGTACCCCACTTGGGTAAGTTGGAGTGGGTAGAGGGTAGCTTCCCCACACCCTACGGCGACATCCAAATCTCACACAAGAAGGATGCTGCTGGCAACATCAAATCTACCATCAAGGCTCCGAAGGGTGTAAAGGTTATTCGCGAGAAATAACATAATATAGTACACAAGTTGCACTTTAATCATCTAAAAAAATGACTATTCCTAGTTTTAATGAAATAGTGTCTTACCTAACAGACAATGTTTCTAATGAAATTATAATTGCTGCATTGGCAACACTTGTAGTAACTATCGTAAAGTTAATTGATTACAAAGCTCAAGATAGTCACAGCAAGGCTGATAATATGCATAATAATTTCAACGCAACCTTAGATGGATTAAAGTCTGATTCAGATACCAAAAGGATTACATCCGCCATATTATTACGCCGTTATATCAACGACTTAAATATATGGCGGACTGCAACTCCTTATAAACAAGATGCGTTGAATGTAATATCATCTCTCCTGCGCATTACACCTTGTGGAGAATTCCAAAAAACTTTGGCCGATTCGTTATCATTTACCAGAAGTGTACACAATCAAGATTTTCAGTACACCAATCTACAAAATGCTATAATCAAAGTTGCCAACAACACAAAAATAGACTTTTCGGATGTAGATTTCTATATGGCAGACCTATCGTATGCCTCCATCAATAATGCTAAATGTAGGAACACTGTTTTCAAGTGTTGCAATATGCGAAATACCACCTTTAGAGGTTGCAACCTAAATAATTGCGATTTCGCTGGAGCTAATTTGGACGGTGTTAGATTCTTGGATAATACAACCCTTTATAATGCAAATTTCAAAGGAGCTATAAACATTCCCGAAAAAGTAAAGCCGCATCTTAACACTGATGGGAAATATTGCAAGAAGGAGCCAACTAATAATTACACCAACACCGACAATGTAAAAAGCGTTTTCATCAGTAGCATTGGCAATTTATCTCCAAAGCAAGGGGAATATATGGACGCTCTAAAAGACCATTTGAAAAGATTAGGAATCGATACTCTATCTTTGAGCAAAGAAGAATATCGCAACTCTGGACAAATTATCGGCATACAGAGCAAGATAGAGAAAGCCAACGGTGTAATTATAGTTGGACTTAGGAATCTATTAGTTGTGGATGGTGTTTACCGCCCCACTTCAAGCGAAAAACGCCAAGTCAGCAACATGTGGTTGCCAACATCGTGGAATAACATCGAGGCTGGTATAGCAAGTGCATTAAAGAAACCAATACTTGTCATACACCAATCTGACTTAAATGACGGTATTTTCAATAAAGAGATTAATGACACCCGAATATCTCATATTGAAGCACAAATAAGTTCCGACAAATTTAAGAAGGATTTAGACAAATGGATTCACGAAAATATATAGATGAAGTAGTACAAATTAGCCCCAAATTGCCATTTTTTATATTTATACTGCAATTTTGAATTACGAATTTTGAATATTGAATTTATTTTTCGTATCTTTGCGCACCCTTGTTGTAAGGGGATATAAACTAAAATTAACAAAACAATGAGAGTTTGCGAGATTACAGGTAAAACTGCTGTAGTGGGTAACAATGTTTCTCACTCAAACCGCAAGACCAAGCGTAAGTTCAACACTAACTTGAAGACTAAGCGTTTCTGGTCTGAGGAGGAGGGCCGCTGGTTTACATTGAAGGTAACCACTGCCGGTATGAAAACTATTAACAAGAAGGGCTTGGCTGCCGCTCTGAAGGAGGCTGCTGCTCCGAAGAAGGTTTACTAAAATTTATTGAGTACAAATGGCAAAGAAAGGAAACAGAGTGCAGGTGATTTTGGAGTGCACCGAGCAGAAGGAGAGTGGCGTTGCAGGTATGTCACGCTATGTCACCACTAAGAACAAGAAGAACACACCCGACCGTTTGGAGCGTAAGAAGTACAATCCTTACTTGAAGAAGGTGACAGTACATCGTGAAATTAAGTAATTTTTTGTAAGTTATGGCAAAGAAAGTAGTTGCAACACTTAAGACAGGTACTGCCAAGAAGTACACTAAGTGCATCAAGATGGTAAAATCAGAGAAGACTGGCGCTTACATCTTCAAGACTCAGAATATTCTTGAGGAGGCTGAGATCAAGGCTTACTTCGCTGAGAAATAATTTAGTTTTGCATTAAACATTTTGTTTAATACAAAAAAGTCGCTTCCCTCGGGAGGCGACTTTTTGTGTTTTATCTACTGTGGTATCACTTCACCATCGGCCTTGATGCTGAGTTGCGCCAGCGAATCGGCATTGAGCAGTTCGATGCGATAATATTGCTCTGTCGGGCTCTCCACCATCTTCACACGAACAATCTCCCAATCGGCATAGTCGCTCTGCGCTATAGCTGCAGTGACCGCCTCGGGCAGGTCAGCAACGCTCACCTCACTCTCAGCGAGTATCCAGCTGCCGCTGGCCGAAAAAAAGAGCTCGCGGATGGCGGTGCCATCGAGTATATCCACCTCGGTGATACCCGTCTCGTAGTCGAGGTTAATCACCACATAAGAGGGATAGGTCTGCTGAAGGTAGCTAACGATTGAGTCGCTCAACACGATGGGGCGATCGTAGTAGCCGTTACCGTTAATGATGCTCTTTATCAGCACGCCGCCCGCGGTATAGTACAATTCCACTTCAATACCATCGCCCGCGGAGTCGTTCTCGGTCTCGATGACATAGGCCACCTCGCTGTTGTAGCGCTCGATCATATTCACATCATCCACAAACCAGTCGGCATAGCCTCCCGCCTCAAATGCAGCCTGAACGGCATCGGGGAGCGCGATGAAGGGGATATCGCTCACCGTCAGATACCACTTGCCGCTATTGTCCAACCAAGTGGTACACTCCACCTGCAGCGAGTCGGCCGCATTGTCGAACTCGGCTACCCAATATCCGACAGCCCTACCCCACGAGATATCCTGCGCGTTGGGGTACATCGTCATCAGAGTCTCCACCACCTTGGGATTTGACGGCACAATGTTGTCGTCATCGCTACAGCCCACAAAGGCCGCAACGGCTAAAAACAAGAACAGATACTTTTTCATAGTTCAGAATTTTAAGATTCAATTCCCTCTACTGCAAAAACTGTACTCGATAGCACGGTGCGCCTAAAAATCTCGTCGCCGCACCATAACGCCAAACAAAAAAAGGTTGCCCAACTGCGAAAGTCAGACAACCCATAACTCTTCGGGGCGTAAGCCCGTCAGGCAATATTACATCTCGCGAATCCAGATGTTGCGGAAGCTGATAGGCTCGCTCGGATCGCCGTGCATCTGCAGACGGATGGGGCCATCGCCGTGAGGGCGCACCTGCGGGTGACCGATATACTCGGTTGTACCGCGAATGGTGTAGTGGTTAATCAACACGATACCATTCTGGATTACGGTAACGGTAGGTGCTACCTTGTAAGTGCCGTCAGCGTTAAATACGGGAGCGCTGTATATGATGTCGTAAACATTCCACTCGCCGGGCTTACGCATTGCGTTTGCCAGAGGGATAATCTGCTTATAGACGCTACCAGTCTGGCCGTTGGCGTATGTCTCATTGTTGTAGCAGTCGAGAATCTGAATCTCGTAAATGCCCTGCAGGAAGACACCGCTATTACCACGAGCCTGGCTTGAGCCTGTGATATTCTCGGGTACACGCCACTCGATGTGAAGCTGGAAGCTACCAAAGTGCTGCTTGGTCTCGATGTCGCCCTTGGTCTTATCCACAGTGAATACGCCATCCTCCAACTTCCAGTCGGCCTCGCCGCCAGTCTTGCAACTCTTCCACGCCGAGAGGTTAGAGCCGTCGAAAAGCACGATAGCATCTGATGGTGCAGAGTTAGTCTTGATATCACCCGGAGTCACCACCTTGGGCTGCGGAGTCCAGAACTCGGTCATTGCGGGGCGCATAGCCTCGGGTTTGGGGTACTCCTTCTTCTCTTGTGCCGATACGCTGACAGCCATTGCGAGTGCCAACGCTGAAAAAATCAATTTTTTCATATCAAATAATTCTTTATTAAGTTAAATTGTAATTTCTATAATTTTGGGAACTCCCAACCCTTGCGGTAGTCGGGCTTGATGAGGCGGTTGGCCTCCTTGTTGTCGAAGCGCTGCTTCTCGTTGTCATAGATGAGCGCCGAGCCTACGCGAGCCGAGATATTACCCAAATGGGCATACTTGGCACACATAGCGCCATTGTCGATTGTGCAGGCCGTATCCATCTTGCGCGAGCGCATACACTCGATAAAGTTGGTGTGGTGCAGAGGCAAATCCTGATAGTCGGGCGCCATCTTCGCGGCCTCGCACTTGCCCTGGAGAGGATAGACCTCCCAGCCCTCGCGGTTGGCCACCAGCGTACCGTTTGTGCCGACGAACTCCACGCCATAGTTCTTGCCGTAGGGGCCAGATTCGATGGCGGCATTGTTCCAGGTCATCACGAAGTCGTCGAACTCATACACCACCGACAGTGTGTCGAATGTCTCGGCGAAGTTGTCGGGATAGGTCCAGTTGCCACCCGAAGCCATCACGCGCTTGGGCATACCCTTCACATTCATACCCCACAGCGCCATATCCAGCAGATGCACACCCCAATCGGTCATCAGACCACCGCCGTAGTCCCAAAACATACGCCACGAACCGTGGTGACGGCTGGCATTGTATGTACGCTCGGGTGCGGGACCCAACCACATATCGAAGTCGATGTGGGCGGGAGCCTCAGAGTCCTGCGCAGGGTTAAGGATGGCGGCATAGCGGAAGTTGGCCCATACATTCACCTTGGCTATATGACCCAGCTGGCCGCTGTCGATAAACTTTTTCATCTCGTTCCACAACGGAGCGCTGCGCTGCTGCTGACCCACCGACACTACGCGGTTGTAGTGCTTGGCCGCCTTGGCCATAATGTCGCACTCGGCAATAGAGTTGGCTACGGGCTTCTGAACATATACATCCTTGCCCGTCGCACACGCATCCACCAACTGCAGGCAGTGCCAATGGTCGGGCGTGCCGATAAGCACGGCGTCGATATCATTTCGCTCCAGCAGTTTGCGGTAGTCGCCGTAGAGGTCGGGCTGCTTGTTGCGGCGCTTGCCCAACTCGGCACCGCGGCTATTAAGGATATTTTGGTCGATGTCACACAGGGCAACACAATCTACATTGGGCACATTGATTGAATTGAGTAGGTCGGACCAACCCATACTTCTACAACCAATAAGGCCGATGTTTATGCGGTCGTTAGCACCCATTACGCTCGCCTTTGGCGAGTGGGCTTTAACCAATGAGGGGCTGACTGCACCCGCTACCGCGAGCGCGCCCATCTTCTTCAAGAAGTCACGTCTTGTAACCATAATATTATGAAGTTTTAGTTCTGTTTTGTCGGATGATATTTTGCCTGTGATTATTTTCTGGTCAAGGCTTCACGAGCGAAGCATACGCAGTTGTAGACCTCCTTCAATGGGTCTGACCAAGGTTTAATCGGGTACTCGAGTTCGATGTCGCAGTGGATAGGCCATCGGTTGTCGCGCACCATACGAAGTATCTCACGCAGAGGAGTCTCTCCCTGACCCCATACCTGATTGAAGTTTGCGGGCTCTACGTTGGGGCCGGTCTTATCCTTAAGGTGTAGGCTGAAGATGCGGTCGTGGTACTTCTCGATAAAGTCGCGCGGGTCCTTGCCCGTAGAGCCGAGGTAGTGGCCACAGTCAAAATTCAGCATCATCATAGGTGAAGCATCCAATATGGGGTCGCAACTGAATCCAGGCTGGGCATATTGGAAGTGGTTGTGCATCGCCACATATACACCGTGTTTCTCGGCAAAGGGAGCCAATCGCTTGGCAGAGTCGAGGCTCAACTCCTGAACGGTCGCCTTTGCGCCCAAAGCCTTTACTCCCAGGAATACGCGGTCAATCTCCTCGTCCGACCAACTTGCGGGAGAACAGTTCAAAACGTGGATGCCGATGCCAGCCGCAGCGAGCACATTGCGAATCTCCTTGATTTTCTCCAAATCCATATTTTTGCGCCACGCAACAATCTGCTCGGCAGGGACATTTTCAGGCTGGCCAGCATACTTTGCAAACTCGCCAAACATAATCTCCAGCGAACTGACGCCCGCCTTATGACAGGTCTTAATCAATTCGTGAACAGAGGGTGCGGGTTGTGAAATCCAACTATATGTTGAACTACCAATCTGCACTCCGCCAAATTTGGAGTTTAATTTAGTGCTTGACTTCGGAGATGACTCTGCGCTCTCCTTCGCACTCGCAAAAGCTGTTGGCAGGAGTGTCGCGGCAGCCAATGCAGCGGCAGATTGCTTCAAGAAGTCTCTTCGTGTAACCATAACTGTGTCGTTTTAGATTAGGCCTTCTGGTAGAAAGGCATTTCAAAGTTAGCTTTTTTAGATTGTTATTCAAAATAAATACTTAAAAAATCGCCACCCAAAACCTCAAAAACAGCATACCCCGAGGCGATAAGTTTTCGCTTCGGGGTATGGGTTGCTATACTCGTCAGGGGCTGGTTTAATAGAGTCCCTTCAGCATCAGGTTGAAGTAAATGGGCTTCAAGGCATAGACCTTCAGAGCCCAGGCAATCCAACGCTCTTTCGACATATCAAGCAGTGAGAGCGGGAATGTGAGTTGCTCCTTCTTGTCGTAGTCAAACTCGGCCAACAATACCTTGCCGTACTCTGTGACAATGGGGCAAGCGGCATAACCGTCGTAGATAGCCTCAGGTGCGCTACCCTCCATCAACGAAACGAGGTTAGCCACCGCTATGGGCAACTGCTTACGCACCGCCGCCGAGGTCTTGCTGGTGGGGATACCCGCACAGTCACCAAGGCAGATGATGTTGTTGTATGTGAGGTGAACGAGTGTCTGCTTATCGACCATAGCCCAACCGTCGGCCGCAAGGCTACCCTCGGTCCAGCTGAGTCCTGACTCACGCACGAAGTCGGGCGCACACTGGGGCACCATAAAGTGCATAAAGTCGTAATCGTCGCTGAACGGAGTCACCACCTTGTTGCCCTCGGCATCGGTCTCCACGCGTTCGAAGTAGGCACGCTTGGCCGCAGTGTCGATGGCCTTCAGACGGCAGTTCACATCCACGGGGATGTTGCGCTCCTTATAGATCTCTTCCAAACGGGGAGTGAAATAGGGCACATTATAGAGTTGCTTACTGCCTGTGTAGTAGTGCATATCAATCTTGTCGAGGTTGTCATTCTTGCGGGCATTATCCCACGAGAGCAGACAAATCTTTTTGGGCGCACCACCGCACTTATGTTTGGTGTAGGTGTCGCAGAAGATACCCTTACCACCCTTCTCACCAAAGGCCTTCATTGCGGGCCAAGTCTTGGTAGCACCCTCTGGGCCATAGATGGTGTGGGCATTACCCTCGCCAATATTCTGGTAGGTTATACCCTCGATGCGAGACCAATCGTACTTAACACCCGATGCTACAACCAGGAAGTCGTAGGCTATAGAGCCGTTCTTCAGAGTATCGACCTTGTTCTGGGTGGGGTGAACGAGTGTAACCACATCCTTTACCCACTTTACGCCCGAAGGCATACACTCCGCCTGTGGCTTCCACACATCGTCGGGTTGATAGACACCACTCGCAACAAGAGTAAAGCCTGGCTGATAGTACTGACGGTCGCTCGGGTCGATGATTGTAATATCGGGATTAGAGAGTGCGCGCTTCAGCTGTGAAGCCATACTGATACCCGCTGCACCTCCACCAATAATAACGATACGGCCCTTGGCATTGCTCTTTGCGGCGTAGGCCTTGTCGGTACCCACTGCGAGGATAACTCCAGCGGCAGCCATAATCTTCAAGAACTGCGCACGCGTAATCACGCCATCACGCTGCAGGCGCTCCATCTCTTTTTCGAATTTCGATATAGCCATAAAATACTCCTTTTTAGGTTGTTTCTCTTAATGTATGCAAATATACGAATTTATTCTACACGACGCGTCTTCCGTTATAAATCTTTGCGGCGAGTAGCCCTATCAACCAGGTAGATTATCGAGCGATACTCGATACCCGAATGTGTAGTAAGACCTATCTCGCAGGTGCGGCTATTGGAGTAACCCTCCGCAGCGCCCGACTGCTCGACAGCAGAGCGCAACTTACGCAGTGCGTAGGCGTTGATTTCGGGGTTGGTAAAACCTTTATCACCTGCAAATCCACAACAACCCACCCCCTCGGGCAGAACAACTCGCTTGGCGCACATCTTGGCCAGCGCGATAATCTTATCGGCAAGACCCATACGGCGCATCGAACAGGTGATGTGCAGAGCCACCGTCTCGTCGATGGGCTCGAAGAGCAACCTATCGCTCAAGAACTCCAGAATAAACTCGGCGGGCTCGTATAGTTTAAGGCGCGAAATCTTCTCGCGCATACGGTGCAGACAAGGGCTCTGGTCACAAAGAACAGGATAACGACCGCTGTCGCTCGCTCGCCACAGCGCCTCCTCCAGTTCGGCCACCTTTCTGTCGGCAATGTCGCTCATACCCTTACTCTCCCAAATAGTACCGCAACAGAGTGAGTCCATACGCTCGGGGAAGATGACCTCATATCCCGCCTTGTGCAAAAGCGAGAGCATCTTCTCGACCTGCGCCGCATCGTGACGATGCTTATGGTCGGGGCCCATAGTCTGGTTGATGCAACTCGGATAGTAAACCACGCGAGGCTTCTCGCCACCCGTCACCTGATTGGCCGAGTGGGCAGAGGCTACCGCCTTTGGTATTTTATAGGCCAGCGGCATAGAGGGTTGCCAACGGGGCAGACCTATGGCGTGCATCGCAGAGGCCACGCCAGACATAGCCCTCTCTCCCAATACTCGGTGAGAGGTATCGGCCAGCCAAAGCAGAGGTCGCAACGACGATTTAATCTCGGCGAAGTGGTCGGCAGCAAAGGCTCCGACACGATGACCGAGACTACCCTGCGGATGGTTCTCCGCACGAAGCAGATGCGTCAGCTCACCCATATTGATGCCGAGTGGGCAACTTGTCGAGCAGAGGCCGTCGCCAGCGCAACTCTCCTCGCCAAGGTAGGTGTAACCCCTCTCCAACTCGCGCAGCAGCGAAGGATTCTCGCCTGTAGCACGCAGACGCGCAATCTCGCGACGAATGACTATTCGCTGGCGTGACGAGAGCGTAAGACCGCAACTTAGGCAGTTCACCTCACAGAAACCGCACTCGATACAGCGGTCGATGAGTGTCGCCGTCAGCGGCAAAGGTTTGAAGTTCGACAGATGGCATCGCTCGTCGTCATTGAATATTACACCGGGGTTGAGTATGTTTTGTGCATCAAAGAGCATCTTTATTCGGCGCATAATATCGAAGGCCTTGTCGCCCCATTCGCGCTTGACATAAGGTGCCATATTGCGGCCCGTGCCGTGCTCGGCCTTCAGTGAGCCGTCATATTTCTCCAATACCAACTTTGCCACCTGCTCCATCAGCTCCTCGTATCGGGCAACCTCAGCCTCGGTAGAGAACGACTGGTTTATGATAAAGTGGTAGTTACCCTCAAGGGCGTGACCATATATGCAGGCATCGTCGTAGCCGTATCTATCTAACAACTCGGCCAAATCGGCAGTAGCCTCGGGCAGATGCTCGATGGGGAAGGCTACATCCTCGATTAAGGATGTAGTGCCAGCACGGCGCGAGCCTCCCACCGAAGGGAATATACCCGAACGGATGGCCCAATATCGTGCCTGCAACGCCTCATCAGTCGAGAAGTGGGCGGGCTGATAGAGCTTAAAGTCACCCAAACGCTGCTCGATAGCCGATATATTTGACTGCAACTCCTCTGCGGAGTGAGCCTTGGTCTCGGTAAGCACAGCCGTGAGTCCTACGCCCGTGGTATCGTTTACCGAAGCGAGCGACTTGGCATCGAGCAACTCGGCACTGTGAACAATACGCTCGCCACTTTGGCCAACAATCTGTCGCATAGCCACCACAGCCTTGCACGCCTCGCGTATCGAGTCGAAGTAGAGCATCGCGCAAGCCTTGTGTTCGAAATCTCGCTCCGAAAGCATCGTCACCTCCGACATAAAGGCCAAAGTTCCCTCCGAGCCTACCATCAAGTGGGCGATGATGTCGAACACATCGTCGTACATCACCAGCGGCAACAGATTCAGACCCACCACATTCTTAATCGAATACTTCTGCCTGATGCGGGCCGTCAGCACCTCGTCAGCACGCACCTCATCACGCAGAGCCTCCAGCGAGCGAATAAACTCCGAGTGGGTGGCGGCGAACTCGCGGCGACTATCCTCAGAGCCTGTATCGAGTACCGAGCCGTCGCTGAAAACAATTCGCATCGAGAGCAATACCCTATCACTGTTGGCGTGTGTACCACAATTCATTCCCGAGGCGTTATTCATCACGATTCCGCCCACCATAGCGCTCTTTACCGATGCGGGGTCGGGCGAAAAACGATAGCCATAGGGCTTGAGTACTTCGCTCACCTTTGAGCCTATCACACCTGGCTGCAGACGGATGGCCTTGCCTCCGTCCAGCACTTCGTACTTCTCCCAATTCTTGCCCGCTACGACCAACACCGAGTCGCTCACCGACTGCCCCGAGAGGCTAGTGCCCGCAGCACGGAATGTGAGCGGCACAGAGTATTGTGCTGCCGCGCGTATAATCTTCGCTATCTCCTCCTCGCCATCGCTACGCAATACGATTTGCGGAAGGAGGCGATAGAAGCCAGCATCGGTACCCCACGCCAGACGACGGAGGTAGTCGGTATAGATTCTCTGCTGGGGGATAAACGACTTTATATGATTGAGAAAATCGAGATGACTCTGTTTCATAATTGCCTAAATGATTTTGTACAAATATACAAAAAAAACGATATTTGAGAACTCCCCAAATATCGTTTTTACTCTTTGTTGTATGCTACGAAGGCTTACTCCTCGCTGCCGTCGTCCTCGGCCTCGGCCATTGTGGTATAAACATTTACCACATCCTCGTCCTCCTCCAACTTCTCCTGCAGCTTCTCTACAGCCTCACGCTCCTCGGCAGTGAGCTCCTTAGTGTCGGTGGGGATGCGTACGCCCTCACCAGATACCAACTCGTGACCGTTGTCCTCGATCCACTTCTGGATAGCACCGAATGACTCGTAGGGGGCACTTACTGTTACCTCGCCATCCTCAGCGTAGAACTCATCCACGCCCAAGTCAATCATCTCGAGCTCCATCTCCTCGAAATCAACCTCGCCAGCAGGCTTAAATTTGAACACACACTTGTGCTCGAACATAAATGCCACGCTACCAGAGTTACCCAATGTACCACCACACTTGTTGAAGTACATTCTCACGCTGGCTACCGTACGGTTAGTGTTGTCGGTGGCAGTCTCCACCAAGAACGCTACGCCGTGAGGGCCATAACCCTCGTAAATCATCTCCTTGTAATCAGCAGCATCCTTGTCGGTTGCACGCTTGATAGCACGCTCGATGTTCTCCTTGGGCATATTCTCTGCCTTTGCGTTCTGAATCAAGATACGCAGGCGGGTGTTAGAGTTGGGATCTGCACCAGCAGCCTTAACTGCGATTTCAATCTCCTTACCGATTTTAGTAAAAACGCGGGCCATGTGTCCCCAGCGCTTCATTTTTCTAGCTTTGCGATACTCAAACGCTCTTCCCATAATGAGTTATATTTTTGTTGTTATTTTTTTGCTGACCGCAAAAATACTAAAATAATTGACACAAAGCAACTCCGCCGTCAAAATAATGCTCGGCAAGGGCGCACTCTTGAGAAAAATCACTACTTTTGTAGCAGTTGAAATAACATTTGATTTATGGAGAAAGAGATTTTGGCAGCCATAGAGGTGCTACGCAATGGTGGATTGATACTATATCCGACCGACACGGTTTGGGGCATTGGCTGTGATGCTACGAATGCCGAGGCCGTAGAGAAGGTGTATAAGCTCAAGCAGAGCCAGAACAAGCAGTCGATGCTCGTACTGTGCCGCGATGCCGATATGATTGTGCGCTATGTGAACAAGGCGCCCGGCATTGCATTCGAGGTGATGGAGATGTCCGAGAAGCCGCTGACGCTGATTCTGCAGGGTGCTGTAGGCGTTGCCGCCAACCTCATCCCCGAGGAGGGCACGCTGGGTGTACGCGTACCTAATCACGAATTCTGCCATCAGCTGTTGCGCCGTTTCGGCAAGCCTATCGTATCGACATCGGCCAACATCTCGGGCGAGCCTACACCCACAAAGGGTCTAAAGGATGTGAGCCGCGAGATTATCGATGGTGTGGATTTCGTTGTCAATCCCCGCTTCCAGGGCAAGCCTACGGGTCAGCCGAGCGCAATCATCGCCTTTGGCGAGCGTGGCGAAGTGGAGATAATTCGTAAATAGGCGAGTTATGCCGTTGCTTATTACCACGCCCATACAGGTGCGTTTCTCGGATGTGGACCTCTTCGGCCACATCAACAATGTGGTGCAGCAGATGTACTTCGACCTTGGCAAGACCGACCTGTTCAAGGAGTTGTGGCGTCTGACGGGTGCTGCCGAGCAGGTGCCAGCACTCATCGCGTCGCTCAACAACGAGTTCTATGAGCAGATATTCTACGGCGACGAGGTGGTGGTTGAGACCTTCATCGAGTCGATTGGCAATAAGAGTCTGACTCTCGTGCAGCGCCTGAAGTCAAACGGTAAGCTATGCACCCTCTCGCGCGTCGTGATGGTGTGCTACGACAAGGAGAAGTGCCAATCAGTTGCCGCACCCGATGCCTGGCGTAAGTACATAGGCGAGTAAATAGAGAAAGAGCAAAAAACAAGGGGTTGTCCAACAAGTGCGTCGGACAACCCCTATTTCTTTGGGGATTTACACTACCTTATTCGAAAGCCTCTACGATAGGACGACCACGCCATACATCGGGAGTCTTTGCACCGAAGATGTAAGCAATGGTAGGAGCAGTGTCGTAACGCACTACCGAGCTCTGAATCTGGTGACCCTTCTTCACGCCAGCGCCGTAGAATACAAGCGGAGCTTCCATCTCTGACATTGAGGTGCTACCGTGACCTGTGCCGATACCACCGTGGTCAGATACAACCATAAAGAGTGTCTCATCGTACATTCCAGCCTCCTTTGTTGCTTCGATAATCTGTGCAATGTAGGCATCCATAACCTCCAGACGACTCATATAGGTCTCTGAACCCCAGCCCTGGCCGTGACCCTCAACATCGGGAGAGTCGAAGATACACATCGCGAAGTCGGGCTTATGCTCCTTAAGGTAGGCGGTGTAGGCATTGACGATATCCACGCTCTTGCTCTCGCCCATAGGCACATTCTTGTGGAATGTAACGGCCTTATTGTCAATCAAGTCGCCAATAACGGGCCACTCGTAGAATGCACACAGATTATACTCGGGGTTATGACGACGCAACACGGTCATCATTGTGGGGAATATGCCATTCTCGCCCAGCTCGATTGAGGGGAAGTCTGGCGTACGGCTACCCCAAGTGTTATAGCCGTGCATCTCAGGACCTACGCCCATATACATCGAAGCCCAGTTGCAGGCACTCGACGAGGGGAGGATACTGCGAGCCTGGAGCGTCCACGCACCTTCGGCCATCATCATCTTCAGTGTAGGCATATTAGCTGCCTCGACGGTATTGCCAGCAAGGCCATCGAGACCAATCATCACCACATGCTTAACACCCTTTACGCCCTTGTGCTCAGACTGGCACGAAAGCATCATCGCAGCCGCAACGGCCACACAGCAGAGAGAGAAAAATCTTTTCATAATAATATTAGGTTTATTAGATTAGTCTTTTTTAGTGATACATCTATACAAAGATATGAATTTTTCCGTCACCGCAATACCTCGAGGCAACAAAAAAAAAGGTTCCGATATTTCGGAACCTTCTTATCTTGGTCGTCATCGACCTATCCACGATGCAATCTAAATGATTAGAGAGCGTTTACGTGCAATGCCAATGAGCTCTTCAAGTTAGCAGCCTTATTCTTGTGAATAATGCCGTGCTTAGCGATCTTATCAAGCATTGATGATACCTTGGGCAGCAAAGCCTCTGCTGCGCTCTTCTCGGTTGTGTTACGCAAAGCCTTCACAGCGTTACGAGCTGTCTTGTGATAAAGGCGGTTATGCGCACGCTTTGTAGCGGTCTGACGAATTCTCTTCTTTGATGACTTGTGATTTGCCATAGTTGTGTTAATTTTTATTTTACTTTTTTCTGTTTCCTTTTTTTCGTAGGCTGTACCTCTCTCAAGGCACCCCCTCTTAATTATACCGCGAGGTCAAACCTCAACCGATGCTCCGTAGGCATCAAAAAATCTTTTCACCCTGTCAAACACCCGTAGGTGTAAGTCATAGTAGCCCATAGGAGAGTCGAACTCCTCTTTCAAGAATGAAAATCTTGCGTCCTAACCGATAGACGAATGGGCCTTACCACTATCGCCCACAGCAAAGTGGTGGACTTTAGCGGTGCAAAGGTAATTAAAAAAATACAATCTGCAACTATTAAAAAGAAAAAAAGTGACATAAGCCCCTACTATACGAGAGATTTATGTCACTTACAGCCTATGTTTTAGCCGTTTTTGGGTGGCGTCGAACTACTTTTTAGAGTCGATAGCCGCGCAGATACGGTCGAACACCTCGTCCATAGTACCTACACCATCTACGGCAACATACTTACCCTGCTTTGCGTAGTGGTCAGCAACGATGGCTGTCTGCTCGCGGTAAACAGCGATTCGGTTGCGGATAACATCCTCTGATGCGTCATCGGCACGGCCTGAATCCTTACCACGCAACAAGATGCGATCAACCAACTCCTGCTCGGGAACATCCATATAAACCATCACATTAACACCCAAACCATCCTCAGCCAAGATACGGTCGAACTCCTCGGCCTGGGCTGTAGTGCGGGGGAAACCGTCGAAGATGTTACCTACGGCATCCTTATGCTCCTGCATATAGTTACGAATCATACCGATTACGATTGAATCGGGAGCCAACTGGCCAGACTCGATATAGCTCTGCATACTCTTGCCGAGCTCGGTACCACGAGCGATCTCACCACGAATTACCTCACCTGTAGAGATGTGGTTGATGTTATACTTCTCCTTAATTCGCACGGCCTGCGTACCCTTACCGCATCCGGGCGCTCCAAATAATATGATATTAAGCATAATGGTAGTAGTTTTATTAACCTAACAATTAACGCCGCCAAAAGTACAAAAAGTTAAATTAAAAAGCGACATCAGAGCAAACTATTTGCTACATAAAATGGTACAAATTCTGTTTTTCGTTCCATTTTCGCCCAAATATGACCACTTCGCGGGGCGGAGATAATCTTTTTTGCTAACTTTGCATCAAAATCAGCAGAGATATGAAGTTACGCAATATACTACTACTCGCCACATTGACCCTCAGCTTGTGCGCCTGCCGCAAGGAGCTGAAGGAGCAGATGATGGCGGGATACATCGCCGAGGATTGTGACGGTCAGACCCTGATAGTGGATAGTATGGGCAGCGGCACAATCAAGCGCTTTATGCTTGACGACCAAACCATATACGAGGAGTTCGACTTGGTGGCGGGCAACATCGTCGAAGTGGCATATATGCCCACCGACGAGGGGCAGATGCCGTCAGCCATCGCTATCACCACCAACGACACATACCCCAAGGTGTTGGGTCGCTGGAAGACTCGCGAGAATGAGCGACTCGGCATCGAGATTGACATCAAGCGACACGGCAAGATAGAGCAAACCCTGCCCGAGGGCATATTGGAGTTCACATCGTGGCAGTTGCTGGCCAAGGAGGATACCATCCGACTCTTCGGCACATTGTCGTTGCCGCCCGAGGTTATAAAGGCCGAAAAGAAGAAGCCGAGCAAGGAGGCTAAAGAGGAGGAGGCGACAGAGCCAGCACGCCGCACCACAGCATTCACAGCCGAGGCCGTAGTGGGTCGTGATGGTGACAGCCGCACACTCACCATCATCACCGACAAGGGTGCAAAATCGACCCTCTATCAGCAGTAGATCTCAATAGAATACCACACTAAAAAAGGTTGTCCTACCCCACTCGGTAAGACAACCTTTTCTCTTTTTCGCCCGACCTAATGCGGCCTGGAAAATATCTCTATCGGCGGTAGCGGAAGAGGCCATTACCATAATCCTCCACCCAACTCATATCGCCATAGGTCTCGTAATATACAGCGTCAGCATACATCGCATAGGCCGTGATGTGACGGATACCCAGACTTGCATAGGTGTCGATATCCTGCAGGAATACCTCCTTATGCCAGGGCAACTTCTTGGCAGGCTTCTGCCAGCCGCTTATCAACGACACATCGGTCCAATACTCCAGCACCTGTGCCGTCTCGGCGGGGAAGACAGCAAGATTCTGCTTCAGCACCTCCATATATCGACCGTGAGTCAAGGTCTGCCCGTCGCGCACCGCCTCGCTATCTCTCAGCGGCATATCCCAACGACGATAGAAGGGAGCAAATTCCAGGAAGATACCCTCCTCGGGCTTGATGGTCGAAGGAGCCTCCAGCGTATTGTCATAGCAGAGGTGAGCCAACAGAGCCTCGGGGTCGCTCTCGCGCAACACCTTGATGATGCGGTTCTCGATTATCAGAGCCTGGTCGCTATCGTTCAGATTCTTGCACTTCTCACAGTGACAACGCTTGCCACCATCGTCCAGCCAATAGTAGTAGCGGTGGTTGGTCGGCACATCACGCTTCGACATCGTGCGGGCGTTATCCGCAATAATCTCCAACGCCTCGCTCGATGAGGGGCAGCAGTTCGAATCCGCCACACGCTCACCCTGCTCGTTCTGACGGAAATATTCGGGATGTTCGGCAAAGAGCGAACGGGGCAACAACGCCGATGTGGCGTGCTCCTGATACTCGGTCTTGATACCCGCCTCGGCACACGCCTCGAGGAAAGCCTTATATTCGGGAGTCTCGCGCTCGTCGCGGTGAGCAAAAACACTCAAGGTGTTAAGGTGCGACTTCTTGGCCAGCTCCAGCCAATCCAGGCGCTCGGGCTGATTCACATCGTTCCACCACAATACCATTCCGCGCGTCTCGAAGTACGGCGTATGCAGATACTGCCAATATGCATAGGCGGCAAATCCCATAGCGATAAGAATCGCCACTCCGCTGCACGCAACTAACAATTTTCTCATCATAGTATCACAGATTTATGCTGTTCCCCAAATACTTTACTCCTCCTTAAAGCCCTGCGCACGCAACTTGATGTCGCTGCCATCGGGCGTCACAAGGTAAGCTCCCGTAGTCTCGCGTGTGATGTGACCCACCACATCCACAACACCCAGACGCATCACCTGCTCCTGCATAGCAAGAGGTACGGTGAACATCAACTCGTAGTCCTCGCCGCCATTGAGTGCCGCCACAACGGGGTCGATGTGCATCTCCTCGGCCAGAGCCGTAGTCTGCTTGGCGATAGGAATACGGTCGAGATAGATTCTCGCGCCACACTTCGACGACTTGCATATCTGCAACACCTCGCTTGCCAGACCGTCCGAGAGGTCAATCATCGATGTGGGGACAATCTTCTCCTCGGCCAACAACTCTATGATATCTTTACGCGCACGAGGCTTGAGATAACGCTGCAACAGATACTCGTATCCCTTGAACTGAGGCTCGGGGTTATCAATGCCGCTCAACACTCGCTTCTCGCGCTCGAGAAGTTGCAGACCCATATACGAAGCACCGAGGTTACCCGTGATGCAAATCAGGTCGTTGAACTGCGCGCCGCTACGATAACTTATGGCCTTGCGCTTGGCACGACCCATAGCCGTGATGTTAATCACCAGACCCGTAACCGAGGCTCGTGTATCGCCACCAACGAGGTCCACGCCCAACTCGTCGCACGCAAAATATATACCCTCGTACAAATCTTTCAGCGCCTCGACCGACATCTTCGACGACACGCCGAGCGAGATGGTCACCTGCTCGGGCATAGCGTTCATAGCCAGCACATCGCTCACACCAACCACAACGGCCTTGTAGCCGAGGTGCTTGAGCGGGAAGTATGTGAGGTCGAAATCGATACCCTCCAAGAGCGAATCGGTAGATACCACCACCGCATCGTCACGACCCGCCGCTACAACGGCAGCATCGTCACCCACGCCACGCAGCGTGGTCTTACACTTTGTATTATGACCTTTGGTTAGTTCATCAATCAATCCGAACTCGCCTAACTCGGCAATCTCGGTACGCTTAATCTGACTCATAGGAAAACAATATTTTTACAAAGATAACAATTTGTAATTCAAAATTCAAAATTCAAAATTCAAA
>JAFZFX010000010.1 GCA_017555695.1 Alistipes sp.
AGGTCGCACAAAGCCTTTTCGGGTGATGCTACCAAGAAAGCATATTCGCCCTTATGCATGCTTCTTACTCCAACGGAGAAAACATCTCGGGAAATGTACTTGTAATCATAATTCCCTATAGGAGTATGAAAACTTCGAGAGTGCTTTACCGTCATGGATTGATGCGTGTACACAGCCTCTGGAATTAAGCCATAATATCTTAATGCTGTTGACATAGAGATATATGAAGGCGCATAAAGATGATTGGCAATCAGTTCACTTGAAAGCATCTTTCCCGAATGTTCGGGATTGACGACATAGAGCCCCCTCTTCAATCTTATAATATATCCATTCTTCTCAAGCCAAACAACCTTCTTATCTGCAGACTTAAGCTCAGGATATAGCGATTCGATAACTGAAGTCGTTACAGGGATAGCTCCTATTTCCTTTAATTGCTTATTCATAATGCAAATATAGTAATATTTTGAACAATAAAAGAGTTTATTCTTCTTTTTCTATTCAAATATTTTCCATTCCCGCGTTTTATCAATAAAAATCTAGCCTCTTTTTTACATAATCCCATCTTTACTACCTGAAAAAATCATATGATCTCATACATAATCCTTGTTTTTCAAAAGAAAACGACAAAGATTTCTCTTCTTTTGAGAAGGAAAAAGAGTATGTTTTGGCACTTCTCAGAAATTCCTATTAAAAGGTAGACGGATATAAAGAAACATATAACAAATACAAATGAGAGGAGCAAAGTGCATTTTATAAGAGTGTAAAGCCACTGCTATGACTAACCTCTTAAATTTGGTGATAAAACCAGTTTAGTTTACTCACATTCTATATATACATTGGACTAAACTAAACCACTAAATTTAACAGCAATCACAGGTGAAATTTCAGTTCCAATTAAAGACCATTTAACCATACAACGAAATGCAAATATGTTAAAAAATCTAAAAAAAATTGCGTTTTGCAGATTTTATGTGTTTCTTTGCAAAAATGCAGTCCCCTGCCTGTCCACCGAATGCACTCTTGTCCTTTGGTAAAACTTTGCAATATACTATGTGTCAAGTGTTTACAAAGTTCTAAATGGACGTTAAAAAACTCTGCATCGGCAAGTAGTTGATTTAAGAGAATTACATTTTATAGACTTACAAGAATAGAACGAAAGAATCAAAATAGCTGACTATATGCCTCCTATTGACAATCAATACAAAATCAGGAATCAAGAGTTCCTGCAGGAATATGCGCAGAGGCCCGGGGTGAAGACTATGTTCAATGGTGTGATGTACCGGGTGATAAACAAGGGAAATGGCCCTAAGCCGTCGCCCAAAAGTTTTATCTCCGTATATTACACGGGAAAACTCATCAATGGTAAGGAGTTTGACAAAACGCAGAAAGGACGCCCAGCGACATTCCGCCTCAATGAACTTATCACAGGATGGTCTACTGCACTGCGTGAGATGCCCGTGGGTTCACGCTGGGAGATAGTTATCCCGTACCACCTTGGCTATGGCTCGCGCTCGGCAGGAGCGATAAAGGCTTACTCTACGCTTATCTTTGACATCACTTTGTTGGATGTGAAATAGGCGGTCAGCCATAATCAATGCGGCTTGCCTGGCTGCATCGGTGGGTAAATTTTGGCGCAAGCAAAACTTAAAGAATAAACGATAAAAAAGGAAATTATGAGTGAAATTACCAAGTGTCCCAAGTGTGGTGGCGAATATGTATATTTTGACGGTTCACTTTATGTGTGCCCTGATTGTGCGTACGAGTTCGATGGTGAGAGCGTGTCGGCAGCGGCGAGTGTGGATGTGCCGAAGGATAGCAATGGCGCAGAGTTGCTCGATGGCGATGCTGTGACTGTTATCAAGGATTTGAAGGTGAAGGGTTCGTCGATGGTCATCAAGCGCGGCACCAAGGTTAAGAGCATCCGTCTTACCGACAACCCCGAGGAGGTTGATTGCAAGATTGACGGCAGCAGCATCGTGCTGAAGACCTGCTTCCTGAAGAAGTAGTGCGTAGATAGATAGACGCCGCTCGTGTTAAATTTATGGCGGGCGTTAAACCACGAGGTTAGTAGAATTGTTTTCTGCTAACCTCTTTTTTGTTGTTTTGTTGGGCGAAGTGGGAGGTGCGGTGAGTCTGCCGATGAAGTGTCAAAATGTCGGATAATGGCATTTGGGGCTGTCAAAGTGTGACAAGAGGTGTGGGTTTATGTCCGATTTGGGCTTATGGCAAAGGATTTGCTTTTTGTTGGGTAAAGGAAAAACAAAAAACGAGATATTATGAACATCAACTCTTTAACCATTAAGGCGCAGGAGGCTTTGCAGGGTGCGGTCTCTTTGGCGCGCGAGCGTGGTCAGCAGGCTGTTGAACCGATGCATCTATTGAGCACGCTCATTAAGGACGACGACTCTCTGGCCGTGTTCCTGTTGGGTCGCGTAGGCGTGAATGTGGCTACGCTCAAGAGCGAGGTGGCCTCCGCGTTGGGTGCTATGGCTCGCGTATCGGGTGGCAATGGCGAGCAATACTTTTCGGGCGACACATCGAAGGTGATTCAGCGAGGCGTGGACTTCACACGCACATTCAACGATAAATACGCCTCGGTCGAGCATCTGCTGTTGGGTCTTGTGGCTGAGCGTGGCGCTGCGGCCGATATGCTCAAGCGCAATGGTGCTACCGAGAAGGATTTGGTTCAGGCCATCCGCGAGTTCCGCAAGGGCTCGACCGTCGATTCTCAAACTTCGCAGCAGGAGTTCAACGCTCTGGGTAAGTATGCCATCAACCTTAACGAGATGGCCCGCAGTGGTAAGTTGGACCCCGTTATTGGCCGTGATGACGAGATTCGCAGAGTGTTGCAGATTCTTTCGCGCCGCACTAAAAATAACCCCATTCTCGTAGGTGAGGCGGGCGTTGGTAAGACTGCCATTGCCGAGGGCATCGCCCACCGCATCGTGGATGGTGATGTGCCCGAAAACCTCAAGTCAAAGTCTATCTTCTCACTCAATATGGGAGCGCTGGTTGCTGGTGCCAAGTATCAAGGCGAGTTCGAGGAGCGTTTGAAGGGCGTGGTACAGGAGGTTATTGCCAGCGACGGCGAGATATTGCTCTTCATCGACGAGATTCATACCCTGGTGGGTGCTGGTAAGTCGAGCGGAGCGATGGATGCCGCCAACATATTGAAGCCAGCACTTGCGCGTGGCGAGTTACGCACGATAGGTGCTACGACACTCGATGAGTTTCAGAAATATTTTGAGCAGGACAAGGCTTTGGAGCGCCGTTTCCAGAAGGTGTTGGTTGATGAGCCTACGACCGAGGATGCTATATCTATTCTGCGCGGTTTGAAGGAGCGTTATGAGAGTCACCACCAGGTTCGCATCAAGGACGAGGCTATCATTGCGGCCGTTGAGCTTTCACACCGCTACATCACCTCGCGCTTTTTGCCCGACAAGGCTATCGACCTTATCGATGAGGCGGCGGCACATCTGCGTCTGGAGATGAACTCTGTGCCCGAGGAGATTGACAACCTCGACCGCCGTATTCGCCAGCTCGAAATCGAGCGCGAAGCTATCCGTCGCGAGAATGACGAGCAGCGTGTTGAGGCGCTCACGCGCGACATCGAGGAGTTGAAGTCTTCGGAGGCGGCACTTCGTGCCAAGTGGCAGGGCGAGCGTGATATCCTGCAGAAGATTCAGCAGAACAAAGACTCAATCGAGCATCTTAAAGTCGAGGCCCAGCAGGCCGAGCGCGCGGGCGACTACGGTCGTGTGGCCGAGATTCGCTATGGCAAGATTGTCGAGGCTGAGAAGCAGATCGATGCATTGCAAGAGCAGTTGCGCCTGACCACAACCAATGGAGATGCAATGATTAAGGAGGAGGTCGATTCGCAGGATATAGCCGATGTGGTATCGCGTTGGACAGGTATTCCCGTGCAGCGTATGCTCTCGTCGGAGCGAGAGAAGTTGCTCAAGATGGAGGATGAACTGCACAAGCGCGTGGTGGGTCAGCACAACGCCATCGAGGTTATTTCGGATGCCGTGCGCCGTTCGCGTGCGGGGTTGAGCGATGCTCGCAAGCCTATCGGCTCGTTCATCTTCTTGGGTACAACGGGTGTGGGTAAGACCGAGTTGGCCAAGGCTCTTGCCGAGTTCCTCTTCAACGATGACTCTATGCTCACCCGCATCGATATGAGCGAATATCAGGAGCGCCACAGCGTATCACGATTGGTGGGTGCGCCTCCGGGATATGTCGGTTATGACGAGGGCGGACAACTCACCGAGGCGGTGCGCCGCAAGCCCTATTCGGTGGTGTTGCTCGATGAGATTGAGAAGGCTCACCCCGATGTGTTCAACATCTTGTTGCAAGTGCTGGACGATGGTCGTCTGACAGATAATAAGGGTCGCGTGGTGGATTTCCGCAATACGATAATCATTATGACCTCGAATATGGGCTCGCACCTGATTCAGGAGCACTTCTCGCAGTCGTTTGACGGTGGCACAGTCCCTGCCGAGGTGGTGGAGCGCACTCGCGACGAGGTGATAGAGTTGCTGAAAACACAGCTCAAGCCAGAGTTCCTGAACCGTATCGACGAGATTGTGATGTTCGAGCCTCTGACTCGCGCAGATATCGAGCGGATTGTCGATATTCAGATGTCAATCATCGAGCGTATGCTGGCTCATAACGGTGTGGAGTTGCACTATACCGACAAGGCCAAGCAGTTCATCGCACATCTGGGTTATGACCCGCTGTATGGAGCCCGTCCCGTCAAGCGCGTTATCCAGCGCGAGGTGGTGAACGACCTCTCGAAGCGCATCCTCTCAGGTGAGGTCAGTCGTGAGCGAGCGATAACGATAGATTCCGATGGAGAGAAACTGATTTTTACCAATTAGCCTCTCCGCCGCAGAGATAATGGGGTTGTCCGATAGATAGTTGGGCAGCCCCGTTTTTGTATATTTACGAATAAATGGTTACATTTGCTTTTCGAAAAGAAACAAATTGGTAATTATGAAGAGATTTTTAGTTGTGATATTTGCGCTCGGCCTGATGTCTAATGTGGCTATGGCGCAGGAGCAGGCTGCACAGACGCCTAGCGTAACATTCCCTATGGTGACCGTCCCCGAGAGCATCATACAGCCTCAGGAGCGTGCCAAGTATTTGGGTGAGCACTTCTGGGATAATGTGGATTTTGCTACCGCTTCGGATGCTCTGTTGGAGCAGGGTTTGATTGATATGGCTTCGATTTTCCCGTTGCTGTCGGCTGATGTTATGACCTCGTCAATGGCGGCGTGGGTTGAGCGTGCAGGCGCAGTGAAGGGTGCTTTGAAGCGAGTTTTGACACTTGGCGATAAGTACCTCTACGATACGGCCTCACCTCTCTACAACGAGACGGCTTACCGCTCGCTGCTGCAGTCGGCGCTGGTGTCGAAGTCGATAGATAAGGCCGATAAAGAGCCCTACCAGAAGCAGCTGGTAATGTTGGAGATGAACAACGAAGGTATGTCTGCCGTAGATTTTCAGATGCAGCTGACCGATGGTAGCAAGGCACAGCTCTCGGATGTGAAGTCACCCATCGTGATTCTGTTCTTCTACTCGCCCGAAAACCTCGATTGCAAGTTGCAGCGCTTCCGCCTCACACAGGCCAAGTTGGTGAACTATCTCCAGCGCGCAGGTGGCGTGAAGATTGTTGCCGTATGTGTCGAGGGTGAGAAGAGCGCTTGGGAGAAGTTCGTTGCCGACTCGCCCGCCGAGTGGTTGCACGCATACGATGCTGCGGGCAAGATTAAGGGCGACAATCTCTACGACTTGCGTACTCTTCCCCGAGTTTATATGCTCGACGAGAACAAGACTGTACTCCTCAAGAATACCAAAGCCGACAACATTGAGCAGTACCTCATTCAGCTGATTCAATCAGCCGAAGGCGCCGCCGAATAGGGTCGCAGAACAATACAAACAAACAGGGCAGATGTTTCGTACATCTGCCCTGTTTGTATTACGGCATTGGCTGTCGCTCGTAGGCGTCAATCATCGAGCCGCGGGTGTGGTTGATGATTCTCACGCCCCGGTGTGCGGCGTAGTCGCGTAGCACCTCGTGACCTCGGAAGAGCTCCGCCGTCTCGGCCAGGTAGGTGTACATCGAGTATGGTCGTGGTGGGTTGGTCGCATTAAAATATATCGGCTTCGGGTCGGCGGGTTGCTTGTCGTAGTAGTGGCTCTGCACGCGGCATAGGCGGTTCTCGTCGTCCACCATCAGTCCCTCCAGCAGAGTGTGGTCCACACCGTAGAGTTCGATGGTCTTATAACCGATTAGCATACCTATAAACTCGCCATTCTGCACCACTGTGCCGAAGTTGCCCGAGCCCAAGCCTCGGTCGTAGCACCAGAATTCAATGTTGCGGAATCCCTTGTATAGAGTAGTGTGGAACGGTACGATGCGTATGTTGGGGTTGTGGCCTATGGCAGCCGCGTAGTCGAATTTTTCGGGGTTGTAGTACTGTACATAGAGTATCATCGGCCACTCGACCCTCTGTGAGAGCGCCTCATAGAGCGCCTCGGTGCGGGGTGACTTGCCCGCTTGGCGGAAGAACATCGGGTCGGAGAGGATGTAATATTTAGGCTTGATGGTGGCGAACTCCTCGCTCAGGGCAAAGAAGTTTACGGCCATCATATCGGCCTTCTCCCAGTGGCGGTCGGCAATCAGCTGTGGCATCTGGTCGGCCAGTGAGGGGCCGTTGCCGAGTATGGCCAGGCGCTTTGTGGGCAACATATCGAGTGCTCCCGCACGCCCTATATGGTTGCGGAAATCCTCCTTTGCGGCCATTGTCGCAAAGAACAGAGCACTCTCGAAAGTGTTGCGCAGGGCCGATATTATTTTCTCTGACAGACGCATTTGACTCAATTTTATGCTATTGCAAAACTAATAAAAAATCGTTACATTTGCAATATTATGCAGAATACTCGCTTGTGTGACATATCGGTGGTCGTGCCTCTCTATAACAAAGTGGCGGAAATAGAACAGACCCTGCGCTCGGTTTTGGCGCAGACTATCTGCCCGCGCGAGGTTATCGTCATCGATGATGGCTCAACCGACGGTAGTGGCGATGTGGTGGAGCGTATGATGGCAGAGATGCCCTATCTGAAACTCGTGCGCCAACAGAATTCTGGCGTCAGCGCAGCCCGCAATCGCGCAATAGAGATGGCCGAAGGCGAGTGGGTGGCACTGCTTGATGGTGATGATATCTGGGAGCCTGATTTCCTGAAGTCTATATTGCTTCTAATCGAGCGTTGGCCCGAGTGCGGAGCCTACGCTACAGCCTTTTATGTCGATGATGGACGCAAACGCGTAGTGGGCTCAACGCCTACGCTAACGGGCAAGGTCGATTTCTTTGCAGAATCGATGAGTCGATATGTGCTTATCCCTTCGGCAACCGTCCTGCGCCGAGACTTGGTGCTTAAGTTGGGTGGCTTTCCTGTGGGTATGCGTATGGGCGAGGATCAATACCTCTGGACCAAGGTAGCTCGTACGGCTGAAGTGGCATTCTTCGCCGAGCCGATGATGACCTATCAGCGAGCTGCAACAAACCGCTCGGCGGCAATCTACCGCCCCGAACAGAGTGTCTTCTCGTTGGAGGATTTGTACGATGAGTCGGCCTCGGCTATCAGCAACGAATATGTGGCTCGTGTGGCACTCGGTAAGGCTATCGTCGAGAGTGCCCGAGGTGGTACGGCACAAGCACAGCGTACGCTGGAGTTCTTCGCCTATAACACGATGTCGAAACGATTGGAACGCAAGGTAAGAGTGCTGAACGCCCTGCCTCGATGCCTGCGTCCCGCCCTTCTTGCGGCGTATAACTACCTGGCGTGGATTATCGCCCGCAAAGGAATGTGATGAGGTGATAGATACAAAATATCAATGGCCGCGGAGGATTCTCTGCGGCCATTGTTATTTTGTTGTGGCGTCTTAAATCTTAAACTATTTAGCGGTTGAGGCCGGCGGTGACGATGGCTTCGGCGAGGAGGAAATCGTCGGGGTTGTCGATGTCCATACTCTCGATGCGGTCGGTGACGGCGGTGTAGGGGCGGAAGCCTATGCGGCGGTGGTTTTCTCTCCAGAGTTCGCGGCCGAAGATGAAGAACGCCGATGTCTCGACATATATCGGCTCGAGGTCCTGCGTGCGGGGTACATTCTCGAATGAGTAGTTCAGAGGCTCGTTCTGCCACCAGGCAAAGGTCTGTATCTTCTCTGCGCTGAATGCCGAGTCGTACTCGCCACTCTGCACCTTGCCGACGGCATCGGCTATGGTCTGCGTGCGGATGAAGGGCGAGGTGGCGTGTGCCAGGACATAGATGTCGGCCTCGACCTGCTGTGTGAAGGCGTCGTATATCTCGCGGCCGAGCGTAGTGTTGCTATCCAGGCTCTCGTCACGGCGCAGGAACTTCACACCCTCGGGCAGATGCTCGACGATGGCGGGGTTGCTGCAATAGACATACACCTCGTCGATGTTATCGACCTTTGTGAGCGTCTCCAGCAGATAGGCCATTAGCGGGCGGCCACCCAGCAGACGGAGGTTCTTGCCCTCGACGCGCTGGCTGTTGAGTCTTATAGGTACGAATGCTACGGTTTTCATATCACTTTCGGTGGGTTATTGTACAAGCAGGTTGCAACCTCTGATATCGGCACCAGTGATGCGGCCATCGATTCTGAACGAGCCGTCGGCATAGGTGGCACCCATATCCTGCGTGGCGATGAACGCACACGACGAGGTGTTTGCCAGGTCTATAATATTTATTGCTCCGCGGCTGCCTCTGGGGAGCGAGCGCAGTGGGTTGTTTACATCGCGCACCATCACACGCATCCACTCTGGTGTGCGGAAGATGCCGTCGCCCGCAGAGTATCCCTGCGATGTCAGCTCGGCCATACCATACTCCGAGTGTATCTTCTCGACGCCAAATGCCGTTGTCAGTATGTGGTGGAACTCCGCCTTGGGTAGCTCCTCGCGCTGACCCTTCATACCGCCTGTCTCCATTACGATGGTATTCTTGAGTTTTGGGGCATACTGCTCGGCCAAATCCCACAGAGCGTAGCTCACGCCCAGCAGAATCTTCGGCTTGGGGTCGGCCTCGATGTCAGCAATGAGTTTTTCGTATTCGTCGAGGTAGAAACCGCCCGAGCCGCATCGTGCGATGAGTCGGTCCACCATATAAACCAATGACGAGCCCTCTCGCTGCAGATAGTTGGGCAGTAGGCCGTAGATGCTCCACTGCTCGGCTGCGCCGTAAAACGCCTCAAAAGCGGCTGTAAATGTGCGCTCGTAGTGTGCGAGGCTCTGCATCGGGTGGCGTGATGGGGTAGTGCCGCCCGTATTGCTCGAAGTGAAGACCTTTTCGGGTTCGCCCTCGCCGCAATAGATGTGGTGGGTCTTGAAGAGTTCAATCGGCAGGAAGGGAATCTCCTCCACACTTTTCACGCTGTCGGGGTCGATGCCCAGCAACTCGATGTACTGCCTGTAGGGCGCACACTCGCGTGCCTGGGATCTAAATAGCTCCAGCGCCGTGGTCACAAAACTCTCCTCGGAGTCTATGCCGAATATCTTATCCCACTCTTTCATCACAACAAAGATACACAATTAACTCGAACTTCTCGCCTCGCCTTAGAAAAAATAGTCAATTATTATTAAATACAAAACCCGACCCAAGAAGTTGAATCTTCAACCTCTTGAATCGGGTTTTTATATGTGGCCATTGTGGCCTATCTGCCAGTCTTGGACTACTTCTTTGTGCCCTTGGGAGCAAGAATCATATTCATCTTCTTGCCATCGAGCTTAGGCATAGCCTCAACCTTTGCAATCTCCTCGAGGTCGGTGGCGAAACGCAACAGCAGAATCTCACCCTGCTCCTTGAAGACGATTGAACGGCCGCGGAAGAATACAGAGGCCTTAACCTTTGCGCCCTCCTTGATGAAGTTCTCGGCGTGCTTGAGCTTGAAGTTGTAGTCGTGGTCGTCAGTCTGCGGACCGAAACGAATCTCCTTGATTACAATCTTCACCTGCTTGGCCTTAATCTCCTTAGCCTTACGCTTCTGCTGGTAGAGGAATTTCTGATAGTCGGCGATGCGACATACGGGAGGATCTGCTTTGGGTGAAATCTCAATCAAATCCAGCTCCATCTCGTCGGCCATAGCCAAAGCCTCGCGAAGCGATACTACCGTATTGGGCTCGACATTCTCACCCACCAGACGAACCGTCTGAGCGGTAATCTCGTCGTTGATACGGTTGGGGTTCTCTTTCTCTACTCGTTTGCCTCGCATCCCCTGCTGAGGCTTGTTTCCGCCGTTCTGCACGGGACGCGGCGGAAAGGGTTTTTGTGTAATTGCCAAATTAGTAAATGTTTGTATTACTTCTTATTTATTATGCGGATAATCTGCTCCTTTGGGGCGATTACTCCATTTTGTTTGCTTCGATCTCGGCATCAACCAATCCAGTGATGTAAGCTGCGAACTCCTCAACGCTCATTGCGCCCTTGTCGCCCTCACCCTGAACACGAACCGATACCTTGCCCTCGGCAGCCTCCTTCTCACCTACAATCAAGAGGAAGGGGATACGCTTGAGCTCGTTGTCGCGAATCTTGCGGCCAATCTTCTCGTTACGCTCATCAACCTGAACACGCACATCGGCCTTGCCAAGACGCTTTGCCACCTCGTTGGCGTAGTCGTTGAACTTCTCCGAGATGGGCAGGATAACTGCCTGGTCGGGAGTCAGCCACAAGGGGAACTTACCAGCTGTGTGCTCCAACAATACGGCTACGAAACGCTCCATTGAACCGAACGGCGCACGGTGAATCATAATCGGGCGGTGCAACTTGTCGTCGTTGCCCTTGTATGTAAGGTCGAAACGCTCGGGCAGGTTGTAGTCCACCTGGATAGTACCCAGCTGCCAGCTGCGGCCGAGTGCGTCCTTAACCATAAAGTCCAGCTTGGGGCCGTAGAACGCAGCCTCGCCCAACTCAACAGTTGTGTTGAGGCCCTTCTCCTTACAAGCCTGGATGATAGCCGACTCTGCCTTCTCCCAGTTCTCATCCGAGCCGATGTACTTCTCGGTGTTGTTGGGGTCACGCAACGAAATCTGTGCTGTGTAGTTCTCGAACTTGAGTGTGCGGAAGATGTAGAGTACGATGTCGATAACCTTCTCGAACTCCTCCAGCAACTGGTCGGGGCGTACGAAGAGGTGAGCATCATCCTGTGTAAAGCTGCGTACGCGTGTCAAACCGTGCAACTCTCCCGACTGCTCATAACGATATACCGTACCGAACTCGGCCAGACGGACGGGCAGATCCTTGTAAGAACGGGGCTTCGAGCGGTAGATCTCGCAGTGGTGGGGGCAGTTCATAGGCTTGAGCAGGTACTCCTCACCCTCGAAAGGTGTGTGGATAGGCTGGAATGAGTCCTTGCCGTACTTTGCGTAGTGGCCTGATGTAACATACAAATCCTTGTTACCGATGTGGGGTGTGATAACCTGCATATAGCCGTAGTCCTTCTGAATCTGGCGCAAGAAACGCTCCAGACGGTCGCGCAACTCGGCACCCTTGGGGAGCCACATAGGCAGACCCTGACCTACACGCTGTGAGAACATAAAGAGTTCGAGGTCCTTACCCAGCTTACGGTGGTCACGCTTCTTGGCCTCCTCAATCATAGCCAGATACTCGTCGAGCATCGACTTCTTGGGGAACGATACACCATAGATACGAGTAAGCATCTTGTTCTTCTCGTTACCACGCCAGTAAGCACCTGCTACCGATGTAAGCTTAACGGCCTTGATAACACCCGTGTTGGGGATGTGCGGGCCTCGGCAGAGGTCGGTGAAGTCACCGTTTGTATAGAATGAGATTGTGCCATCCTCAAGGTCTTGAATCAACTCAACCTTGTACTGGTCACCCTTCTCGGTGAATGTCTTGAGAGCATCGGCTTTCGATACTTCTGAACGCACAAGCTCCTCCTTCTGACGAGCCAGCTCCTGCATCTTCTTCTCGATGGTCTCCAGGTCGCCCTCGGTGATGGGTGTGGGTGAATCAACATCGTAGTAGAAACCGTTGTCGATGGCGGGGCCGATACCGAACTTGATGCCCGGATAGAGAGCCTGCAACGCCTCGGCCAACAGGTGCGATGATGTGTGCCAGAAGGCGTGCTTGCCCTCGGCGTCGTCCCACTTGTAGAACTTGATTGATGCGTCCTCGTCGATGGCGCGAGTCATATCGACAGTAGCGCCGTTTACCGAAGCGGCCAGACAGTCGGCAGCGAGACGAGGGCTGATGCTCTCGGCTACTTGGTAAGCAGTTGTCCCTTTGGCAAACTCCTTGACATTGCCGTCGGGGAAAGTGATTTTAATCATAATTGTTATTTAAGTTTTATGTTTTGAGCCTTCGGCCGCTTCCACAATTACGAGACGGAATACGGTCTCGGCCCGATTATTTTTTTTTATTAAAGTTTCCTAAAGAGGCTCTTTCGGCGCCTTGCTTGTCCTCAAAATAGCTCTTTTAATAAAACTTTTCTTGCAAAAATGCAGAATTACTCCTTCTGCTCTTTGCGCTCTTCGCGTTTTTTGCGAATGTAGTCGTAGATGAAGTATCCTGCTGCAACGAGCACGCCCACCTCGGCAATGGTAGAGGCCCACTCTATCGCCTCGCCCGTGTTGGCTTTATAGACATTTGCGCCTAAGCCCACAACCGAGAGCATTGCGACGGCTATCCATAAGCCTAAGTTGCCGCGTGTATGTCTTGTTCCTCCCTCCAGCATAGTGTATGCGGTTTAGTCGTTATCCTCTGGCAACTTCAAATCCTTGATCGATACATCACGACCCTTTTCGCGCTCGAAGTGCTGCAACGGACGAGCATTCCACTGTGCCCATTGGCGGCGGTGGCGTACGATATCCATTGCGGCGTAGATAGCGTTACGCATCGACTGCGCATCGGCTACACCCTTGCCTGCGATGTCGTAACCAGTGCCGTGGTCGGGCGATGTGCGTACGGCCGAAAGACCTGCTGTGAAGTTCACGCCGTCGGGCGAGATTGTCTTGAACGGAGTGAGTCCCTGGTCGTGGTACATAGCCAATACGGCATCATATTTTGCATATCCGCCAGTCGCAAACAAACCGTCAGCGGGGAAGGGGCCAAATGCCAGGATACCCTCCTGGAAAGCCTCCTCGATGGCGGGCTTGATAATCTCCTGCTCCTCGGTGCCGAGCATTCCGCCCTCACCCGCGTGGGGGTTGAGCGAGAGTACTGCGATGCGGGGCTCGACGATGCCGAAGTCCTGCTTGAGCGAATGGCGCAGTGTAGTGAGTGACTTTATAATCTTCTCCTTCGAGATGCTACGGCTAACCTCGGCCACGGGGATGTGAATTGTCACAAGTCCCACGCGCAGACGGTCGCTGCACATAATCATCATCGGCTCACCCTCGAAGTTGGCTGCCACGAACTCGGTGTGGCCTGTGTGCTGGAACTGCTCGCTTTGGGCTGTCTCCTTGTCGATGGGGGCTGTCACCAGCGCATCGATAGCGCCACGCTTGAGGTCTGCTACGGCACGGTTGAGCGCTTCGACTGCTGCCTTACCCGCATCCTTTGATGCTACACCAGGCTGGGGCTTAGCTTCGCCGCACTCCACCAAGTTTACCTTGCCGCGACGCGCCTCCTCGGCTGATGCCACGACATTGAAGTTTACAACTCCATCCTCCTCCTTGTTGATGAGGGGCATATAAGCCTTTGCGGCCTGCTGTGAGCCATATACGATGGGGGTGAACATCTCTGTCTGACGCTCGTCGGCCAGGCTGCGGAGTATAACCTCCCATCCAACACCATTCGTATCTCCTTGAGTAATTCCTATCTTAAGTCTGTAATCTGACATATCAAAATCAATCGTTTTCAATCAGCAAATATACTAATAATTTCCAATTATTAGCTTAATGTCGAGGTAATTGACGCCTTGCAACAAAAAAAACGGCTTTTTAGGGCCGTTTTTCTCTATTTTTCGCCTATGCGTAGGCGCTTATTTACTATGTGGCGTTACTTCGCGCGGCGGCGGAACTCGGCGCAGACGATGCCCGTAGCCATCGCTACATTCAGTGACTCCGAGCCCTGTCTTTCAGGCGGGTACGACGGTATGAGTAGTCGGTGGCTGAAGTGGCGCGCGCACTCTGCGCTGACGCCCTTGCCCTCGTTGCCCATAACTATCACGCCACGATTCTCGAGCGTCTGGCTCTCGTAGATATTTTCGCCATCGAGCATTGTGCCGTAGATGGGTATCTGCTTCTCGGCCGAGCGAGAGAGCAACGCCTCCAGGTCGAGGTAGTGTACTCTAACACGCAGTATAGCCCCCATCGTGGCCTGGATGACCTTGGGGTTGTAGCAGTCGGCAGTGGTTGCCGAGCAGAATATGTCGCTGATGCCAAACCAGTCGGCAAGGCGTATGATTGTGCCGAGGTTGCCTGGATTCTGCACTCCGTCGAGCGCCAACGACAAACTATTATCGGGGGCCGTTGCGGGTGTCGAGAATCGTGGTTGCTCGACGATGGCCAAGCAGTTTGAAGCACTCTTGAGCTGCGAAATGCGCTCCATCTCTTTGGGTGTTACGACCTCGGCCTGACCTTGCAGAATACCCTCCAGAGCGTATATCTTGCGTATGCGAAGTCCCGACGCGATAATCTCGTTGATTAGCTTTTCGCCTTCGGCAATGAATAGTCGCTCCTCATCGCGGGTCTGCTTGTCGGCCAGTGAACGGACGAATTGTATCTCGGCTTTTGTCATAATCTTTGGCGTTTAGGCTCTATTAAAAATGTCTCCCCCTCGCGGGCAATATCCGTGGCGGGGAATATGGCACGACACTCCTCCAGCAGTGGCGTGAGGTCTCTGTAGCGTGACGAGAAGTGACCTATGAGCAGTCTTCCAGCGCCAGCCATAGTGGCCACCTTGGCGGCATCGGCTGTGGTGGCGTGGCCACGCTCCTTGGCTGTCTTACGCTCTGAGGCACAGTAGGTGGCCTCGTGGTAGAGCATATCGACCCCCTCGACCATCTTTGCCAGTCGTGCCGAGTAGTTGGTGTCGGAGCAGTAGGCGTAGGAGAGGGTGGAGTAGGGACGGTAGGTAATTGCCTTGTTCTCAATCACCTCGCCACTCTCCAAAGTCACATCTTCGCCTCGCTTGGCCGCCACAATCTGGGCCAGCGAGAGCGAGTAACGCTCGATGGCAAACTTGCTGACATTGAGCGGTGGCTCCTTCTGTCTAAAGAGGTAGCCCGCCGTCGGTACGCGGTGGCGTAGCGGCAGCGACCACACCTCGGTAGTGTCGTTTTCGAAGATTATCTGATGCTTGGTAGTGTCCACCTCAACCCACTCGGGAGTGTAGGGCAAGTCGCTCTCGCACAGGCGCAAAAAAGCCTCCAGCATCTCGCCAAAGGGGCGAGGTGCATAGATGCGTAGCGGTGTGCGGCGGCCATAGAGTCCCAGCGTCGATAGCAACGGAAACAGACCATAGAGATGGTCGCCGTGCAGGTGCGAGATGAAGACAGCTCGCAACTTCAGTATCGAGACGCCACAACGGAACATCTGGCGTTGCACGCCCTCGCCAGCATCGACCAGAAAGAGTTGCTCGTTGATATTGACAACTTGCGCCGAGGGGTGTGATGTGGCGGTCGGCTTGGCCGAGGCATTTCCGAGTATGGTTACAGCTATTGACATCAGCTTATTATTTCTTGCTCAACAGGTAACGCTCGCAGTCGAGTGCAGCGATGCAACCCGAACCAGCGGCTGTGATGGCCTGACGATAGTGGGGATCCTTCACATCACCTGCAGCGAAGACGCCCTCGATGTTGGTCTTCGATGTGCCAGGTACGACCTTGATGTAACCCTCCTCGTCGAGGTCTATCTTGCCTCTGAAGAGCTCGGTGTTGGGGTGGTGGCCGATGGCCAAGAAGAAACCGCTGATGTCGATAGTGGTCTCCTCGCCCGATGAGTGGCGCAGCAATGCTCCTGTTACGCCATCCTCGTCGCCCAAAACCTCCACGGTGTTGTACTCGAACATAACCTTGATGTTGGGTGTAGAGAATACTCTCTCCTGCATAGCCTTCGATGCGCGCAAGAAGGGCTTTCTAACAATCAGATATACCTGCTTGCAGATCGATGCCAGGTAGGTTGCCTCCTCGCAAGCGGTGTCACCACCACCTACAACGGCTACATCCTGCTTGCGGTAGAAGAATCCGTCGCAAGTGGCGCAGGCGCTCACGCCCTGACCGCGATACTTCATCTCAGAGCCCAAGCCCAAGTACTTAGCCGAAGCACCCGTAGCGATGATGATAGAGTCGGCCTGAACCTGCTTCTCGCCGTCGATAGTGGCAACGAAGGGACGAGAGTCGAAGTCCACATTTGTAACCACACCGAAGCGTACATCAGCGCCGAAACGCTGTGCCTGACGCTTCAGGTCAGCCATCATCTCCGAACCCTTGATGCCCTCGGGGTAGCCAGGGAAGTTCTCGATATCGGTAGTTGTTGTGAGCTGTCCGCCGGGCTCGATACCCTCGTAAACGATTGGCGCAAGGTTGGCGCGTGAAGCGTAGATTGCAGCCGTGAAACCAGCAGGACCGCTACCTATGATAAGACATTTTGTCTGTTCCATAATCTGTTGTATTTTATTGTTTTATGTAATTAATTATTCTCTTGTTAAATCACGGGCTCTACATCGCCGAAGGGGCACAACTGCTGTCCGAAATAGTCGAACACGCTCCACTTGCCGTCGATGCATACCATCGACTCGCCCTTGTGCGGGTTGTACTCCACGATGTCGTATTGCGGCGGGATGATATACTCCCCTTGCTTGTTGATAAGGCCCATTCCTTCCGAAGTCTCCACCTCGGCACGACCTTCGCTGAAGTCGTTTACCCACAGATATTGCGGGCGGATAACGAAGCGATTATTGCTATCGACAAATCCCCAACCCTCGCTATCCTCTACGGCCACCAGACCTTCGCTCATCTGACCCACCGTGATGTGGCCCTCGAAGGTGGTTGTCGCTCCATACGCAGCATACTCTACATCGCGCACAATCTGCTGCTGGGAGAACTCCTCCAACGCCGATTTCATACTCTCCAACGCCTCGTCGTCGCCACCCGAAAGATTTGTGGCATAGTACCAGCGTATGGGGTAGAGGCGGTTGTGGTCATCTATCAGCAGGTTTTCTACCTTCAGGTTGTTGTGCGATAGGTCGGCCTCTTGCAGAGCCTTGTGCAGTGCAGATACCGAGCCAAGTAGCGTAGCCGCATACTCCGCATCACTCGCCGCCGTAGCCCACTCTTCGGCAAAGGGTAGCCCCCTGCGAAGTGGCTCCAGCAGGATGTCGCTGCGGCGTAGTGTGCCGAGCGCATCTTCGTAGCATATCTCATCACGCAGTATCTTCAGTTCAGGAACGAACTCTACTGCGGTGTGGCGTTTTGTAGGGATGAACTTCTCGGCTCTGCGTAGCGACAGTGACGAAAGCGGCGCATAGAGCATATAGCGTCCATCCTCACACTCTATCTCGCACTCGGCAAAGAGTGTCGAACGACGAATCTCGCTGATGCACTTGATGTCTTTCAGTGTGCGGAAGTGGCTGTCGGGTGATTGCAAAGCCTCACGGAGCGAAGAGATAGTCATCATAGTTACTGCATATTATTTACGCTTCGTGAGCCAATGTTAATAATCGACAACAACTCTATAATCGAGGCGTTGTATCCCATCCCGACAAATGGCGGTGTTGCGCCTGCCCCTTTGAGTTGCATAATAGCCTCGTTGAATACCTCGGGCATCTCGCTCGAACACTCGGCCAGAGTGCGGGCGTAGCGGTCGGCGTGCGAAAGCTCCTCCGCCATCGGAAATACCATCGCGGGCAGGGTGTGGTTGGCCGAGATGTGTATGTTCAGCATCAGCACATTGCCATCCGAAGTCGAAACTCGGCGAATCTGCGAGCATACATCCGTTAGCTCTCTGTCGTCGCAGTCCGACGACTCGCCATCTGTAATGTTAATCACTACGGGCGGAAAACTCTCTCTGTTCTGCTCCGTGGCGCACCACTTCTCCACCATATCGCGTATGTGCAGCATTGCCTCATACATCGGTGTCTTGCCTTCGGCCTTGGGCTGAAACCACTGCGTCAGAGTGTGTTCCACCATAGCCGATGAGCCGTCGGGCATCGACTCCTCCACGGCCATTGTTGTGGGTTCGGGTGCCATTGCCGCCAACTCCTCCACCGATATGAATCCATCCTTGTGAAGTAGCATCTCCACCTCGTCGTTAGAGTAACCCACCACCGCTACATCGTAGTAGTTGCGCAGCGAGTCAATTCGGCGACAGCGGTCGATAATTTCCGTAATCAGAGAGCCTGCCATCATCGTCACAGCCTCGGCCTTGCTTAACATCATACGGCCCAGACGGATACGCTCCTGCATTGAGCCCGAGCGGTCGAGCGCAATGATGATAGCAGCGCGATGACGGCGTGTAATCTCCTGTGAATACATAAATCGGTGATTTTCTTCGCAAATATAGTCTATTTGTCTAAATTTTGCAATAAATCAACGCTATTGACAATCTCCTCTCTGCCGTCGGTGTAGTGGGCTGTAGTGGTGCCGTTGCGCAGAGGTTTTATGCGTGTGCCTCGGTCGAAACTGCGCACTATGCGGCCGTCCATCGCCACCAGGTGAACATATCCGCCCAGCTCTGCCACCATCACTCCGTCGGTCGGCTCGTAGCCGTTGTCGAAGTGGGGTTTTATCAGCCAGCGGCCGTCGGCGCAACATCCCCAGTAGCCGTTAATCTGGTCGAGATGTGGCGTCGAGTCGTCATCTTCAGGTGCGGAAGGCGAAAGAATGTTGCCGAGGTTGAATAATCGCGGAATGGGTGAAACGAGCATCTGCGACAGCCTGTACGCCTGCGCCATACCTTTGCGGGCAAAGAGTTCGCTGATGCGCTCCAATTCGGCTACATCACCTTTGATTATGCGCTGTGGCTGTAGGCGTGGTTCTTTGTATTGGCGGAAGTGTTCCAGCGTGGTGGGGTCTATCGCGGCGGTGTGTAGCAACACCGAGATAGCGGCTATCGAGTAGTCGTCTATGTGTTTGTCGTATAATGCGTTAGTGCGTAGTGGGTGCTGATAGGCGGCCGTTCCTGTTTCTAACGCCAGCTCGCCCGCCAGCGAGGGTAGGTATGCGGCATCCCAATCTATCGCCTCCATCTGGCCATCCTCTCGTACGATGATATTCTCGGGTTTCAGGTCGCCGTGCGCCCGCTCCGAGAGCAGTATCCCGCATGCCATTTGGTCGAAGGCCGCCGCCAGGAGTTTCAGCTCTTCGGCTGTGGCGGCACGACAGAGTGCCTCCTCCAATGTCACGCCCTCGATGTAGGGCGTCAGCAGGCAGTCAATCCACATCTTGCACCCCGTGATATCCACGATGCAGAGCTCGCGCTGAAGATAGGCCGAGCCGTATATCGCTGGCAGATGTTTGTTGGTGCGGGTGTAGCACTTCAGGCTCTTCTTCTGGCCGTTGTGCATCACTCGGAATGTCACGGCCGCATTGCCCGCCACAAAGCGTGGGCGTCGGCCCTCCATCTCGGGCACAATGCCGCGTAGCGTGCGCCATACGGTGTACGGGGCAGCTACGGCATCTACTATGTTCGAAATGGTTGTCATCCAAGCCTTTGTGCTGATGTGATTATATCAAAACAGGGCTGCACGACATCCTCTGCCGACAGCCCTGTTAAAATTATTTGTAGCGAATTAGTTGCAACCGCAGTCGCAATCCTTCTCGCCACCCTCGCAGCCACCTTCGCAACCGCCCTCGCAGTCACCGTGGCAACCGCAGCTGCAGCCGCCCTGAGCAGCCAAATCCTCGGGTGTTACATCGCGTACCTCTACAACCTCAACATCGAAGTTCAATGTCTTGCCAGCCATAGGGTGGTTGAAGTCCATCTTAACTGTCTCCTCGGCTACCTCCTTCACAACGCCCATCATGCGGTTGCCCTGTGCGTCGCTCATAGGAATCTGGTTGCCAACGAACAACATCTCGTCAGCCACCTTACCGTCAATCATAAAGATATTCTTGGGCAGATCTACTACAGCCTCGGGGATAATCTCGCCGTAACCGTCGGCGGGAGCCAATGTGAACGATACCTTATCGCCAGCCTCTTTGCCCATAATTGCGCCCTCGAACTTGGGCAACAACATACCTGCACCGCATACAAACTGCAAGGGCTGACCCTCGCGTGACTGGTCTGCAATCTGTCCGTCTACTGTCAGCGTGTAGTGTACTGACACCATCTTTGAATTTTCTACTTTCATTATAATGTGTGTTTTTAGTTATTACTCTACTTTTAGTAATTGAATCATACAAAGATATACACTTCGCTCCGAAGTGCCAAATTTCGAAAAGAAAATTTTGTTTTTATATATGGAATACACTAATTTTGCTTGTGTTTATAATTCTAACTAACATAATAGATGATGAAAAAAATACTTGCGATAATTTGTGTGGTGGTCGCTATTTTTGTGGCATTTGGGAGGAGTCAAGATACTCTTTTGTTTAATGACGGACAGAGTGAATATTCAATTGTTTTATGTGATGATGCCTCTATATCAGAACAGACCGCCGCGAAAGAGTTGCAGGGTTATCTGCAAAAGATTAGTGGGGCTCTGCTCCCGTTGCTAAATAGTAATGAATTGGTAGAGGGCGGCAAACATATATATGTTGGTTTTAACGAGGAGTATGCTGCCGAATATGGTGTAGAACTCCCCAAAGACAGTGATGAAGGATACACCTATCGCACTGTTGGTGATAACATCTGGATTTATGGTGGCAAGAATCGAGGCACGATGTACGGAGTCTATTCATTCCTCGAAAATGAGTTTGGCGTAAGGTGGTACACCGTAGATTATACAAAGATTCCTACTGCCAAAAAGTGGAGAGTAAAAGAGTTGTGCCATAGCGAACAGCCATTTATACAATACCGTTTTGTGCAATATTTTAACGCAGATTATGGCGATTGGCAGGCTCACAACAAATGTAATTCGGCCACTTGGGTTGCTGAAAATGAATATGGAGGACTTACTGCATATTGGGAGGGGCACACTTTTAGACTATTCATAACTGCCGACGAGTATTTCGAGGAACATCCCGAATATTTTTCTCTACGCGAGGGTGTGCGCAGACCGAATGAGCAAGTGTGTCTGTCAAATCCCGAAGTGTTGCAGATATGTATCGACAAAATGAAACATACTATCGAGGAAAATCCATTGTTTGATGTGTATAGTATGTCGCAAAATGATAACCCTTTCCCTTGCGAATGTGAAAAATGTCGTGCTTTAGAGGAGCAATATGGCGGACATTCGGGTATAATTCTTTGGTTTGTCAATCAAGTTGCAGATGCCATGAAACCATTATACCCCGACAAATATATTGGTACATTTGCCTATCAATATTCACTTGAAGCCCCCACAGGTATCGTTCCGCGCGATAATGTGGTTATACGACTTTGTAGTTTCGGATTTTGTTTTGCGCACCCGTTAGATGAGTGTAAATATAACGAAGAGTTTGTTCCGATTATTGAAAAATGGTCGCAGATAGCACCGAATCTTTACATTTGGGATTATGTGGTTAATTTTTGGCAATATGTAGCACCATTCCCGAACTTTAATGTCTTGGCGAATAACATAAAGTTGTTCAAAAAACACAATGCCATAGGTGTTCGTGAGCAAGCCGACTATCAGTCTAATGGTGGTGAGTTTTCGGATATGAAGGCTTGGGTGTTGTCAAAATTGCTATGGAATCCATATCAAGATACTCAAGAGTTGGTATCTCAATTTATAAAAGACTTTTACGGCGAGGCTGCACCTTATGTTCAAAAATATTTTGACCTATGTCATTCGCTGATAAAGGATGACACTGAGATGATTTTCTATATTGATGCACACAACCCTCTCTATACTGATAAGTTTGTAAAGGAGGCTAAAAAGATAGTAACCAAAGCACAACAAGCAGTCGAAAATTCTGATGAGGAGATGCGTCTGCGTGTGGATATGGTTGCTTTGCAAGTGGATTATTTGCGATTGTATCGTACTCCTCAAGAGACTTTGGCCGACGGAACATACGATTGGGTCTGGAATTTTGTTCGAAAACACAATATCCGCATACACGAAATGCAGGATATTGAAAAAACAATTCAAATCTACAACGATACTTATCTTGAGAAATAATCTATCTTGAAGTGATAAAGAAAATACCCCAAAAGTTGCTTAAACTTTTGGGGTATTATTTAATGAGTTTGTGGTTTTAATCCACATTGCAGCAAACCAAGTTGCGGTCGCCGTAGCCGTTGTCAATCTTCGTAACATAGGGGAAGAACTTCGAGGTCTTGACCCACTCCAGCGGGAAGACTGCCTCCTGACGAGAGTAGGGGTGTGACCACTCGCCCGCCAGTTCTACGGCTGTGTGGGGTGCGTTCACCACCACATTGTCCTTCTCGCCCGATGCGGCCGCAGCCTCGCACTCGCGCTTAATCTGCACCAGCGCCTCCATAAAGCGATCCATCTCGGCCTTGGGCTCCGACTCGGTAGGCTCAACCATCAGCGTCTCGTGTACGGGGAACGAAAGTGTCGGGGCGTGGAAGCCGTAGTCCATCAGTCGGTGGGCTATGTCGCCACAGTCGATGCCGTAATCCTTCTTGAAGTTTGTGAGGTCGAGAATCATCTCGTGACCTACGCGGCCAGTCTCGCCCGAATAGTATGTGCGGAACTCATCTTTCAGAGCCGACGACATATAGTTGGCATTGACGATAGCCATCTCGGTAGAGTGGCGCAATCCCTCCTCACCGAGCATCTTGATGTAGCCGTAGGTGATGGGCAGCAACATTGCCGAGCCCCAGGGTGATGACGATACGGCTGTGATGCCATCCTCGCCGCCCGTAGCCATTACGGGGTGTGACGGCAGGAAGGGCTTGAGGTGCTCGGCCACACAGATGGGACCTACGCCAGGACCACCACCGCCGTGAGGCATTGCGAAGGTCTTGTGTAGGTTCAAATGGCACACATCGGCACCGATATATCCAGGGTTGGTCAGACCAACCTGTGCGTTCATATTTGCTCCGTCCATATATACCTGGCCGCCAGCGTCGTGTACGGCATCTACGATGTCGCGGATGCGGCTCTCGAATACACCGTGAGTCGAGGGGTAGGTAACCATCAGACCGCACAACTCTGAAGAGTACTCCTCGGCCTTCTTCTGCAAATCCTCTACATCGATGTTGCCGTTCTCGTCGCACGCAACGGTCACAATCTTCATACCTGCCATAGCGGCCGATGCGGGGTTGGTGCCGTGTGCCGATGCGGGGATAAGGATGATGTTACGGTAGCCCTGGCCGCGACTCTGGTGGAAGGCACGGATAACCATCAAACCTGCGTACTCGCCCGCAGCGCCCGAATTGGGTTGGAGTGAGCAGCCAGCGAAGCCAGTAATGGTGGCCAAATCCTTCTCCAGCTCGGCGATGAGCTCGGTGTAACCCTCGGTCTGGTCGGCGGGAGCGAAGGGGTGTATATTCTGGAATCCTGCCAGCGACAGGGGCTGCATAATGGCTGCAGCGTTGAGCTTCATTGTGCAAGAGCCGAGCGAAATCATCGAATTGGCCAGCGAGATGTCGCGCAACTCCAACTGCTTGATGTAACGCATCATATCACTCTCCGAGTGGTACTTGTTGAAGATAGGCTCGGCCAGGATGGGCGATGTGCGCTGTACATCCTTTGCGATTCGTGCCTTGTCGGCCGCCTTCACAGCCTTGGGCTTGCGACCCTTGGCCTCGGCAAAGATGGCGATAACGGTGTTAATCTCGTCGAGAGTGGTCACTTCGTCGGTCGAAAGGCGCACCTTGCCCTCGGCGGGGTAGAAGAAGTTGATGCCAGCCTCCAGCGCTATATCCTGAATTACGGCAGCCTCGGCCTCCACCTCCACGGTGTCGAAGATGTTGCGGTGCGAAAGCTTGTAGCCCATAGCCTCCAACGCATCGGCAATAGCTACGGCCGAAGTGTGAGCCGTTGTAGCGGCACGGCGCAGACCCTCGGGGCCGTTGTAGATGCAGTAGAAGCCAGCCATCGATGCCATCAGGGCCGATGCTGTACATATATTAGATGTGGCGCGCTCGCGCTTGATGTGCTGCTCGCGCATCTGCAACGACATACGCAGAGCCTTGTTGCCCAGGCGGTCCACCGATACGCCGATGATACGGCCAGGGATGTTGCGCTTGTAAGCCTCGCGGCAAGCCATATAACCTGCACTCGGGCCTCCGAAGCCCATCGGGCAGCCCAGGCGCTGTGTAGAGCCTACGGCGATATCGGCACCCCACTCGGCGGGAGGTGTCAAGAGTGCCAAAGCGAGAATGTCGGCCTCGGCAGCCACCAACGCACCAGCGGCGTGAGCCTTTGCGGCAAAGGCCTCGTAGTTGCAGACCTGACCCGACGCTGTGGGATACTGCACCAATGCGCCGAACTCCTTGCCTGTGAACTCGTATGTGGCGAAGTTGTCGATGATAAGCTCAATGCCGAATGGCTCGCTGCGTGTGAGCAATACATCGAGTGTCTGCGGGAAGATATCCTTATCCACGAAAATGCAGTTGCGACCCTCCTTCACGGCCTCGCGTGAGCGCAGGGCATACATCATCAGCATAGCCTCGGCTGCGGCTGTAGCCTCGTCGAGGAGCGAGCAGTTGGCAATCTGCATACCTGTAAGCGAGAGGATGGCAGTCTGATAGTTAAGCAATGCCTCGAGACGACCCTGCGAAATCTCGGCCTGATAGGGTGTGTATGATGTGTACCAAGCGGGATTCTCAAATACATTGCGGCTAACCACTGCGGGTACGGCTGTGGGGTAGTAACCCATACCGATGAACGAGCGCAGGCTCTTATTCTTGGCTGCAAGCTCGTTGATGTGTGCTGCGAACTCATACTCGCTCATACCCTCGGTGGGGAGCGCAATGGGTTTCTTCAGACGGATAGAGGCAGGGATAACCTGCTGGATGAGCTCCTCAACCGACTCTGTGCCGATGACCTTCAGCATCTGGTCGAGCTCCTCTTTGTTGGTAACGCCAATATGGCGATTCATAAATTTGTCAAACATTCCTTTTATATATTTTTATTTGTATCTCTTGTTGCAAGTATCTAATATTTCACATCCTTCAATCGTGGTCTCTTTAGTCGAGCTTTACGGCTGTGCCCGAGGCTGTCACCATCAACATGCCACCGTTCTGGCCCAATACCTCGTAGTCGATGTCGATGCCTACCACAGCGTCGGCACCCATAGCCATTGCTCTCTGGCGCATCTCGTTCATTGCCGAGTCGCGAGCCGAGATCAACTCCTTCTCGTAGGTGTTCGAGCGGCCTCCAATAAAGTCGCGTATGCTTGCGGCAAAATCCTTTATGAAGTTTATGCCTACAATGACTTCTCCAAATACAACACCTTTGTATTCTGTAATAGTTCTGCCTTCTATGGTGGGCGTGGTTGTGAGTATCATCGTTGTTTCGTTTTTTTAGTTTAGTACTTAAAACTGCTACCGCCGATAAATTCGCGCAGGATAGATGTGGGCGGTATCTCGTCAGGCGAGATGGGTGTGAAGTTGTCCAGGAACTTCAGCAGACGCACCGCCTCACCATACTCGGGTGCAGTGTCGGGCACCTCTCTCAAGATAGGCTCAATCTTGGGACGCAACACCGCAATCTCGTAGAAGAGCGAGGTGTTAAACATCACATCGGCGTTCTCCTGGTAGGGGAATATATGCTTGCCCTCGCCTCGGCGCACGCTCGGCCAGCGTTGCAATGTGGCCAGCGCATCGCTGCCGCGTGTTGCGTAGTCACGAGTGATGCGTCGCAGCAGGCGGTTGTCGGATGTAGATATACGCGAGAGGTTGTCCATCGCTACGGCTGTCAGACACGAAGCATAGATGCAGAACTTCTGGTCGCGGGGGATGCTGGGTGTCAGGTTGGGGTTGAGGCCGTGGATACCCTCCATAATGAGTATCGAGCGCTCGTTAAGTTTCAGCGGCTTCTCGTGCCATTGGCGCGAGCCCGTGATGAAATCATAGCGGGGCACCTCGACACTTTCTCCATCGATAAGGCGCTGCAGGTCGCTGTTGAGCAACTTTAGGTCGATAGCCTCCAGGGCCTCGTAGTCGTAGTCGCCCGACTCGTCACGCGGAGTCTGGTCACGATTCACGAAGTAGTCGTCCAACGAGATAAGCACGGGGTCGAGACCCAATATGCGGAGCTGTATGCCGACACGCTTTGCCGTAGTGGTCTTGCCACTTGACGAAGGACCCGAAATCAACACTACGCGTGTGCCCTTCTCGCGGTTTGCAGTAGATATCTGGTTGGCGATGCGGGCAATATTATTCTCGTGGAAGGCCTCGGCAATCTTTATAAGCTCGCTTGTGTCACCCTTCTGTACCTTCTCGTTGAGGTGGCCTACGGTCGGCACACCCATAATGTTCACCCAGTCGTGATACTCGCTGAAGACATCGAGCATACGATCCCAATGCACATTCATATCCAGCACCGCAGGGTCTTCGCGTGTGGGCAGAGCCGCATAGAAGCCGTTGTAGTAGCGCTTGATGTCGAACAAGTGGATGTAGCCCGTGTCGGGGGTGAGCGCACCGTGGAAGTAACCTACGGTGTCGTCGAGAGTGTATATCTCGCTGTATAGTCGTTTGCGTGTGTGCAGCAACGAGAGTTTGTCCTCATAACCCTTGCGCTCATAGATGGTGTGTACCTCGTCTGTGGGCAGAGAGTAGTGATGGATGGGGAAACGGCGGTCTATGACCTCCTGAATCTTCAGCTTGAGAGCCTTTATCTCGTCGTTGCTTATGGGGTCGTTGTCGCCGAACTCGCAGTAGAAACCGCAGCCAACCGAGTGGCGTATGTAGAAGGTGCGCTGGCCGTAGAGGTCCCACACCGCCTTTTGCAGGATGAACGATATGGTACGCTGATAGACACGATAACCCTCAAAGTGCGAAATGTCGATAAAGCGGATGTTTACAGGCTTGTAGATTCTGTAATTCAAATCCTTTATTACATTATTGACATAGGCCGCCAAGATGGGGTATTTGGTCTGGATACCCAACTGCTGTTGCAACTCCAGAAGAGATGTGTCGGCCTTTATCTCGATGTTCTGGCCGATATTCTCACACACAATTTTTACACGCTTGGTCATAGTTCGTAAAGTTGAGGTTCGACAAAATCATATTTGTTGTGGTAAAGATACACAATTTATTTATAACACCTACGCGTATAGGCTATTTATTTTCTCCAAAATACACCTATGATTGAACAAAAACCCCACCGAACTGGTGCTCGGTGGGGTGACTCTTAAATTATGTGATTCGTAGCGGTGTGGCAAGCGGTGACTTGCTTAGTTAAAGGGCTATTTCTTTGTGTAAACCACCTTCTTGGTCTCGAAGAACTCCTCGTCGAAGAAGTCTGAGATGTTGTACTGAGTCCATTGCATCTTGGTGGCGGCAAGCTCTTCGCTAAGGTCGCCTCCCTTGAGGTAGAGGATGCCATTGGGGAGTGTGCCCTTTTGGCCACGCTCTATTTTGTTCCATATCCACTTGACGAATGTGGGCATCTCTGTTACGGCACGCGAGATGACATAGTCAAACTGTTCGGGAATCTGCTCGACACGCACATTACGGGCGTCGATATTATTGATGCCTGCGCCTTCGCATACGCCCTTTACGACGGTGATTTTCTTGCCGATGGAGTCGGCCGAAACGAACTTCACATCGGGGAAGAGAATAGCCAGCGGAACACTCGGAAAACCACCTCCGCAGCCTACATCCAGCACTCTTGCACCTGGCTCAAAACGGCACACCTTGGCAATTGCCATCGAGTGCAGAATATGGCGCAGATAGAGTTGGTCGAAGTCCTTGCGTGAGACAACATTTATCTTGGCGTTCCAGTCGGCATAAAGGTCATAGAGTGCCGTGTATTGCTCGCGCTGACGCTCGCTCAAATCGGGAAAATATTTCGTAAGCAGACTAATCATAGTGTCGTCGGTTTTTAGATTATTTGTTGCGCTCGGATGTTGATAGCAGACCACAGGCGGCCTGTATATCTTCGCCTCGCGAGGCGCGTATAGTTGTGTGTATGCCCTTGGCAGTCAGTGCATCGCGGAAAGCCACCATACGCTCCTGCGGCGGCGAGAAGTAGGGCGAATCGGGAATCTTGTGGAATCGGATGAGATTCATTCTGCACTTGATACCGTTGAGCAGTCGGCACAACTCCTTGATGTGTGCGGGCGAGTCGTTCAGACCCTCCATTACGATGTACTCAAACGACACTCGGCGCTGACCCGTAAAGTCATATCGGCGCAGTATGTCGCACACTTCGCGGATGGGGTAGGCGTTCTCGATTGGCATAATCTCGCGACGCTCCTCGTGGAAGGGGTTGTGGAGGCTGACGGCCAGATGAACCTTTGTGCTGTCGAGCAGTGTGGCAAGTTCTCGCGCTACGCCGGCCGTCGAGAGTGTGATGCGTGTGGGTGACCATCCGAAGCCCCACTCGGCAGTGAGTATCTCGATGGCGTCCAGCACATTCTGCATGTTATCCAGCGGCTCACCCATACCCATAAAGACGATGTTTGTCAGGCTTTCACTCTCGGGGATCGACACCACTTGATTGATTATCTCGCCAGCCGAGAGCGAATGTTGTAAGCCCTGGCGTGCGGTGGCGCAGAAGCGGCAACCCATACGGCATCCCGCCTGCGACGATACGCAGAGCGTGGCACGGTCGCGGTCGGGTATGTATGCCGACTCGATATATTGGCCCTGCGTGGTGGGGAAGAGGTACTTCTTCGTGCCATCCACCGAGATACTTTCGCGCAGCGGTGCAGCCAACCCCAACGAGTAACGCTCCTCAAGCAGCGTGCGTGCCTTGAGCGAGAGGTCGGTCATCTGCTGTATCTCCTTCACGCGACGAACATAGAGCCAGCGCGCGATTTGCTTGGCCGTAAATCGTGGCAGGTTCTCCTTTTCGCATAACTCGGTTAAACCCTTCAGTGTCTTTCCGTATAGGCTCTCTTTTACCATCTGTCAAGTGTGTAAATATTGCTCTCCGACGACAAAAGTAAAAATTTTTTGAAGATTTTTATTGGCTCTGCGCTCTTTTTTGGAATTTTATGATTATATTTGCCAAAACAACTGCGGGCATAATCATCGTTTGATGATGTCTGTGGGGTGTGGTTGATGTGTTATCGCGTTGAGTGATAGTGCGTTGTGTGTTGGAAATGGTTGGGCGTGGGCTTTTGGTCTGCTCCGAAGCATAGCCACCTGGAACTACTGAAAACAAATTAAATTGAAATAAACTAATAGTATGGAACTTAAAAAATCACCTAAAGCAGACCTTCAGAATAAGAAGGGATTGTTTCTTGAGATTGGTTTGATCATCTCATTGTTGCTCGTGATTGCTGCTTTCCTCTATGCTCCCAAAGAGTATCGTATCGAGCAGGTAGACCTTAACTATGGTCCTATCGAGGAGGAAATCACTGAGATTACTCGTAACGAGCAGAAGCCACCTGAGGTACCCAAGAAGATTGAGATCCAGGTTGTGTCTGATATCCTCGATATCGTGACTAACGATACGAAGATTACTACCGATATCTCTTTCGAGGACTTCGGTGACGATTTGGAGATTACTACCAAGGTTGTTGAGGTAGAGGAGGAGGAGATTGAGGAGGATACTCCTTACATCCGCGTTGAGAAGATGCCCTCATTCCAGGGTGGTGACCTTAACGCATTCCGTAACTGGGTACAGAGCAGAACTCGCTACCCCCAGATTGCACAGGAGAACGGTGTTCAGGGTCGTGTAGTGTTGGCTTTCGTAATCGAGAAGGATGGTTCGCTCACCAACATCGAGGTGTTGCAGACTCCCGACCGTTCTTTGGCTGACGAGGCTGTACGCGTATTGCAGACTTCACCCAAGTGGGAGCCGGGTATGCAGCAGCAGCAGGCTGTTCGTGTAAAGTACACATTGCCTGTTCAGTTCACGATCTCTAACTAATAATAAACATAGAGTATCCCGTAATATTTCGTTGCGGGATGCTTTTTTTTTACCCATAAGTCAGCAATGGCAAAACCCAAAAACGAAAATATTACAACCCCCAGCGACGAAGTGGTTGACACGCGTGAGCGTGCCGTAGTGGTGGCAGTTATCCGCGATGGTCAGAGCGTAGAGCAGACCGAGGAGTTCCTCGGCGAGTTGGAGTTTCTGGCCGAGACAGCCGATATTGTGACTGTACGCCGCTTTACACAGCGCCTCCCGCAGCCCTCATCGCGCATATATGTAGGACCCGGTAAGTTGGAGGAGATTGCAGCCTACTGTGCCGAGAACGAGATCGATGTTGTCATCTTCGACGACGAGCTCTCGCCTGCGCAGACCCGCAATATCGAGAAGGTTATGCCGTGCCGTCTGTTGGACCGCACACGACTCATTCTCGATATCTTCCTCTCTCGTGCACGCACAGCCTATGCCAAGACTCAGGTGCAGTTGGCGCAGTATGAGTATATGCTGCCCCGCCTGGCAGGTCTGTGGACCCACCTTGAGCGTCAGCGTGGTGGTACAGGTACGCGTGGTGGTGCTGGTGAGCGTGAGATTGAGACCGACCGTCGTCAGGTGCGTAACCGCATATCTAAACTCAAGGAGGAGCTCTCGAAGATTGACCGCCAGATGGCCGTGCAGCGCTCGAATCGTGGTTCGATGGTGCGCGTGGCGTTGGTGGGATATACCAATGTGGGTAAGTCTACGCTTATGAATCTTGTGTCGAAGAGCGAGGTCTTTGCCGAGAATAAACTCTTCGCTACGCTCGATACAACGGTTAGAAAGGTGGTCTTCGACAACCTGCCCTTCCTGCTGTCTGATACAGTAGGTTTCATCCGCAAGTTGCCCACCGAGCTTATTGAGTCGTTCAAATCTACACTCGATGAGGTGCGCGAGGCCGACTTGTTGGTGCATGTGGTAGATATCTCTCATCCTAACTTCGAGGAGCAGATAGCCGTAGTTAAGCAGACGCTGCAGGATATTGGTGCTGGCGATAAGCCCGTCTACCTTGTATTCAATAAGATTGATGCTTATACCTACGAGAAGAAGGACGAGGACGACCTCACCCCCGCAACACGCCGCAACCTCTCGCTCGATGACTTGAAGAAGAGCTGGATTGCAAAGGCCAACACGCCTTGCATCTTCATCTCGGCTGCCGAGCGCCAGAATATAGACAAGTTGCGTTCAGACCTCTACGGTATGGTGCGTGAGATTCACGCGGGCCGCTACCCGTTCAACAATTTTCTCTACTAAACAAGAGAGCAAAGCAGGGGACTGCAAATAGTCTCCCGAAAATATAGAGCCTGGCTAACATCAGTAGTTAGCCAGGCTCTTGTGTTTTATTGCTTTATTGCGCTGAATAGGTTGCTGACAAAGTTTGTCGCTTGTTCTTGCTTTGCGGTGAAGAGGCGTTCGATGTGACCGCTGCGTACCATCTCCTGCGTAGGCATTATGTGTAACTCGGGTGGCGCAATGAGTGCTATCGAGTCGCAGAGCGAGATGGCAATGTCGAGCTCGTGGGTCGAGAAGAGTATGCATTTGCCCTCGTCGTGTGCCAACTGGCCGAGGAGCGTACACAACTCATAGCGGTTGGGCATATCGAGGAACGCCGTAGGCTCGTCGAGCAGAATGATGGGCGTCTGCTGTGCCAATGCGCGGGCAATCATTATTCGCTGACACTCACCGTCCGACATTCTATCCATCGTCTTGTCGGCGTAGTCGCTCATACCTACGGCCGCCAACGACTGCTCTACTATGAGTCTATCCTCATCCTGCATGCGGCCTATCCAGTTGGTGTAGGGCGCACGACCAAGAGCCACTACATCGCGGCACCGCAGGTTGGCGATGCGTACCTTGTCGGTGGTGACAAAGGCGACGAGTGTTGCCATTCGTGCCGCCGAGAGCGACGAGATATCCTCGCCGTCGATACTAATCGTACCCTCCTGCACCGTGCCTATGCCCGCTATGGCGCGCAGTAGAGTACTCTTGCCCGTTCCGTTGCGGCCGATGAGTGCCGTAAGGCATCCTGCGCCTATCTCGGAGCTAAGGTGTTCGATAAGCGTGCGCTCGTCGTAGCCCAATCTGAGGTTTTGGAATCGTATCATAGTGTTAAACGATGTTTTTGTTTCTGATGACTACCCACACCACGATAGGTATGCCGAGCAGAGCCGTGATGGTGTTTACGGGTAGGGCGAGCAACTTCGAGCCGATGTCGCACAGTAGTAATGCAACAGAGCCCGTGAGAGCCGATGCGGGGAGCAATATGCGGTGATCGGCACTACGGAAGAGCATCCTCGATAGGTGAGGAATCGCCAGACCTATAAAGCCGATAGGACCGCAGAATGCAGTGATAGTACCTGCCAACAGTGTTGTCGAGAGCAGAATCATCGCTCGCGTGCGTCGTATGTTAAGGCCCATCGTGCGGGCGTAAGCCTCGCCCAGGAGCAATATATTCATAGGCTTGATAGCCGCTACAGCCACCGCCAGACCCGCAACGATAGCGGGAGCAACCAGCATTAACTGTGAGGAGCTAACATCGCCCAACGATCCCATAGTCCATACGATGAAACTCTTTAACGACTCTTCGTTGCTCAAGTACTGCAACACCTGCACTACGGCGCTGACGGCCGAGCCAATCATCATTCCGAGGATGAGTATCACCATAATATCCTTTATGCGACGGCTCACGGCAGCCACTACGGCCAATATGCCTGCTGCACCTATCCACGCAGCGCCAGCAATGCCGAGTGTCGATAGCAGTGGCGACGAAGCCACGCCCATCAACGGCGCACCGAGGATGAAGAGCGCCACGCCGAGGCTTGCACCCGAACTCACGCCCAATACATAAGGGCCCGCCAGCGGGTTACGGAACAGAGTCTGCATCTGCAGTCCGCTGACCGATAGTGCTGCACCGGCCAGGATGGCTACAGCGGCTTTCAACAGTCGTATGTCGATGATGATTTTTGCCTTCGTAGGGTCGCACTCTCCTCCCGTGAATGCCGCCCAGATGTCGCTCAGCGGAATGTTCACCGAGCCGACGGCAATGTCGAGGGCAAAGAGCACCACCACCATCGTGGCGAGCAAAGTGAATAGTGTGGTTGTGCGATGCTGCATATCTATAGTTTATTCTAATCGAGTGTAGTAGTATAGCTCCTCGTTGGGGGCTGTGGGTAACTCCACCTCGGGGTGGAATATCTTTATCAAATCGCGCAGAATCACATCGGGGCGCACTACGCCCGACTCCCAAAAGTCGTTGCCTCCCGACGGATTCATTCTGCGTGTACAGTTATAGACCTCACCGCGCTTGACACAACCTACATCCGATAACTTTGGGTAGCGGCTGCGTAGCTCCTGCAAGGAGTAGATTTGCCCAACATTGAGCCAGCAGTCGGCCGACGATACAAGCATATAGGCCTGTTCGTTGTCGATGGTGGCCGAGGTGTTACCCGTCTGGCGGTCGTAGAGGTAGTCGCCCGCAGCGTCGGCTATCAGTCGAGCCATATAACTATGCGTCGAGGGCATATACCAACTGTCGCCGTAAGGCGTGTTGAGCATAACCTTTGGCTGTGACTCGCATCGTGCGGCAATCTCCTTCAGGGCGTTGTATCGCTCGGGGATGGTGCTGAAGATAGCCTCGCCCTGCTCTCTGCATCCCGCTATGTGTGATAGCGCCACCAGCCATTCGGCTTTGCCAAGTGGGGAGTGTTCGACATACTCGCCGATGTAGGTGTAGGCGATGCCTAATTCGCGCAACTTACCCTCCATAGCACTTGCAGCATTCACGCCGTAGAGCAGTACGATATCTGGGTCGAGCGCTACAAGCAATTCGTAATCTATATTGTTGTCGTAGCCAATGTCGCCAATCTTGTCGCGGTTGCGGCTTACATAATCATCCGTGATGAAATCTATGCCCGAAACACCTACGATGCTCTCGCTGCAACCGATGGTGGAGAGCATAGCCACATAGCTAGATGACATACAAACGATGCGTTCCGCCGCACCCTCGATGCGTTGTACCGAAGAGTTGTCGTAGTTGCCGAATCGGCCGTCGGGGTCTATTAGTAGGGTGTGGGTTATCCCCTCTGCTCCTTGCCAGGGGTTACGACTCTCGATGATTGTGGCTCGTCCGTCAGCCGTCGAGCGAATCTCGAAACCAGAGGCGTATTGTGGCGAATATAGCACCTCGGTAAAGAGCGACGAGTCGAACTTCTCGTCCGACTCACACCCAGTGCATAACGCCGCAAGCAAACACAATATATATAATATAAGTCCTCTCATCGTTGTAATAAATCCTGATGCATTGTCTGTACCATAGCCTTGCCACCCAAAGTGAGTGACTCGGTGTTGCTGCCCTCGCTCTCGATTATGCTGTTGCTGGTTGCGTTGTAGCGCACATAACCATCCGCAGAGATTACTCCAAAGCCATTGTTGAATGACCAGAAGCCGAAGTGAGGTATGCGGCTGTCGAGTATATCGTGGCTCAAGGCGAAGTCGCTACACTCCACGCCCATCTGTCTAAGCAGTGTCACGGCAAGGTCGGCCTGCGATGAGTAGGTGCCGATGGCGAGACCTCTATACTCCTCGCTGATGGCGCCTCCCGTCCAGAGCATAGGTATGCGCTGGCGCTGCAGTTCGCCCGCCTGCAACTCCGAAGGGTAGGCCAGGCTGTGGTCGGCAATCAGCACCACGACCATATCGTCCCAGGCTGGTGACTCGCGCCACTTGCCAATCATACGACCCACGCATTCGTCGGTGAATGCGGCGGCGTTGAGTATCTTGTTCTCAAACTTTGAGTAGGGTACATCGAAAGGCTCGTGTGAACTCAGCGTAAGCAGCGTAGCGAAGAAGGGTTTGTTGCCGGCGGCAAGCTCCAATACCTCGTCGGCAAAGTAGGGGCAGACCGCATTGTCATCGTAGCCCCACTGCGCCAGCGGTGCCTCGATGGGCAGGTTGTGCTGGTCGTTGATGCGCTCGACGCCTGTGCCGTAGAGGTAGGATATGGTGTTGGTGAAGTTGGCATCACCGCCATAGGTGAATGTCGTAAAGTAACCCTCGCCCTGCAACGAGCGCGCAATGGCGGGTAGCGTGTGGGCCTTCTGCGGGTACTTCATCACCGATACTGTCGGGTGTGTGGGGTAGCCACTCATTATGGCCACCGTGCCTCGGTCGGTGCGGAACGAGTTGGCAAACATATTCTCAAACCAAATACCCTCTCGCTTTAGGGCGTTCAGGTGGGGTGTCACCTCCTCGCCGTTGATGCTCTCATCGGTTATCGTGCGGCCGAAACTCTCTAAAATCACCAACACCACATTGGGGCGCTGGGTGGAGAGCACTTGTAGGCTGTCGGCTCCCATCTGTGGTTCGCCACGCAACGCGAGCAACTGCTGACGGCACTCCTCGTCGCTAAAGTAGCGATAATCTCCCTCTCTGAGTTCCGAGCGCGAGGCTGACGAGAGGAACGAGAATGTGGGGTTTGTCGCGGCCTGATTCAGGAACATATTGCTGCTGAAATATACCTTGCTGACATTGGCAGGTGCGGTGCCTACGCCGCCGCGGATAGCCAAAAAGAGCAGACCGCCCACGCCTATCATCACTACGGTGGAGAACACGCGGCTGAGGATGTTCTGGCGATAGGGCTTGTATATGCGGCTACACCATCGCCATAGCACAATCAGCAGTGCGGCGTATGCCACAAAGAGCACCACCGACGGCAATATGTCGCTTGCGGTAGCGCTTGCTGCGGCCTCCTTGGGTGTGGCCAGGTAGGGCAGGATGGTGCTGTCGAGGCGGAAACCCCAATAGCGGAACAAGCCGATGTCGAATGCCACGAGCAGCGAGGCCACGATGGCCATCACTACAAAATATGTGTTCAGTACTCGTCGCATAACCCTCTCGGGGATGGTTACCCATACCGCTACGAGCATCGCCAGCCACGGAATGACGCAGATGTATCCCGCTACCGTAGAGTCGAGCAGGAGTCCGTGCAATGATACGCCCAACAGCTCGCTCGCCGAAGACTCGGCCGCCTGTTGAGCATACCACAGCAAAAAGAGTGGCTTCTGCAGAGCCATAGCCAGCGTAGTGGTTATATATGTGGCGACAACAAAAAGTATTTTGCGCAGCATCTCTACCTTAATAATTATTAATTAATGATGCAAAGATAGGTAAATTATGGTTCAAAATTCAAAATCACAAAAAGTAAATCGCCCGCCTTTATCTTTTTTGATTTTTCGTTGTAAGAACTTTTTTTGTAACTTTACATTGTGTGACTAACTTGTGGTGCTGTATGAATGTTAGGGTATTATTAATTTTGTTATTGGCGAGTCTCTCAGTGACCTCCTATGCTCAAACCCGCAAACCAAAAATGATGCGATGGGAGCCAGCGGAGGAGACGAGTGTTGCGTCTGGAGGCCGAAATGTCAAATATATACTTCATAACCCCTCGTTGAGTAAGATTAGTTTGAGCGAATATTTTAATCTGGAGGTTGTGGATATTCCCGAGAATCTCGAAAGCGTGCTACGCCGTTACCCTTGCTGGGTAGTGGCAAGAGTTGCAGATACGAGCGTGTATGATGGTGAACATTATGTGGAAAAAGATGTCTATGGCAGTGAAGATTATCCTTTTCACAATGTTTTCGTGTTTAAGCATAGAGGGTATTGGCAATATAGTGTGGCCTCTGCGATGCTTGGGCCTGCGGTAGCGACTGACCCTAATGTTGTAGCCGAATTTAGAAAGTATAACGACCCTCACGATGTTTTCCCATTGCAGGTGATAATGTGCGGAAAAGGTAATAAATATGTCATAGGGGTTGAAAAAGTAATGTATGAAAATGGTAAGCCCCAACCTTCAGGCTCGTTTTTGACATATCTCATTCAGCCAGCGTCGCGCGAAAAACTCAAGCAGATGAAATCTTTGGTTAAAAAGGCTGCTGTAGTCGCGCAGTACAACAAAGAGATTAAGGAGTTTTTGGATTAAATCGATTAAGTGTAGGTGCGAGAGGGTAGTGTGAAACAAAAAAAACTCAAAAAATTTTGTTTTACACGAAAAAGTTGTACCTTTGCACCGCTAAATAGCATAAAAACATTTAATTAATTCTATTATGAACAATTACGAAACCGTTTTCATTGTCACTCCCGTCCTTTCAGAGGCACAGGTAAAGGAGGTTGCTGACAAATTCCAGGGCATCATCACCGAGAACGGCGGTCAGATTGTGAATGTGGAGAACTGGGGCTTGAAGAAGCTTGCTTATCCTATTCAGAAGAAGACTACCGGTTTCTACTTCCTCGTTGAGTTCGAGGGTGAGGGCAATCTTATCGAGAAGCTTGAGACTGGCTACCGCCGTGACGAGCGCATCATTCGTTTCTTAACTTTCAAGCAGGACAAGTTCGCTGTAGAGTACTCTGCAAAGCGTCGCGCCAAGCTTGCTAACAAATCACAGGAGGAGTAAACTATGGCACAGGAGAATGTAAAGGGCGGTGAGATTCGCTATTTGAATCCCGTATCAGTTGATGTAAAGAAGAAGAAGTACTGCCGCTTCAAGAAGTTGGGCATCAAGTATGTAGATTATAAGGACGGTGAGTTCTTGAAGAAGTTCCTCAACGAGCAGGGTAAGATTTTGCCCCGTCGTCTGACAGGTACATCTCAGAAGTTCCAGAAGAAGGTGGCTCAGGCTGTTAAGCGTGCTCGTCACTTGGCTATTCTGCCGTTCGTAACAGATTGTATGAAATAATAAAGAGGAGGAGAGCAATATGGAGGTTATTCTTATCAAAGATGTAGAGAACTTGGGCTATGCTAACGACATCGTAAATGTTAAGCCCGGTTACGCAAACAATTACTTGATTCCTCAGGGTTACGCTAAGGCTGCAACAGCTTCTGCTAAGAAGGTATTGGCTGAGAACTTGCGCCAGCGCGCTCACAAGGACGCCAAGATTTTGGCTGACGCTCAGGCTTTGGCCGAGAAGATTGCTAACTTGCCTTTGGTTATCACTGTTAAGGCCGAGGAGGGTAAGATTTTCGGTGCTGTAACATCTGCTGATGTTGCTGAGGCTTTGGCTGCTAAGGAGGTAACTGTAGACCGCAAGGCTATCACTGTAGAGTCTATCAAGACTGTAGGTGAGTACACTGCCGAGGTTAAGTTGCACCGCGAGGTTAAGGCTACTGTATCATTGTCAGTAGTTGCTGAGTAATTTTGTTGTCTTAAAGCTGTTTTCGGCGTTACGCTCGTAGTAAAAATGCTCACATACATCAAGTATGCTCCGCTTTTTACTCATTCGCAAGCCTTGAAAACCCACTTTAATACAAGCAAAATATATGTTAAAGCAGATTCCTTTATGGGGTCTGCTTTTTTTGTGCTCCGCTTTTCGTTCGGTCGCAGTTTCAAAATAGTAGCCGTTATGTGAATTTTCAGATAGAAATGCTCGACTTCTGTCGGGCATTTTTTTTTGCTCTTTTTTTGCGCCGTGTAGCGGATAGATATTCACTCCATTTATTTTTACCAACAATGGTGAGTGATAAAAGAAAAGGCGAGCCGAAGCCCGCCCTTGAAAATACTTATGGGTGTCGAGGATTACAAGCCGCCATCGACTAACCACACTTTGCTTTTATTGTCGTTGCGAATCGCAAGTGTCAAACTCTCTTTGCTGCTGTCGGCAAGGACGACTTTACATTTTACAAACTGTCCTGCATACAATCCCGAAGTGAATGCTCTGCCGATTGATTTAATCTCCAATCCTTTGTACTTGTTCTCCAAAGTTTTGCGTAGGTCACCTTGGTAAAAGTATAACGCCGTATTGAGAACATTCTCATCCCAATCCTTCATAGCCTCCAGTATAATCTTTGCTGCTTCGTCGGCTGTGATGCCAGCAAGCGGAGTGGGGCCGTTTTGCTTAAAATCAACATCGGTAAAAGTAACCTTGCTGAATGAATCTTTGTTGTACAAATCATTAACAGCTAAAGGCTCGTTATAGGCAATGCTTTCGCTCTCGATGATTGTGATAGCCTGTTTGCCAACTATCGCCTTTATGCGCATCTTTATCAATTCGCCAGTCGATTTTGCGAATGAGTATTCACGAATGGTATTAGATTCGGCGATAGATGTGTTTAGCATATAATCGCTCTCCGAGAAGTTACCTTGCGCCTCTGTTGTAGCCTGCACGATTATCAACTCGCCGTTGTCTATAATCTCATATCTCGCGCCTTTGTTTCTCTCGGCGGTGCGCAGCTCGGCGTTGAGTAGCAGACGAGGGTCGAGCAAAACTGCAAGGTCGTTATCCGAATACCCCTTGTGTTCCAATTTCCATCCAACGCCTTCGCCATCCTTCTCTATCCAATTATATGCGTAGTTGCCCGATTCGTCAGCACCCTTGTAGAGTGCGACGCGGCCATTCTTTTTCTCGATACTCCACATCATCGGCTCGTCGTAGATAACTTTAACCGTCGCGGGAATGAAGTCGAGTGTGGGGTCGATGTAATCTATCGGTTCGTCATGGGCGGTGCGTACGCTTAACTTCATAATCATTGTCTTGACCTCTTGAGCTGCGACGATTGCTTGTGAGAAGTATTTGCGTGCCGCGTGGGCGTTGGTCGAAGTGTTCAGCATAAATGTTATTGCTATTGCCACTACGGCGGCCATCGATGTTGCCGCTCCGAGCCAATATCGGATTCGGCTCTTGCGAGGCGCAGTCTGCTGGTTTTGTTCCGCCGCCGCGCGGAGTATTCTCTCTCGTAGGTCAGAGGATGGCTTTACCTCTACTTTGGGTGTGAGCATATCGATAATCTGCTCATCTTGTCTGCTATAATCTTGCTCTTTCATAATCTCGTTTTTTAGTTGATAAATGATTGTCTTAATTTCTCTATTCCACTCGCGAAGCGACTTTTTATGGTAGTTACGGGTTCGTCGAGAAGTTCTGCGATTTCGGTAAATTTCAAACCTGCGTGTATGTGTAGTCTAATCACTTCGGTTTGCGGTTCTGATAAATGTGCTAATAGTCGTTCGATGCGGTTGAACTCCTCCTCGGCCTCCATTTCGTCGCTACGAGATGGTGTGGGATTGGATGTTACCTTCTCCAGAGGTTTCAGGCGTGATTTGTGTCGCATAAAATCGACACAACCATTGGAAACGGTGCGGAAAAGATAGGCCTTTGGGTTGGCGAGTGGTGTGGTCAATGATGTGACTTTCAAAAAGGCATCTTGCACAACGTCCTCCGCATCACTCCTGTTACCTAATCGGAAGTAGGCGTAGCGGAAGAGTTGTTCTTGCCACTCATCTATCCATTTGGCGAGTTGTTCGATGTTGGTTTTTGAGTTAAGTTTCATATTCAAAATGTTTATATTTCAAACGCACGTTTGACTATAAGACGCGAAAGTATGAAAAAAGACGAAATCCATTGTGAAAAATTTGATAATATTTGCTTTTGGGTTGAGCCGCGAGGAGGAAGCGGGGATTTATTCTCAATA